>DLGP01000051.1 GCA_002482765.1 Alphaproteobacteria bacterium UBA7691
GTCTGCGCCAGCAGGGTCTTGCCGCAGCCGGTGGGGCCGACCAGCAGGATGTTGGACTTGGCGAGTTCGACCTCATTACCCTTGGTGCCATGCCCGATGCGCTTGTAGTGGTTATGCACCGCCACAGCCAGCACCTTCTTGGCATGGGTCTGGCCGATCACATAATCGTCCAGCACCTTGCAGATTTCCTGCGGCGTCGGCACGCCGTCACGGGTCTTCACCAGCGCGGATTTATGCTCCTCGCGGATGATATCCATGCAGAGTTCAACGCATTCGTCGCAGATGAAAACCGTTGGGCCGGCAATCAGCTTGCGCACCTCATGCTGGCTCTTGCCGCAGAAAGAACAATACAGGGTGTTCTTGGAATCGCCGCCGCTGAGCTTGGTCATGCCTACTCCGTCTTCTGGCCGCTCCGGCTTGCCGGATCGCCCGTCGCCCGCCGAACAAGCCGGTGGGGTTTCATCGAATCAACATAATAAGGAAGCCTTACGCCGCGCACAACGCTCCGGCACCCCATGCGGGGCCACCCCTTGCGGGGCCAGCAGAACATCGCCGGATCATGCCAGCCTTGCTTGTAACCAAAGCAGAAAGTTAACGCGGCCAGGCCGGTTGGCAAATGCCACACCGCCGGATTCCGCCGCAGCCGGCCTCACTTCTTGGCGTCGTCCGGCACCACGCGCTTGGCCACCACTTCGTCAACAATGCCGAAGGTCTTGGCCTGCTCGGCGGTCATGAAATTATCTCGTTCCATTGCCGCTTCGATCGCTTCCAGCGTCTGGCCGGTATGCAGGGCGTAGATATCATTGAGCCGGGCGCGCAATTGCAGGATTTCGCGGGCATGGATTTCGATATCCGCCGCCGCGCCCTGATAGCCGCCCGAAGGCTGATGCACCATGATGCGGCTATTCGGCAGCGAATAGCGCATGCCTTTTTCGCCCGCAGCAAGCAGCAGCGACCCCATCGAGGCGGCCTGGCCGATGCACAGGGTGGCCACTTTCGGGCGGATATACTGCATGGTGTCGTAGATCGCCAGGCCGGAAGTCACCAGACCACCCGGGCTGTTGATATAAAAAGCGATTTCCTTGTTCGGATTCTCGGCTTCGAGAAACAAAAGCTGCGCCGTGATCAGCGCCGCCACCCCGTCATGCACCGGGCCGACAAGGAAAATGATGCGCTCCTTGAGCAGGCGGGAATAGATGTCGTAGGCGCGTTCGCCCCGATTGGTCTGTTCGATGACCATCGGAACCAGCGTGTTCATGTAGGTGTCGATCATCTTGTCCATGGCCTGTCCGGTGGGAAGCGTTGATTCGAGCCATAATAGTGGGGCAGCAGGCGCCGCTCGGCAACTGCCGCCCCCTAAAACATGGCTATGGCTTAGGCCTGAGCTTCTTCCGCCGCCTTGGTCAGTTCTTCCTTGCTCACCGGCTTGTCGGTGACATCGGCCATCTCGACGATGAAGTCGATCACCTTGTCCTCGAAGATCGGGGCGCGCAGGGAAGCCGAGGCTTCCGGATTCTTCTGGAAATATTCCATCACCTGGCGCTCCTGGCCGGGGAAGCGGCGCGCCTGCTCGATCATGGCCCGGGTCACTTCCTCGGGCTTCACTTCGATATTGTTGCGACGGCCAACTTCCGAGAGCAGCAGGCCGAGGCGGATGCGGCGTTCGGAAATCTTCCGGTATTCCGCCTTCAGCTCGTCTTCGCCCTTGTTCTCTTCCGCCAGCTCGGCCTTGAAGCGCGCCTCATCGGCGGTCACTTCCTTCCAGATCTGGTCAAATTCCAGATCGACCATGCCGGCCGGCACGTCAAAATCATGGCTGTCGGCCAGGGCGTCGAGCAGCTTGCGCTTGAGCTGCAAGCGGGCGAGGCCCTTATATTCCTGACCCAGATCGCGCTTCACATTGTCGCGCAGTTCCTGAAGCGAACCGAGGCCAAAACGCTTGGCGAATTCATCATCCACCACGGTCTGCTGGCCGCCCTTCACTTCCTTCACGGTGCAGGCGAATTCCGCCGGCTTGCCGGCCAGGTCGCTGTTGCCGTAATTCTCCGGGAAGGTGACGGTGACGGTGACGGCAGCGCCGGCGGCATGGCCGATAAGCTGGTCTTCGAAACCCGGGATGAAGGTGTTGGAACCCAGCACCAGCGTGTAATCCTCCGCCGTGCCGCCGTCGAACTTGACGCCGTCAACACTGCCGGAAAAATCAATCACCACCTGGTCGCCGCTCTGGGAAGCGCGGTCCACGGTCTCGTAGGTCTTCTGGTTATCGGCGATCTTGTTGACGAATTCGTCAACCTCGGCCTCGCCGATCTCAACCGTCATACGCTCCAGCTTGATCTGCTTGAAGTCGCCCGGCTCGATTTCCGGCAGCAGCTCGATGGTGAGCGAGCATTCCAGGTCCTTGCCTTCTTCAAAGGTGGTGATTTCCACCTTCGGCTGCATCGCCGGCTTCAGGCCCTTGCCTTCAATCGTGTCCTTGAGCGCGGTGTTGACCTGCTCTTCCATCGCCTCGCCGAGCAGGGCGCGACCATATTGCTTCTTCACCAGGGCGGCGGGCGCCTTGCCGGGGCGGAAGCCGGGCATGTTGACGCGCTGGCGCAGCGCTTCCAGCTTTTCGCTGACCACGGCATCGAGGGCGGCGGCGTTGATCACCACCTTGTATTCGCGCTTCAGGCCAGTCGCGCTGACTTCAGTAATCTGCATGGTTTCAACACCTGTGGTTCAGAATTCCGTGATTTCCGGGTTCTCCGGCCGCAGGGCCAGAGTGAAAGCCGGCCGGCTGCTGCCACGGCGAGAGGCTGGTGCGGGCGGAGGGATTTGAACCCACACGCCTTGCGGCACGGGAACCTAAATCCCGCGTGTCTACCAATTCCACCACGCCCGCATCCAACATACCGGGATCGCGCCGGCAGGCCGGCACGAGGGCGCAGTCTATAGCATGGGCAAAGCCCCCGGGATAGGGCTTTCGGCGCATTTCCGCGCCATTTGGCGGCTTGTATCAAGCGCCTGATTTAGTGGGCTTTTTCGCCTTGGTCTGGTCGCA
>DLGP01000054.1 GCA_002482765.1 Alphaproteobacteria bacterium UBA7691
TGTAATGAGTCCGGACCCTAATAGCAGACTTGTCGTAGCGGCTTACTGTTCGACAAAAGCCTTTTCGATCACATAGTGACCGGCGCCGGTGGTGGAACCTTCCTGCCACTGCCGTTCGTCGAGATAAGCACGCATGTCGCGCAGCATTTCGGGGCTGCCGCAGAGCATGACACGGTCCTGCGCGATATCCAGCGGCGGCAGGCCGATATCATTGAACAGCTTGCCGTTGGCGATCAGATCGGTGACGCGGCCCTGGTTGCGATAATCTTCGCGGGTCACGGTCGGATAGTAGATCAGCTTATCGCGTGCGGCCTCGCCGAGGAATTCATTCTCCAGCAATTCGCGGGTGATGTAATCCTGATAGGCCAGTTCGCCGACAGTGCGGGTGCCATGCACCAGGATCACCTTCTCGTAACGCTCATAGGCATCCGGATCCTTGATGATGCTCATGAACGGTGCCAGGCCGGTGCCGGTGGCCAGCAGATAAAGATGTTTGCCGGGCAGCAGATTATCCTGCAACAGCGTGCCGGTGGGCTTGCGGTTGACAATGATGCGGTCGCCCACTTTCAGGTGTTGCAGCCGCGAGGTGAGCGGGCCGTTCGGCACCTTGATGCTGAAGAATTCAAGGAATTCCTCATAATTCGAACTGGCCATGCTATAGGCGCGCAGCAGCGGCTTGTTATCCACGATCAGGCCGATCATGGCGAACTGGCCGTTGATGAAACGGAAGGACGGATCGCGCGTGGTGCGGAAGGTGAAAAGTGTGTCGGTCCAGTGATGCACATACGTCACCGTCTCCTCGCGCAGATTGCCGCCCGGCTTGAGCGCGGGATGGCTGGCGGCAGGTGCGACGGCTTCAACGGTTATAGTTGCGGCGGCGGAGGAGGTCATGGTTTTTGCGATCCGGTCTGGCGGCGGGCGAACCCGACGCTGATCTGGGGTCAGCCGAGTTCATATGTGTACATATAATCAAAGTTGGGGCTGCGTCCAGCCTAAAAACACATTCTCCATTCAATATCAAGCAATAGAAACTCAATGCAGTTATGCACTGTTATTCAAGAAATGATTCTGTCGTGTTTTTGTGCGTTTACGGATGATTTTTGCCTATTTTTTGACGTTGCTTTTTTTCGAATCACACGGCAGCATCATATGCACACAAATGAGTTATAAGCAGGGTGGGGGTTTAGAATACATGGCGGTTTATGTTCGCCCAGCCAGTCTCGCACAGGCGCTTGAGCATCTCGGCGCTGCGGCCGGTGCCGTTCCGTTGATCCTGGCCGGCGGCACGGATTATTACCCGGCCAAGGTGGGCAAGCCGCTCGACGATGATCTGCTCGATATCACCGCCATCCCCGAATTGCGCGGGGTTAGCGAAGCCGAGGATCATTGGCGCATCGGCGCCACCACCAGCTGGAGCGAGATTGCCGGCAATGCAGAACTGCCGCCGCTATTTGATGGCTTGCGGCTGGCGGCGCGCGATGTGGGCGGCACGCAGATTCAGAATGCCGGCACCATCGCCGGCAATCTGTGCAATGCCTCGCCGGCTGCCGATGGCGTGCCGATGCTGCTGGCAATGCGGGCGCGGGTGGAATTGAGCCGCGTGGCCCAGGCGGGCCAGATTGCCCGGCGCGAACTCGCTTTGGGCGATTTTATCACCGGCAATCGCCAGACCCGCTTGGCACCGGGCGAATTGCTCAGTGCCATCCTGGTGCCGAAGCCGCGCCATGCCGTGCGCAGCACTTTCCTCAAGCTTGGTGCGCGGCGTTATCTGGTGATCTCGATTGCCATGGTGGGGGTGGTGCTGGAAGAATCCGCAGGCGTGGTGCAGGGCGCTTCGGTGGCGATTGGCGCCTGTTCGGCGGTGGCGCAGCGCCTGCCGGCCCTGGAAACCGAATTGATTGGCCGCCGGCTGAATGCCGGCCTGGCGAACAAGGCCAAGCCCGAGCATTTTGCCGCCCTGACGCCAATCGACGACATGCGCGCCGATGCCGAATTTCGCCGCGAGGCGGCGCTTACTCTCACCCGCCGGGCGCTGGTCGCTGCGGCACAAGCGCGGGGTTGAAACCATGCGGATGATCGTGAATGGAGCCGCACGTGACTATAGCGGTTCGCCGGCCAAGCGGCTGGCCGATGTGCTGCGCGATGATTTTGGCCTCACCGGCACCAAGATCGGCTGCAATGCCGGCGATTGTGGTGCCTGCACCGTGATGCTGGAGGGCCGCCAGGTTTGCGCCTGTCTCACCCCGGCAGCGCAGGCCGAGGGCAAGCTGGTGGTGACAGTGGAAGGCTTGCAGGCGCATGGCGCGCTGTCGCGGCTGCAAAACGCCTTTCTGCGCCATGGCGCGGCGCAATGCGGCATCTGCACGCCGGGCATGCTGATGGCGGCCACCGATCTGCTGGCCGCCAATGCCCGGCCGAGCCGTGATGACGTGCTGGATGCCATTGGCGGCGTGCTGTGCCGTTGCACCGGCTATCAGAAGATTGTTGAGGCGATCCTGGATACAGCGCGGCACCAGCCTTTGCCCGCAGCACCCGAAGCCGGCGCCGCCGTGGGGGCGCGCAGTGTGAAGGTGGATGGCCTGGCCAAAGTGGACGGGCGCGAGAAATACGGCGCCGACAGCATCCCTGCCGCTGCCCTGTGGCTGCGTATCCTGCGCAGCCCGCATCATCGCGCCACCTTCACCTTGGGCGATACCGCGCCTTTGCTGGCGCAATATCCCGGCCTTGTGCGCGTGTTCAGCGCTGCCGATATTCCGCGCAACGGCTATGGCATCTATCCCGATATCAAGGACCAGCCGGTGCTGGCTGATGGTCTGGTGCGCTATCGCGGCGAGGCGGTGCTGGCCGTGGTGGGCAGCCGCGAAGCGGTGGAGGCGGTGCGTGATGCCGACCTGCCGATTGTTTATGCCGTGGAGCCGCCGCTGCATGGCGTGGCCGCTGCCAAGGCGCCGGGCGCCAAGCTGGTGCAGGCCGACAAGCCGGGTAACCTGCTGCTGGAAGGCGGTGTGATCAAGGGCGATGCCGATGCCGCCTTCGCCGCCTGCGCCGCTGTGGCCGAAGGCCAGTTCCAGACCGCCTTTGTGGAGCATTCCTATATCGAGCCGGAAGCCGGCTGGGCGCAGCGCGTTGGCGACCGGATCGAAATCCACGCCACTACCCAGACGCCCTATATGGACCGCGACGAAGTGGCCGGCGTGATGCGCCTGCTGCCCGAGCAGGTGCGGATTGTGCCGACTGCCTGCGGCGGCGGCTTTGGCGGCAAACTTGATCTTTCGGTGCAGCCGATGATCGCCGTGGCCGCTTGGGCTTTGGGCAAGCCGGTGGCTTGCATCTATACGCGGCCGGAAAGCATGGCAGCCAGCACCAAGCGCCATCCGGCCACGGTGACGGCGAAATTCGGCTGTGATGCAGAGGGCCATCTGCTGGCGGTGCGCACCAATGCCGATTTTGATACCGGCGCCTATGCCAGTTGGGGCCCCACCGTGGCCAATCGTGTGCCGGTGCATGCCACGGGTCCGTATTTTGTGCCGCATGTGCATAACTGGGGCAGTGCGTTTTTCACCAATGCGCCGCCTTCGGGGGCATTTCGTGGTTTTGGCGTGCCGCAGGCGGCGATTGCGCATGAGACATTGCTGGACGATCTGGCGCGGCAATTGGGGCTGGACCGGCTGGAAATTCGTCGCCGCAATGCCATCCGCGTCGGCCAGGCCACCGCTACCGGCCAGGTGATGGAGCATTCCGCCGGGCTTGGCGCCTGTCTGGATGCACTGGCGCCGCATTGGCAGGCGATGCAGGATGACGCAGCGCGCTTCAATGCCCGGCGCAAGCAATTGCGGCGCGGCGTTGGCATCGGCTGCATGTGGTATGGCATCGGCAACACCTCGATGTCGAATCCGTCGGTGATGCGTGTTGCCTTGCGCCAGGATGGCCGCTTCACGCTTTATAACGGCGCGCTGGATGTGGGCCAGGGTTCCAACACCATCATGACCCAGATTGTCGCCGATGCGATTGGCGCACCGATGGCGCTGTTTGATCTGGTGGCCGGCGATACCGACCTGACCGCCGATGCCGGCAAAACCTCGGCCTCGCGCCAGACTTTTGTTTCCGGCAAGGCGGCGGAACTGGCCGGGCTTGATCTGCGTCGCCAGATTTTGCGCCTGGCCAATGCCGGCGAGCAGGCCCGTATAACACTGGACGGCGATATGCTGGTGATCGCCGATGCCGGCCACAGCCATCGCATCGCGCTTGGCAGTCTGCCCTGCCTGGAAGGTGGCACTGATGTGCTGCTCGGCCAGGGCCGCTTCGATCCACCCACCACGCCGCTGGATGCCAATGGTCAGGGCGTGCCTTATGCCAGTTATGCTTTTGCGGCGCAGATTGCGCTGGTGGAAGTGGACCCGGAATTGGGCAAGGTGAAGGTGCTGCGCATGGTGGCGGCGCATGATGTGGGCCGTGCGATCAATCCGCAGCAGGTGGAAGGCCAGATTCATGGCGGCATCGCCCAAGGGTTGGGCCTGGCTTTGCTTGAGGAATACATCCCCGGCCGCAGCGAAAACCTGCATGATTACCTGATCCCCACCGTGGGCGACATGCCGGAGATCGAGGTGTTGCTGATCGAAGATGCCGAACCGCTGGGACCATACGGTGCCAAGGGTGTGGGCGAGCCTGGCCTGGTGCCAACGGCGCCGGCCATCCTGGGCGCGATCCGCGACGCGGTGGATGTGCGTGTCACCCAGGTGCCATTGCTGCCGCATCGACTGCGGGCATTGATCCGGCAGCAAGAGGAGGCGGCGGCATGACTGACGCGCTGGCAGTCAAGGACAAGGATGCGGAACTGGTGCGTTGCGATGCCTGCCCGGTGCTGTGTCGTATCCGCCCGGGCAAGACCGGTGCCTGCGACCGCTATGCCAATGTGGCGGGTGTGCTGACCCGGGTTGATCCGCTGGTGGTGACCGAACAGGCGGCAGTGCAGGGCCGAAACGTAGTGCCATTCCTGGCCGGCAGTGAAGCCTGGGACGGCCAGCTAATGGCGCCGCAGCCGGCCTTTGTCACCGGCATCGGTGCCGGCACCACCTATCCGGATTACAAGCCGGCGCCATTCATCGTTGCTTCCGAACACCAGGGTATTGATATGGTGACGGTGGTGACGGAAGGCATTTTCAGTTATTGCGGCCTCAAGGTGAAGATCGATACCGACCGCTATCTCGGCCCGGAACAGGCGGCGGTGCGGGTGAATGGCGAAGCCATCGGCCATGTCACCACGATGGAATATGGTTCGCAGATGCTGTCGCTGGGCGGTGTGCATCACCTGACCGGCGGCAGCAAGAAGGAAGGCATCACCACCTGCGATGCGATGCTGAAGCTGGCCAACAAGCAGGCCGTGAGCGTCAGCATTGATGGCGGCTCGGACGTGGTGATCCAGGCCGGCAAGGCACCGATTGTCAACGGCACGCCGGAACAGCGTATGCGGGTTGGCTGTGGCTCGGCCACCATCGGTATCTTCGCCAAGCAATGGCATGGCCATGCCGATGAAGTGATTGTGGTGGACGACCACATCACCGGTGTGCTGAGCGAACATCAGGCCGGGCGTTTTCTGGACATGCCGTTGGCCGGCATCCGGGTGCGTGGCCGCAAATCCACCCCGGGGCGCTATTTCCAGGTGGCCGAACCGGGCCTGGGCTGGGGCGGCACCAATGTGTCCGACCCGCTGGATATCATCGAGAAGATCGATACCGCCACGGCCTGGCCGGGCATGCGGCTGCTGATGGTTTCCACCACCGGCGAGCATAGTGCCTGGTATGTGCTGGATGATCAGCTCAAGCCGCAGCCGGCCGAGATGCCGGCGCCGATCGCCAAGGTGGTGGAGCGTATCGCGGAGAATTGTGAACCGTCGCTTTGCACTGTGCTGTTCATGGCCGGTGCCGGCGGCAGCCTGCGTGCCGGCGTGACCGAGAATCCGGTGCGGCTGACCATCAGTGTGAAGGATCGCCTGACCCGGGTGACATCTGGCGGTGCGCCGGTATTTGTCTGGCCCGGCGGCGGCATCACCTACATGGTGGATGTGCTGGCGATGCCGGATAATTCCTTCGGCTATGTGCCAACCCCGGCTTTGGTGGCGCCGATTGAATTCACCATGACGCGCGAGGATTACGCCGCTTTGGGCGGCCATATGGATCATGTGGTGCGGCTGGAGGATGTGTTGCGCGACACGCGGCTGACCCGGCTCGGCCCGAATAGCCTGACCCCGGGTGCGGCCTGATGGGGCCGCAGGCGACATGGTTGCAAGGCGCGGCAGGTGGTCGCCGGCTGCATTTGCAGCATGGGCCGATTGATCTGGTGCTTCAGGCCTGGGGCGCAGCCGAGGCGGAGGAGGGGGCTTATCGCCGCGCCTGGCAACGGTTTCAGACCATCCTGGAAGAATTGGTGGCGGAATTGCCGCTGCTGCGCCAGCCGCTGGGCATGGTGCAACCCTTGCCGCGTGGCAGCACAGCGCGGCGCATGACGATGGCTTGCTGGCCGCATCGTGGCGTGTTCATCACGCCGATGGCGGCGGTGGCCGGCGCAGTGGCCGATGAAATCTTGCAGGCCATGACGGGCGAGCCGGGCTTGCGCAAGGCTTATGTGAATAACGGTGGTGACATTGCGCTGCGGCTTGGTCCGGGCGAAAGTTTCACCACCGGCCTGGTGGGCAATCTGGCGCAGCCGCATATTGATGCCGTGGCGCGCATTGACGCCGCTTCGGGCATTGGCGGCATTGCCACATCGGGCTGGCGCGGCCGGTCTTTCTCACGCGGCATTGCCGATGCCGTCACCATCCTGGCTGCCAGCGCAGCACAAGCCGATGCCGCCGCCACCATTGTGGCCAATGCGGTGAATGCCGAGCATCCGGCGATCCGCCGCATGCCCGCGAACAAACTCAAGGATGACAGCGATCTGGGCGATATTCCGGTGACGGAGAATGTTGGTGTGCTGCCGACTTCGCTGGTGCTTGAAGCCTTGTCCGCCGGCTTGGCGGTGGCGCATGATTTGCAAAGCAGCGGCGCGATTCAGGCCGCCTGTCTCACCCTTCAGGGCGAGACTGTTGTGGCGGATCGGGACCGGGCTGAGAAGCGAGTATTGATGAGTGCAGGAGGTGGGCGATGAGCCGCGTGGATGTGCGTAAATTCTATCTCAGTGTGGACGAAGCCTGGCATGAAGGCGGCCCGCGCGCCGACAAGCCGCTGAAGCGCGCCGGCATTGCCGCCGTGCTGCGCAATCCCTTTGCCGGGCGGTATGAACCCGACATCATGCCGTTCATGGATGAATTGAAACCCTTGGGCCTGGAGATGTCGCAGCGTTTGATCACGGCCCTGGGCGGTGATCCGGCTGCCATCGAATCCTATGGCAAGGGCAGCATCATCGGCGAAGGTGGCGAGATGGAGCATGGCGCGCTGTGGCATGTG
>DLGP01000154.1 GCA_002482765.1 Alphaproteobacteria bacterium UBA7691
TCCTTGCCGGTGCCGCTTTCGCCGGTGATCAGCACACTGGCGGAAGACGGCGCAATCTGCTCGGCCAGCTTCACCACGCCACCCATCGCCGGGTCGCGGAACAGCATCTGATAGCTTTCTTCGGCCACCGCTTCCAGCACGGCGGCAATCAGATCGGCATCCGGCGGCAGCGGCAGATATTCCTTGGCGCCGGCACGGATCGCTGCCACGGCGGCACGCGCATCATTGCCGATGCCGCAGGCCACCACGGGCAGATTGATACGCTCGTTTTTCAGCGCATCCACCAGCCGCTTCACATCCAGCGCCACATCCACCATGGCAAGCTCGGCGCCACGGCCGCCGCGTAGCAGCGCGAGCGCCGCATCGATATCCTCGACCTGCGACACCTTGGCACCACGCTGCAACGCGATGCGCGTGGCGGCGCCGATCTGTCCGTTCAATGTGCCGATGATGATCAACCGCATCTATCTGGTCCTCGTCTCGCCCACAGCCTCAACCGCCGCGACCGCCCTTGATGATTTCCGTCATGGTCACGCCCAGCCGGTCCTCCACAACCACAACCTCGCCGCGCGCCACCAGGCGATTATTCACATAGATATCGATGGCCTCGCCCACCTTGCGATCCAGTTCGATCACCGCACCGCGGCCAAGCTTGAGCAACTGGCTGACCTGCATGTTGGCCTTGCCCAGCACAGCCGAGACATGCACCGGGATGTCAAACACCGCCTGCAAATCGGCAGCAGTGCGGGCCGCATTGGGATCATCTTCCTCGGGCAGCCCGCTGCCGCTGATGTCCTTCAGTTCAAGATCGTCGCCGGTATCAGCCATGATCGATCATCCTTCCGTGGCGATTGCTTCAGACCGCAGCGCGGCGAGATAACGCTGCACCGCCTGGTCCACATCCTGTTCGATCTGTGCCTGGTTGCGTTCGGCCGAGCCATCGGCCCAGTCAACCCGGCAATCGGTGGCGGCCAGGCTGTTATCCGGCACCAGCATCACCTTGCCGCCAAAGCCGGATTGCGCCACCAGCGTGTCGATCCGTTCATCCAGCAGCCGGATCACCGGATCAGCCGCGCGCAGCACCAGGCGCGGTTCGTCACGCATATCATCCATGCAGCGCAGCACCAGCGCCTCGATCTCGCGCAATGGTTCACGCGCCATCAGTTGTGATGCCAGCTTGCGCGCGATGGCGGCAGCCAGGGTGACGGCCTCAGACCGCGCCCGCGCCTCGCTCTGGTTCAGATTCTCGGCCAGTTGCGCCATGCGGGCCTCGATGGCGCCCAGGCCATGCTCGATGGCGGCCTGCTGCTCGGCTTCGGCGGCCGCACGGCCAGCCTGCTCGCCGGCGGCAAAAGCCTGCGCCTTGGCCGCCTCCATCTCATCGAGATTGAATTTCGGCGGCGGTGCCTTGGAACGGAACATCGGCGAATCCGTGCGCGGCTTGGAGCCATCGAACGGTTGGTCGAACAGGAATTTGGCCTTACCCGCCATGAAAAACGATCATCCCCCGTGTTATCGGATCAATAGATAAGCTCGTCGTCGCCCTTGTTGTCGGCCAGCATGATATCACCCTTGGCCGCCAGTTCCTTGGCCATGTTGACCATCGCCATCTGCGCCTCGTCGACATCCTTGAGCCGCACCGGCCCCATACTTTCCATTTCTTCACGCAGCAGCTTGGATGCGCGTTCGGACATGTTGGAGAAAAACAGGTCGCGCAGGGTTTCGGAGGCGCCCTTGAGCGCCAGCCCGAGCTTGTCCTTGTCGACCGACTTCATCAACGTCTGCACACCGCTCGGATCAAGCTTGATAAGGTCCTCGAAGGTGAACATCAGCGCCTTGATACGCTCGGCGGCATCGCGGCTGCGCTCTTCCAGCGCGGCAAGGAAGCGCGCCTCGGTGTTGCGATCCAGGCTGTTGAAGATTTCCGCCATCATCTCGTGGCTGTCGCGGCGATTGGTGCGCGCCAGGTTCGACATGAATTCGGTGCGCAGCGTCTGCTCCACCTTGTCGAGCACTTCCTTCTGCACCGATTCCATCCGCAGCATGCGCATCACCACTTCCATCGAGAATTCCTCGGGCAGGGCGGCCAGCACGCGCGCGGCATGTTCGGGGCGGATTTTAGACAACACCACAGCCACGGTCTGCGGATATTCGTTCTTGAGGTAGTTGGCCAGCACCGACTCATTCACATTGGCCAGCTTGTCCCACATGGTACGACCCGCCGGGCCGCGGATTTCCTCCATGATCTGGGTGACACGATCCGCCGGCAGGGCCTTCATCAGCAGCCGTTCGGTGCTGTCGAAAGTGCCGGAGAGCGAACCGGTGGAAGAGAAATTGTTGACGAATTCGAGGAACAGCTTTTCCACCGTCTCGGAATTCACCGAGCCGAGATTAGCCATGTTCTGCGAGATTTCCTTGATCTCTTCGTCATCCAGCAACGGCCAGATCTTGGACGAATGCTCCTCGCCGAGCGCCAGCATCAGAATGGCGGCCTTGTCTGGCCCCTTGAGCTGGCGGAAATCCTTATCTGCCATGGTCCTCGCTCCTGCCGGCTTAGCTGGTCTGGTAGAGCCAGTTGCGGATGATCGAAATTGCTTCTTCCGGATGCTTGTCGACGATCTCGCCGATCTTCTTCAAGCTGGATGCCTTCACCTGGCCCTCGATGCGCGCAATGTCGATCATCGATTCGATGCCGGGTGTTGCCATCGGCGCCATGCCATCGGGCGCGGCGGGCAATTCGGCAATCGGCGCCGAACCCACCACCACCGGCACACCCATGCCGCTCGGGGTCAGCATGCCCGGCGGCACGTCATCCGGATTCTGCGATGCCTCGATGATGCGTTTGACAATCGGGCGCACCACCAGCAGCAGGGCCAGCAGGGCGGCCAGCAGGTAGCCGGCCAGTTCGCCGATGCGGAACAGGTCACGCTTGTTCAGGCCAAGGAAAATCGGCACGCTGTCGGGATCAACTTCCTCGGGGATGTCGCCCGGCTCGGCAAAGCGCATCGACACCACTTCCACATTATCGCCGCGCTGCTGGTCGAAGCCGATGGCGTTGCGCACCAGGGCATTGAGCTGCTGCAATTCCTCCGGGCTGCGCGGCTGGTAGCCGCGCTGGCCTTCGGCATTCACCGTGGTGATCTGGTTCACCAGCACGGCGGCGGAAACCCGCTTGACGATGCCGCCCTCCCGCACCTGGGTGCGGATGGTTTTGGAGATTTCGTAATTGATCACTTCTTCCGAACGCTGGCCGCGCTGGGTCGCCTGGTTGGCGCCCTGGCCCTGGGCTTCCGGCAGGTTGTTCTGCACGGTGACGGCCTGCTGGCCTTCCTGGCTCTGATTCTGCTCGTTGATGGTCTGGGTTGAGCGGATCACCTGCTGATCCGGATCAAACAATTCCTGATTGGTGGTGACCCGATCAAAATCCATGTCGACGGCCACTTCGGCACGCACATTGCCAACACCCACCGAGCGCTCCAGCAAAGCCTCGATCGACTTGCGCAGCTTGTCCTCGGCCTGGCGCCGCATCTCGGTCATCTTGCTGGCAGTGGCGGCGAGCGGATCGGCCTTCTCGTCGCTGGTGCCGGCCAGCAGGTTGCCGCGATCATCCACCACGGCGATGCGGCTCGGCTTCAGGTCAGGCACGGCAGCGGCAACGATATTCTGGATGGCGCGCACCTGCGGCTGGTCGATGCGGCCGCCGCGCGTCTTGATCACGATGGAAGCGGATGGCTCGCGCTGTTCGCGGCTGAACACTTCACGCCGCGGCAACACCAGATGCACCCGCGCCGACTGCACCTGGTCAATGGCGCGGATGGTGCGCGCCAATTCGCCTTCCAGCGCCCGCAGATGGTTCAGATTCTGCATGAAATTGGTTGCCGACAGGGCATTGGCCTTGTCAAACAATTCATAACCCATCGAACCGCCGCCCGATGGCACGCCGCTTTCGGCCAGTTGCATGCGCAAACGCAGCACACGATCCTCAGGCACCAGCACCTGGGCGCCGTTGGCGGCGATCTGGTACGGCACCTTCTGCTGCTCCAGCCGGGTCACGATGGCGGCCGAGTCGGTGAGGTCGAGGTTGCCGTAGAGCAACGCCATTTTCGGCTGTGTCACCTTCATGCCTATGAAGATGAAAAAACCGATCAGGGCAGCCGCCGTCATGCCTAGCATGGCCAGGCGGGCAGGCCCCAGATTACGCAACATTTGCATCAGACCATTCACGGCATCACCCCATGCGCTTCCACGCACCCGGACATTATGGTGTCAGGGTAGGCAGCTGGGATGAAGAAGAGGTTAACACCCCGGCAAATTTTGCCTAGCGGTTTGTTAACCTTTATGGCCGGAAACGGCGGGCTGGCCGGCTAAGCGCGGGCGCCGGATTTGGCCGGCAGCGGCTTCAGGCTGCCGGGGCGGTATTCCTGCAACCGGGTGGTGCGCAGGCCGGGCAGGCCATGCTGCTCGATGGCGCGCTGCCAGGAGAGGAATTCCTCCACTGTCAGGCTATAGCGCTCGCAGGCTTCATCCAGGGTCAGCAAACCGCCACGCACCGCCGCCACCACCTCGGCCTTGCGCCGGATCACCCAGCGCTTGGTGCCGGGCGCAGGCAGGCTGTCGCGGGTCAGCAACTGGCCCTCGGGTCCGATAATACTGGCGATAGGGCTCTCGCGGCTGAACATTCGCGTTTCTGGCTTCACAATCTGGCTGCGATACATGCTAGACCTCGCCATTTAACAAAGGACTAAACGCGCTGGTTAATGCGCAGTGAATCAGGGTTAGCTGCCGCTGGCGGTGCTGGTCGGCATACGGACGGCCACCACATCGGCAGCATCCATGCGCATGCCATTGACCACCAGGAATTGTGCGCCTTCCTCAAATTCGACGCTTTGCACCACACCGGAGGTATAGGTTTTGGGCGAGGTCATCGCCGCGCCATTGGAATCCTTGGCCACCACTTCCAGGGTGTAGTTGCCAGGCTTCGATATGGTGCCAACATCGGTGGTGCCGTCCCAGTTCACCGTGGTGCGGCCGGCCGTCTTGTCCAGATTCTGGCTCGCCACCAATTTGCCGGTGGAATCGTAGATATTGGCCTTCACCACGGCGGCACCGGCCGGAATATCGGTCAGCCAGTTGATTTCGCCATCCTTGGCCAGCGCCGCCTTGTTGCCTTCCACCACCACTTCCTTGCCGATATAGCCAACATTGGTGTTGGTGGTCTGGGCTTCAAACAGGCCGATCAGCGTTTCGAGATTCTTGTTCTGATTGATCTGCTGCTCAACCTGCGAGAATTGCACCAGCTGATTGGTGAATTCCTTGGTATCCATCGGCGAGGTCGGGTCCTGATTGCGCAACTGCGTGGTCAGCAGCTTCAGGAAGGTGTCAAAATTCTTTGCCAGCGAAACGCCGGCGGTGCCGGCAGCCGTGGTGCTGGTACCGGTGGTATTGGTGGTCGTGCCAACTGAGGTAACCATGGCTTGGGCTCCTTCCCAGGCTTAAATTCGGATATCAAGGCCGCCGCGCGCTGCGGCGCGCTGCGCATCGGCAGCGGCGGCCAGGCTGCGCATGTCGCCGCCTGTCATACCGGCATCGCCGTATTCATCGCCGCCCCGGCCATAGCCGCGCCGGCCGCCGCCTTCATTGCCGGCAAAGCCACGATTATCCTGGCCCTGGTCGCGCAACTGAAAACTCAGCGAATCCTGATTGGTCTTGAGGCCGCCATCGCGCAGCGACTGCTCCAAGGCTGCGGCATCCTTCTGCAACATTTGCAGGGTTTCCGGCTTGTCGGCGGCAATCACCGCCAGCAGGCNNCCATCCTGGCTCACTTCCAGCGTCACCTCGACGCGGCCGAGATTGCCGGGATCAAGCTTGATCGAAATGGTGTCGCTGCCCTCGGCAATGGCCTTTTTGACATGCACCGCCACCTGCTCGCCGGGCGGCACCAAAGCCGAGGCATGGCGCGCCGCCTGGGCCTGCGCCTGGTTGATCGCCTGGCCCTGCTGGCTGGCCTGGCCCTGACCAAGGCCGGCCACGGCGCCGAGGCCGTTCTTGGCCGCATCGGCGGCCGGGCTGGCAGCCGGCGGGGTTTCAAGGCTGAAGCCGACTTGCGCGGTGTTGAGCTGCGCCAGCGCATCCTGCTTAAGCAATTGCTGCTCGGCGCCCGGCAGACCCTGGCCATCCAGTGTCTCGCCCTCGGCGCCCTGCTGCGCCAGCATGTCGGCAAACAGCGCTGCCGGATCAACCAGCGGCTTCGGCGCCACGCCGTCGGCACTGGTCTGCACCTCGATCTTGCCCTTGCCGCTGCCGCCCTGCGCCTGGCGCATCGCATCAACGATCTGGGATTGCGCTTCGGGCGATAAAACCGAAGCCTGAATCTGCTGCAAGGCCGCATCCACCGGATTGGCCGCACCCTGATTTGCATCCACCGCAACGCCAGCTTGGGCGCCAGTCTGTGTCCCGTTCTGGGACGCGGTGCCGGCCTGCGCCGACACGGCCGCCTGGGCGGCGGGGATGAACAGGTTGAGGATCAGGTTCGGATCAATCGCCGCTTCTGCGGCCTGCTTGTCCTTGCCCTCGGCCTCGTCTTGTGCCGGTTCTTCACCGACCTGCGCAGCCGCTTCTGCGGCCTGGCTTTCTGCCGGTGCCGCGCTTTGTGCGGCACCTTCCTCCTTGGGAGCGGCATCCGACGCCTGCTGCGCCGCATTGTCGCTCTTGTGGATTTCCTTCTGCTTCGGCTTGTCGGCAGGCTGTTTCTCGCCCACATCCGCAGCCTGGCGTTCCGGGCGGTTTTCCGCCCGGCGGTCATAATCCTGCTTCGGTTCCGGCTGGCGGCTGCGCTCAACGGCGCTGGCGGCTTCCGGACCCTTCATCTCAGGGCGCTGCTTGGCGCCGCCGTTGAAGGCATTGGCCAGCACATTGGCAAAAGCGGTGGCGGCCTTGAATTCGTCAGACGCGGCACCGCTCTCGGCCTGGCCGGCGGTGTAGGAAGACGAAGTGGAAACCGAACCGATCTGCATGGCGAAACCCCTGAAGGCTGGCTGGCCCTTTCTGGGCCGGACTTGCGCTAGTAGATAGCAAGCCCGATGCCAACTCGGATTTTCGCCTTAAGTCATTGATTTATAATAATCCGGGGCCATGGCCCTGCCCGGCAGGATTGTCCACCCGGAATCTTTTGCCGGGGTTGGCCAGGCTGATTCAGGCCGCATCCTTGCGGGCGGCCGGCTTGGCCGCCGCAGCCTTGGCCGGTTTTTCCTCGGCCTGGGTCAACAATTTGAGCAGGTGCTGTTCGATCTGCTTGAGGCGCGTGGCATCGACAATCTTCTGCCCGGTCAGGTCCTGCACATAGAAAACGTCCACCGCGCGCTCGCCATAGGTGGCGATATGCGCCGAACGGATCGACAGGTTGAGATCATAAAGCCCGCGCGTCACCTCATAGAGGAAGCCGGGCCGATCACGGCCATTCACTTCCACCACGGTATGACGGTTGGAGGCGTTGTTGTCGATCAGCACCACCGGCGCCACCTTGAACACCCGGGTGCGGCTGGGCAGGCCGGGCTTGTCGCCGGCCAGCACCAGGCGCGGCCGCAGATCGCCCGATAGCGTGCGCTGGATCGTGGTGGAAAGCCGCGCCAGCTTGTCCGGCCGGTCAAACGCCTTGCCCTCCATGTCCTGCACAAAGAAGGTGTCCAGCGCCATGCCGTCGGTGGTGGTGAAGATCTTGGCATCCACAATATTGCCGCCGGTGGCGGCAATGGCGCCGGCAACACGGGCGAACAGGCCGGGATGATCCGGCGCATAAAGCGTGATTTCGGTGACGGCGCGGAAACCATCCACCCGGGTTTCCAGGGTCAGGCCGCGCTTTTCCTTGTCCGCCACGCGCATCAGCCGGGCATGGCGCAGGATGGTTTCGGCATCGTTGGAGAACCAGTAATTCTCATACTGGCGCTTGAGCAAGGCTTCCTGTTCCTTGACCGGCCAATCCGGCAGCCGGGCGCGCACCGCCGCCTTGGTTTCGGCAATACGCTGCTCGCGGCCCCGGGTGGCGAAGCCGCCGGAGAGATATTCCTCGCCGCGATAATACAGCTCGCGCAACAGCTGGCCCTTCCAGCCATTCCACACATTCGGCCCCACGGCGCGGATATCGGCCACCGTGAGCACCAGCAGCAGCCGCAGGCGTTCCGGGCTTTGCACATGCTTGGCAAAATCCACCACGGTCTTGGGATCGGCAATATCGCGCTTGAAAGCGGTGGCCGACATGGCGAGATGCCAGCGCACCAGCCAGGCCACGGTTTCGGTTTCCGCCGCTGTGAGGCCAAAGCGCGGCCCCAGCTTGAGCGCCACCTTCTCGCCCAGCACGGAATGGTCGCCGCCGCGCCCCTTGGCGATATCATGCAGCAGCAGCGCAACATAAAGCGCGCGGCGCGACACAATCTGCTGGATCACCTGCACCGCCAGCGGATGCTCCTCGGCCAGCGCGCCGTTTTCAATACGCGACAGCAGTCCGATGGCACGGATGGTATGCTCATCCACGGTATAGACGTGATACATGTCATGCTGCATCTGCGCCACAACACGGCCAAAATCCGGCACAAAACGCCCCAGCACGCCGGCTTCATTCAGCCGCCGCAGGGTGGTTTCCGGATCGTGTTTTGAGGTCAGCATGTCGATGAACAGGCGGTTGGCCTCGGCATCGCCACGCAGCTCGGCGCCAATCAGCTTGAGATGCTGCCGCACCAGGCGCAAGGCATCGGGATGGATATCCAGCCCATGCTCCTGCGCCAGATGGAACAGCCGCAGCAGTTTCACCGGCTCACGCTCAAAAAGCTGCGGGTCACGCAGATTGAGCCGGCCGCCTTCGTTATCAAAGCCATCCAGATTTTTCGGCCGGCGGATTTTTGATTTCAGCAGCGCCAGCGGCTTCTTTTTCTTATGCCGCTCTTCCAAGGCGGCTGCGAAGATACGGGTCAGGTCGCCCACTTCCTTGGCCGCCAGATAGTAGCGTTTCATGAAACGCTCCACATCCTTGCGGCCTGGCCGGTCGGCATAGCCCATCGCCTTGGCGATTTCGGTCTGCATGTCAAAGGTCAGCCGCTCCTCGGGCCGGCCGGCCAGGTAATGCAGGTGGCAGCGCACGGTCCAGAGGAATTCATTGGCCTGGGCGTAGCGCTTGTATTCATCGGCAGCCAGCAGGCCACGTTCGATCAGGCCATCCAGGTCATCCACCTGGTAAACATATTTGGCGATCCACAGCAGCGTGTGCAGATCACGCAGGCCGCCCTTGCCTTCCTTGATATTGGGTTCCACCAGATAGCGTGAATCACCCATACGCTGGTGCCGGTCGTCGCGCTCGCCCAGTTTCTTCTCGATGAAATCCGGCCCGGTCTTGGCGATCACCTCGGTGGCGAAACGCTGCCGCAGGGTCTTGGCCAGATCCTGCTCGCCCCAGATCCAGCGCATTTCCAGCAAGGCGGTGCGGATCGTCAGGTCGCCCATGGAAAGCCTGAGGCATTCCTCCACCGAGCGGGTGGAATGCCCCACCTTCAGGCCCATATCCCAGAACAGGTAGAGCATGAATTCCACCACCTGCTCGCCCCAGGGGGTTTGCTTGTAGGGAAACAGGAACAGCAGATCAACATCCGAAAACGGCGCCATCTCGCCGCGGCCATAACCGCCCACGGCAACGATGGAAAGTTTTTCGGCCGCTGTGGGATTGGGCAGCCGGTAGACCTTCTGGGTGGTGAAATCAAAGGTCAGGCGGATGATCTGGTCGGTCAGGAAAGCGATGGCGCGCCGCGTTACCAGCGCGGTATCCCCGGCCTCAAAACGGCGACGGATCGCCGCCCGGCCCTGGTTCAGCGCCGCTTTCAGCAGGGTAAGCGCCTGGTTGCGCTGCTCCTGCGCGCCATTCTTGCCCTCGGCCTGCAAAGCTTCAAGCTGCAAGGTCAGGCTCTTGCGGTCGATAATGGCGCGGCGGTCGGGAATCGCGTTCAGCATGGGGTGACTATATAATGCCTGGGCCGGGTTTATACACTCTGCATGTTGATCATGCCGCCGCCATCCACCACCAGGGTCTGGCCGGTGAGGAAACTGCCGGCATCGGACGCCAGCATCACCGCCACGCCGGCAATTTCATCCGGCTCGCCGATCCGCTTCAGCGCATAACCCTTGGTGGCCTGTTTGGCGATATCGGGATTTTCCCACAAGGCGCGGGCAAAATCGGTCTTGATCAGGCCGGGCGCGATGCAGTTGGCGCGAATCTGGCTTTCACCCCATTCCACCGCCAGATTCCGCGCCAGCGCCATATCGGCTGCCTTGGAAATGCCATAGGCGCCCAGCATGCTGGAACCGATCAGGCCGCCAACGGAAGAAATGATGATGATCGAACCACCCGCGCCGCGCGCGCTCATGCCTGGCGCCACCATGTTGCAGAGCCAGTGATTGCTCTTGATGTTGCATTGCATGATCTTGTCGAAGGCGTCATCCGGGATGCCGGCAGAGGGGCCGAAATAGGGATTGACCGCCGCATTGCAGACCAGGATGTCGATACGGCCAAAGGTTTGCTGCGTGGCATCCACCAGCGCCTGAAGCTGCGCCTTGTCGGAAATATTGCATGGCACCACCAGGGCTTCGCCGCCATTTTCCCGGATTTCGGCTGCCACCTTTTCGCAGGCTTCGGCCTTGCGGCTGGAAACCACCACCTTGGCGCCATGCTGGGCCAGGCGCAGGGCGATGGCGCGGCCGATGCCACGGCTGGAACCGGTGACAAGCGCAACCTTGCCCGACAGATCAAAGAGGTTTTGCATGGCGTTTTCTCCCGTGATTTTGCCGCATAGTTTAGACGCCGGCAGGCCACGCGCCTATAGTGCTGCGATGATGAAAACATCGGCTTTGCTATCTCTGCTGCTGCCCCTGTTGCTGGCTGGCTGCGCCGCACCGCCACCGCCACCGGTGAGCGCAGCGGCGCGGCAGATTGATGCCACAGGGCTGGAAATCCGCGTCAGCGCGCCGGCACCGCTGGAGGCCGCCGAATTGACCGCACCGGATGGCCGGGTTTTTGCCGCCCGGCGCATCACCACGCCAGGCCAGAGCCAGGAAGCGCCGCTGGTCGGGCGGCCCAGCGTGGTGCTGGGCGGCTCGGGCGGCTCATCCAGCGGGCTGGATGCCGGCATCGGCCTCAGCCTGCCGATCCGCAACCCGTTCAGCAGCGGCGAACGGGCGCGCGCCTATGCCAGCCAGGCCGAATTCAGCTTGCCGGCCGAGGCACTGGCGCGCTACCGCGAGCAACGCGCGCAGGGCTGGAGCCTGTATCTGCTCTACGGCAATTCCAGCCGCAGCCTGGCTGCTCCAGCCCCGGAGCAATAGGCAGCTTCTGCCGAGTTAACCAATACGAATCTTGGAAAACCGGCAAAAACACTTTTGGCACGGCGCCTGCATTTACCCTGCTTGACTGACTTCAAGGAGGATGACCATGGCCATTGCTTTGCTCTCACTGCGTCAGGCCCAGCGGGCCGAGCCGCAATTGAAGGCGGCGCTCAACCTGGATGGCGACCGGCTGGAACCGGGCCTGACGGCGCGCGAGCGTATGGAAAAACGCGAAGGCATCACGCCTGGGCCGATGACGGCACGGCAATATGTGCAGAAACTGTCGAACCGGCTGCGTGAGCAGAGCCGCGAACAGATGGCCTGGGCATTGGGCCGGGTGGAAACCCGGGAACTGGACCGGCTGGTGCATCAGATGGCGAAGCTGAAAGGCCGCTATGCCACGCTGCTGCTGGAATATGCCCAGGGCGACCGGCCGATGCGGCCCAATGCCGTGGCGGAATTGAAGGGCCTGCGCGAACAGATCGCCGAAATGGAGCATGGCTTCGAGATGCTGAAGGAAGCTATCCTGGAAGGCACCGCCGAAGTGATCGGGGTGCGGGCGGCCGACTAAAGGTCAGCGCTGGATATCAAAGGCCCGAATATCAAAGGCTAGGCGCAGCGCCAGGCCGGCCATGATGGTGGCCATGGCGCGCTGCTGCCACAGGATTACCCGCGGATGGCGGGCCAGCCATTCGCCGATACGGCCGGCAGCCTGCACCAGAAGGAGCAGGATGCCGGCCGCTATCATGCTGTAGATGGTGGCCAGCAACAGAATCTGCGCCATCACATGGCCCTGTTCCGGGACAACAAATTGCGGCAGCAAGGCCAGGAAAAACAGCGCGGTTTTTGGATTGGTCAGATTGGTGATCAGGGCATCGAAGCCGATGCGCCACAGATTGGCGCCGCCCTGGCGCGACGGATCAAGCGCAAAGGCGCCGTTGCCGCGCCAGGCCTGCCAGGCCAGCCAGAGCAGATAGGCGGCGCCGATGCCGCGCACCACGTCATAGCTCCATGGCACCTCGCGCACCAATGTGGCCAGGCCGATGGCGGTGGCGAAGGCATGCGCATACCAGCCCAGGACCAGCCCAAGCACAGAGGCCACGCCGGCCCGGCGGCCCTGCGCCACCGCGCGCGACAGCACAAACAGCACATTCGGGCCGGGGGTGACGGCAAAAACCGCCACAGCAGCGGCGAAGGTGAGCAGCGCCGCCAGGCTCATGGCCTATTTGCGCGCATCAAAGGCCAGCCGCAGCGCAAAGCCGGCGAAAACCAGGCCAAGCAGGCGGTTCTGCCATTTCAGAAAGCCCGGCCGGCGCCGCAGCCAGTTGCCAAAACGCCCGGCCAGCAAAGCCACCGGCACCAGCACCAGGCTGCCGGCCACATTCAGCACGCTGGCCAGCACAATGGCCTGGACCAAGGCGGTATCCGGATTGGGTTCCATGAATTGCGGAAACAGCGCCAGGAAAAACAATGCCACTTTCGGGTTCAACACATTGCACAGGAAACCCTGGCGCAGCACGGCCAAGAGCGCGATGCGCGGCGCCGCCTGATCGCCAAGCTGCAAGCCGCCGCTGCCGCGCAGGGCCTGCCAGCCAAGCCACAGCAGATAGGCGGCGCCGATCCAGCGGATGGCCTCGAAGGCATAAGGCGCCAGGATCAGCACGCCGCTGAGCGACAGGCCGGCAATGGCGGCATGCACATAACAGCCCAAGGAGATGCCCAGGGTGGCAACCAGCCCGGCCAGACGGCCCTGCGCCACCGAACGGGTCAGCACCATCAGCATGTCCGGCCCCGGCGTGACGGCCAGGGCCAGGGCGGCAGCGGCAAAGGTGAGCAAGGTGGCGGTTTCCATGGCGCGAGCCTGCTTGGTCGGCGCCAAATCGTCAACCGCCTTCAACTTCTGTGAAGTTATACTTTATGGTGCATCAATAAACTAAGATCGCGCATAGGCTAATCGCCGCCAATTGACAAACTTATCATATGAGCTAAACTCCATGCTGAATATGCCTCCACCTGTCATTGAGAGCCGCTTTGTGGCGCGGATAGAGGCATTGCCTATCGACATGCAGATCAACATCTACACGAAGGCACAGCATTTTCAGGATTTTGGCGGCGACAGCGACGATGTGTTCTGCCTGTTTCAGTCCGATTTTCGTCTATACCGGCTGTGCATTGCTGATTGCCGCTTCGATTTGGTGACGCTTGAAAATGGTGCGAGCGCAGAAACTTGGTTGTTGGGCCTGTATCAGTTCGACCAGGAAAGACCGCTGACATTACGCGACGCCTGTATTGTGCTGAACCTGCCAATCACACCACCCCACCAGTTCCTGTGACGAGGTATCGTTGTGAAGAGCAAAACCTTCGATGAATTTCTTGCTCAAAAACTGGCTACGCAGCCGGAATTGGCCGCCGCATGGGATAACACCGAGCAACAACGCAGTGTGGCTCGGATGTTGGTCGCGGCCCGCAAACAGGCGGGATTGACACAGAAGCAGCTGGCCGAAAAAGCCGGCTGGGACCAAGCCCAGGTCTCGCGGATGGAATCCGCCAGCAACACGGCAACCATTGAAACCATGCAGCGCTACCTTGGCGCCTGCGGCCAAGGTTTGCTGCTAGGTGTTGCCTCCGCCATCGGCGGGCATCATGCGCATTTGTCAGAGGGATTGCTGCTGTCCGAAATGCAGGAATTGCGCATCGCACCAGCCGACCTTGAGGCCGACCGCTCTATCGCGCCGCTGGCGATACCGTGACGCAGACGCAATGGTCGGCACTGGCCGGGCTTATTGGGGTCTTGCTGCTGGCTTATCCAGCAATCAGCGCCGGCACACTGGGTTTGAAGCTTGCCCGGCTTAAAAAAATCACCATCGGCAGAACTGCCGCCACCGGAGACGCCATCAAGCGGCTTCAGGAGCAAATCGCTGAACTGCGGGATAGGTGGACCATCAAAATGCAAATGATGGTAATCAGCGGCGTATGCCTAAGCGCGCTTTCCTATTTGATTTCGCTATGGCCCGTCTCGCCCTGAATCAACCCGGCAGTACAAAATTGTAGCGGCCCAATGTGCCGTCCGGGGTCTGCTCCAGGGCCAGCAGCAGGCGTGGATCAAAGATCCCGTCGCGGCCATTGCCGGCCTCATCCGGAAAATAGAGTTGCGTGGTCAGGGGCCGTGCCTGGGGCGCGGCATAAACCTTCACGTGAATATGCCGCGTGCGGCCCGGATACAGGCCGGGCCGGATGGTGTCGATACGCCAGGCGCCATCTGCATTGGCCATAATATGGCCGCGCAGCCGGAAGCCGGCATTATCATAAGCGCCGCCCGTATCAGCCTGCCAGAATTCCAGCTTGGCGCCGGCCAGCGGCCGGCATTGTTTATCCAGCACAACGCCCTGCAAGCGCAGCACATCGCCGGCCATGCCGGCTTCGCGCAGGTCGCGCTTCAAGGGCGATTGCGGGCTGAAATACGGCCCTTCGGTCTGGCGCGGGGTGGGTGCACCGCAGGCCGGCGTAGGCTCGGCGCAGACCAGATCGCCAAAACCCAGCAAGGGCAGGCCGGCAGCGGCAAACAGGAAATGGCGACGACGCATTGGTGGAATCCCCCGGTGATGCTTGTCACACGCAGCGCAGCAAACATTCCTGCGGCGGTTTTTCATTCTTGACAATAAGTACGACCGTTCGTATCTTCTTGCCATGAGCAAAGGCGCACGCACCAAGGAAACCATTGTCGCAGCGGCCATGAAGGCGGCCAGCGTGGAAGGTTTCAACGGCCTCTCGATTGGCAATCTGGCCACCCGGCTGGGCATGTCAAAAAGCGGGCTGTTTGCGCATTTCGGCTCCAAGGAGGAATTGCAGAAGGCGGTGATGGATGCCTCGTCGCAGCTTTTCCTGGATGCGGTGTGGAAACCGGCCCGCGCCACGCCGCGTGGCCTGCCGCGCCTGCGCAAGCTGTTTGACCTGTGGCTGGCCTGGATGGACAGCAACCCGGACCTGCCGGGCGGCTGCATCCTGACCGCCGCTGCCACCGAGATGGACGACAAGCCCGGCCCGGTGCGCGACAAGCTGGTGGCGATGCAGAATGAATGGATGGCCACCCTGGCGCGCGGTGCCGAACTGGCGGTGAATGAAGGCCATTTCCGCGCCGATCTGGATTGCCAGCAATTTGCCTTTGAGCTGAGCGGCATTGTGTTCAGCCTGTCTTTCTACACCCGGCTGCTGCGCGATCCGCAGGCCCGCTTTCGCGCCGAGGCGGCGTTTGACGACCTGATCCGCCGCGCCGCGCCAGCCCCAGCCATCCAACTGGCAAACGACATTTAAGCCGCGTACCCCCCAAACACTGATCCAAGAGTTCCACAAGGAGCCAAACCATGACCTACCAGCCCACCCTGAAGCAGATTGCAGCCACAAAAAAGCACGAACGGTCGGTTTACATTGACCGCCACACCGCCCCGGACCTGGCCTATCTGGCCGGTGCCGACCTGCCGGCCAGCAGCCTGACCGGCCTGGACCAGCCGCTCTGGCGGCTGCTGCCCGCCGCCCTGCTGGCACGGCTAAGCCTTTGGCGTGAAAGGAGCCAGGCACGGCAACGGCTGGCCGGCCTAAGCCGCCAGGCGCTGGCCGATCTGGGTATCGATCCGGGCCAGGCGGCTTTTGAGGCCGAGCGCCCATTCTGGCAGCCGCATGAATTGCAGCGCCGCGATATCGGCTGAATTTAGTTCATCCGAAGCGGCAAGCCGTATTGGCGCCCCCGGTGGCGGTGCTATGCTCCCCGGCAACAAACAGAATAAGTTGGGGGAGACGGGAGTATGGCCGATAGCGCCGCCAATCCGGGAGTACAGCCCAAGCCGAGCGTTGAGCATGGGCAGGAGCCGCGCCCGGATGAGCGTATGGTGGAGGATCTGGCCTATCGCCGGCAGCGCCCGATTGTGCAGGCCCTGTTTTGCGCCCTGACCATCCTGGCGATCCTGCTGGTGCTGAATCAGCAGTTCAATCTCGCCCTGTTCAGCGGCATCGTGTTTATCGACAATCTGTATCTGTTTCTGCTGGTGGCCTTCACCCTGCCGCTGGTTTTCCTGGCCTATCCGGCCACATCCCGGCTGGAACGTTTTGGCCGCGTGCTGGGCCTGCCGGCGCATGACTGGCTGATCGCCATTGCCGTGCTGGCTGCCCTGCTGTGGTTTGCCACCAAGTCGAATGTCATCCTGGGCGAAGGCTGGGAATTCGCCGCGCCGCCGCCGGCGCAATGGCTCGGCCTGCTGCTCTGGCTGCTGATCCTGGAAAGCCTGCGCCGCACCGGCGGCACGCCGATCACGCTGATCGTGCTGGCGATATCGCTTTATCCGGTGGTGGCCGACATCATGCCCGGGCCGATCAAGGGGGTGCAGACCAGCTTCCTCGACACCATGGCCTATCATATCGTTTCAGCCGAAAGCGCCTTCGGCATCCCGATGCGGGCCTTTGGCGAAATCGTGATCGGTTTCATCGTTTTCGGCGTGGCGCTGAACCATACCGGCGGCGGCAAGTTCTTCAATGATGTTGCCTTCGCCCTGGTTGGGCGCTGGCGCGGCGGCGCGGCCCAGGTCGGCGTGATCTCCTCGGCGCTGCAAGGCTCGATCTCGGGCAGTGTGATCTCGAATGTGATTTCATCGGGCGTGGTCACTATCCCGGCGATGAAACGCACCGGCTTCCGCGGCGATTATGCCGGCGGTGTGGAAGCCGTGGCCAGCACCGGCGCGGTGCTGATGCCGCCGGTGATGGGTTCCACCGCCTTTGTGATGGCCAGCTTTCTCGGCATCAGCTACACCGAGATCGCCCTGGCCGCTGCCATTCCGGCCCTGCTGTTTTACTTCGGCCTTTCGGTGCAGATCGATGCTTATGCGGCGCGGCTTGGCCTGCGCGGCATGCGCCCCGATGAATTGCCGCGCCTGGGCGAAACCCTGCGCCAGGGCTGGCTTTATATCCTGGTTTTTGTGGTGCTGGTTTTCCTGATGGTGAGTGAGCAGCGCGAGGCCACGGCGCCTTTCGCCGCCACGGCTTTGCTGCTGCTGATCAACCAGCTACTGCCGCGCAACCGGCTGACCTGGGCTTCGCTGGTTGAATTGCTGGCCGCTATCGGACGCGCATTGGCCGAATTGGTGGCGATCCTGGCCGGTGTCGGTTTCATCATCGGCGCTTTCTCGATGACCGGCCTGGCCGGCACGCTGGCCAATGACCTGGTTTATCTGGCCGGCGACAACGCCTTGATCCTGCTGCTGATGGGGGCGCTGACCAGCTTCATCTTCGGCATGGGGATGACGGTGACGGCCTGCTACATCTTCCTGGCCATCGTGCTGGCGCCGCCGCTGGTCAAGGCCGGGCTGGACCCGTTGGCGGTGCATCTGTTCATCATGTATTGGGGCATGATCTCGTTCATCACGCCGCCGGTGGCCCTGGCTGCCTTTGCCGCTGCGCCGCTGGCCCGCACCTCGCCGTTTGCCATCGGCTTCCAGGCGGTGCGGCTCGGCGCCATCATCTACATTGTGCCGTTCTTCTTTGTGCTCAACCCGGCGCTGATCCTGAAAGGCACGCCTTGGGAAGTAGCCGAGGTGTTGCTCACCGCCTTTCCCGGCGTGGCACTGATCGCCTCCGCCCTGCAAGGTTATGTACTGTGGGGCGGCCGGCTGGATGGCAGCGCGCAGCGCGTGCTGGCGCGTGTGCTGCTGCTGGTGGGCGGTTTTGCCCTGGCGGCACCGGGCGGCCGCCTGATCCCGGTTGACAACACCCTGCTGGCCGCCATTGGCGTGGCCTGCGCCGCCGCTGCCTTTATATTGCTGCGACTGGCCGGCAAGACTGAATTACAAACCGCCGCGTAATCACAAGAAACCACCAAGGAGGAACCAAACATGCGTCATTATTCATTCAAAAGCCTGGCTGCCGGCGCAGCCCTGGCCGTTTTGGCTGCCGCCCCCGGCGCGCAAGCCCAGGGCAAATTGCCCGACCAGTTGACCTGGACCGCCTATGATGTCGGCTCCGGCGGCTACAATCAGGCCGTTGCCGTGGGCAATGCGCTGAAGAACAAGCTGAACGTGACCCTGCGTGTGCTGCCCGGCAAGAATGACGTGTCGCGCACCGTGCCGCTGCGCGAAGGCAAGGTGCCGTTCTCGGCCAATGGTGTTGGCGGCACCTATATGGCGCAGGAAGCGGTGTATGAATTCGGCGGCAAGGATTGGGGTCCGCAGCCGGTGCGGTCGCTGCTGCTGAACAATTCCGATGCGCTGCTTACCGTGGTCACGGCCAAGGATGCCAATATCAAGACCATGGCCGACATGAAGGGCAAGCGGGTTGCCTGGGTGGTGGGCGCCCCATCACTGAACCAGAATATCACCGCTTTGCTGGCCTATGCCAACCTGACCTGGGCTGATGTGCAGAAGGTGGAATTCGGCGGCTTCGGCCCGGCGATGCAGGGCATCATCAACAACCAGGTGGATGCCGCCTTTGCCTCCACCATCTCGGGCCAGGCCTATCAGCTGGCCTCCAGCCCGCGCGGCATCGCCTATCCCACCGTGCCGCATGGCGATAAGGAAGGCTGGAAGCGGCTGAAGGCCAAGGCGCCGTTCTATGTGCCGTTCTATGGCGCCGAAGGCCCGGAAATGAGCGCCAGCAACAAGGTTGAAGGCGCCACCTATCCCTATCCGGTGCTGATGACCTATGCCGCCGTGGATAAGGGGCAGGTCTATGCCATGACCAAGGCGATGGTGGAATTGTATAACGACTACAAGGATGCAGCACCAGGCAATGTCGGCTGGGATATCAAGCGCCAGGTATTCGACTGGGTGGTGCCGGTGCATGAAGGCGCCGTGCAATACTTCAAGGAAATCGGCGTCTGGAAGCCGGAATATGACAAGAACAATGCCGCGCTGATCGAGCGCCAGAAGACCATGAACGATGCCTGGGAAGCCTATAAGAAGACCGCGCCTGCCGATGACGCCGCCTTTGCCAAAGGCTGGATGAAGGCGCGCGCCGATGCGCTGGCAGCGAAGAAGATGGATGTGTTCCTCGCCGAATGGTAAGGCCGCCGCCATTGCTCTAATATGGGCCCGCCGGCGCAATCCGGCGGGCCTTTTTTCTTTCCATAATTTGCCGGAATTCCCATGATCGATACGATTCGTGGCAGTGCGATCCCGATGCTGCCCTCAACCAACCTGGATACCACCGAGCGCTTTTATGGCGTGCTGGGCTTTGAACGCGCCGCCCGTCACCCGGATTACATGGTGCTGCTGCTCGGCGAGCTGGAATTACATTTCGCCTGGCTCGGCGACGATCCGGAGATGACACTGGACCCGCATGCCAATTTTGCCGGCTGCTATCTGCGGGTGGAGAATGCCGATCTGCTGCATGAAGCCTGGAGCCAGACCCCCGCCGCCGACAGGATGGATGAGATTGAGGACAAACCCTGGGGCCTGCGTGAATTTCATCTGGTTGATCCCGATGGCAACCTGCTGCGCATCGGCCATCTGCTCGGCGAGCCGAATGTAGCCTGACAATTCAACGATTCCGTATCCCTGCCGCGGCGCTTTAAGATCACGGCAAATCGATCCGGAGTCGCCCCATGCCTTCGCTTTTGTCACAGCAGACGCAGCAATTCGCCCGCTACAACCAATGGGCCAACCAGCGCATCTATGCCGCCGCCGAAAAACTGCCGCCGGCAATCTATCATGCGGAACGGCCGAGCTTCTTCGGCAGCCTGCATGCCACGCTCAATCATATCCTGGTGGGTGACAGCGTGTGGTTCGGCCGCTTCACCGCCACGGCCACGCCGCATATACAGAAGCTGAACCAGATCCTGCATGCCGATTTTGCCCCGCTCTGGGCAGCGCGGCAGGCCATGGATGCGCGTATCGTCAGTTTTGCCGATGCGCTGGATGATGACCGCCTCGCCGCAGAACTGGATTACAGCAACATGGCCGGCAAGCCATTCCGCCAGCCGCTGGCACCGCTGCTGGCGCATTTTTTCAATCACCAGACCCATCATCGCGGCCAGGCGCATCAATTGCTCAGCATGTGTGCGCCGGATCGTGAACCGCCGGAACTGGACCTGATTTACTATCTGCGCGAAGTGCAGTCTTAACTGGCCTTGCCGGAATGTTCGAGCATATTGCCGGTCAGCCTATCCACCATGGCTCCGAGGAATTCATAGGCCCGGTTGAGATAGAGGCCAACCAGCAGGGCAGTGAAGGCCATGCCATAGGGATTGAGCGCCACTGCATCGCCCATATTGGGCATGGTGAATAGGAATTTGCCGCCCTTGGCGGCGAGGTACACCACGAAACCGGCACCAAGGCCAAGGCCAAAATCGCGCGGACTGGTGAAACGCTGCACCCATAATCCAGCCAACAGTGAGCCGAGTGCACCGCAGGCCAGCAACGAAATCACCAGCAGGGCCTCAGAACCGGCATGGGCGATGAAGTTCGGCTGTAGCGAGTGAGGCACAAAGAATAACTCAGCTTCCCGCCGCAGATTTTCGCAATTCTCGATACGATAGGGCTGCCCAGTCTGTTCTGTCCGGCTGAAATGCAGCTGCACACTTTCCACTGTAATCAATTCGCAATTTTGAATGTCTGGCAATGGCAGCGCAAAGCTGCCGCGCACTTCCACCGCGCGCGCACGATCCAACGCATCCCGCAGAATCTCTAATTGTTTTTTCTGTGCATAGAAATCCGACGAGCTTGAAGCAATAGCCGAATCGGGCTTGGAATTTGCTGTGGCCACGCCGGCAATCTGCAAATTACGCTCAATGATGCTGCTCTGGATATTCGCCACCACGGTGCTACGAGCCGCATGCTCCACGATCGCTGTGGCAGCCATGAAAATCGACAGCATGATCAGAATCAGCGCGGCAATCTTATCGACAATGGCGAAAGTGTTTTGCACAACCGGCGACGAGGCTGCAACAGCAGGCTGAGCCGCAGCAGGCGCTGTTTCGTCGCCTTCGGCAGCAGCACCTATCTCCTGCACCGCCTCACGCTGCTCTGCCACACCCCCTCCTCATCAGTCAGCAGGTCACTTCGCATCCTCCCATAAAACTGAAGAAAGTAAACTTAAATCAACTTATTGGTTCAATTCAGCCTGTCGCCGCCAGCGCCTCGGCATGGATCTGCGCACTGGCATCAATGCCATAAGGACAGAGCGGGGCGTTATCGGGATAAAGCTGCGCGGCAATAAGGCGCTCAACCTGCTTGCCGCCCAGCGGCAGCACCAGGAATTCCACTGGATAATAACGGCCGAGCAGCCGGCGTGAGATGCCGGCATAAACCGGCTGGCGCTGCTCTGCCACCAGATTGCAGACCTTGAGCGCGGCGGCGGCAAAATCGCTTTCGCCATGGCGATCCAGCCAGGTGCCGGTGCGATCCTTGCCCTGGCGGTCTACAATATTGGTGCCGACCAGGCGATAGCGGAAACGCCGCCGGCCCAGCCCGTCGCGCACCACATCGATCAGCACCAGCGAACCAAGCAGATAGCGCAAATGCAATGGATCGGCAAAGCTGGTGCCAGGCAGGCCGCGCCACAAAGCCGCCCGTTGCCATTCCTCAAACAATCGGCTGAGGCGCGGCTCGGCCAATTGCTCATTGGCGGTCAGGAGGCGAAAGGCGGCGTTGCGGTTTGGCATCGCTGCTACTTAACGCCAGAATTATTGCCGGGTGATTAACGAGGCGGGTTTTTACAACTGTGAATAATTGATGGCGCCGTGGCGATCCAGCGGCTGGCCGCCCTCGGGCATCGGGTATTTCAGCCCGGCGGCGCAGTTGAACAGCACCACACGGTCGCCCTTGCCGATGCGGCCTTCAGCCAGCGCCTGCTTGTAGGCGGCATAGGTGGCGGCACCTTCCGGGCAGAGCAGGAAACCCTCATGCTTGGCCACATCATGCAGCGCCTGGGTGATGGCGGCATCCTCCACCGCAATGGCGAAGCCGTTGGAATTGCGCACGGCATCCAGGATCAGGAAATCGCCGATGGCGGCCGGCACGCGGATGCCGGCGGCAACCGTGTGGGCATTTTCCCACAAAGCCGCATGGCGCTGGTTGCCCTGCCAGGCGCGCACGATGGGAGCGCAGCCAGCGGCCTGCACGGCAATCATCTTTGGCCGCTTGCTGCCGATAAAGCCGATGGCCTCCAATTCATCAAACGCCTTCCACATGCCGATCAGGCCGGTGCCGCCGCCAGTGGGATAAAAAATCGCATCAGGCAATTCCCAGCCAAGCTGCTCGGCCAGTTCCAGCCCCATGGTCTTCTTGCCCTCGATCCGATACGGCTCCTTCAAGGTGGAGGTATCGAACCAGCCGGCTTCCGCCTTGCCAGCACCCACCAGTTTGCCGCAATCGTTGATCAGGCCGTTGACCTTGTAGAGCCGCGCGCCCTGCAACGCGATTTCGTTCATGTTCACCGCCGGCGTGTCATCCGGGCAGAATACCACCGTTTCGATCCCGGCACGGCTGGCATAGGCGGCCAGGGCGGCGCCGGCATTGCCATTGGTCGGCATCGCCATCTTGCTGATGCCGAGTTCCTTGGCCATGCACACCGCCAGCGCCAGGCCGCGCGCCTTGAACGAACCGGTGGGCAGCCGGCCTTCATCCTTCACCAGCAAATCGCCGCTGGCGCCCAATTCGCGCGCCAGCCTGGGCAGCGGGATCAGCGGCGTCACCACCTCGCCCAGCGACACGATATTCTCGGCCTTGCGCACCGGCAGCATTTCGCGATAGCGCCACCAGCTCCAATCACGCTCGCGCAGCTTCTCCTTGGTGAACACCTTGCGGATACCATCAAGATCGTAGCGCACCAGGATCGGATAACCCTGCGGCGACAGATTGTGGATGGTATCGGCCGGCAGGCGCTCGCCGGTCATGCCGCATTCCAGATGGGTGACAAAATTCGGCAAGTCAGGGAAGCGCATCGGCAGAGTCCTCAGCTTTCAAAATCGATCAGGGCGGCGGCACCATCTTCGCAGCCAATTGCCAGCCAGCGGCCATCGCGGCTCCAGCTCATGCAGGCAATCGGTGCCGGACCAAGTTTTTCCAGCGGGATGCTGCGCTCGTCGGAAATACGACCCAGCGTCAGCCCGCCCTCGGCATCGCCGGAAGCCAGGATATTGAGTTTGGGATGAAAGGCCACGGCAGTGACCAGCAGGCCCTGGTTCATTTCCAGCGGCGTTGAACCCATCGGCCCCTTGCCGCCGCAATGCCAGCAGATCACCGCTTCGGCGCCGCTGCTGGCGAGCCATTTGCCATCCGCCGACCAGCTCAGGCTGCGCGGCTTGGCCGGATAGCCGCTCATGCGCATGTCGGCGAAATCCTCGGTGCGCCAGCCATGCAATTCGTTTTCCTGCGTGGCGGTGATGATGAAGCGGCCATTCAGGCTCCAGCTCAACGCCACATGGCTGCCGCGCCATTCCAGGCGTTTCGGCGTCTGTGCACCCGCCTTGGCCCACCACAGCGTGACGCCATTGTAATGCGCCACGGCCAGCCGCTTGCCTTTCGGGTTGAAGGCCAGGCCGGCCACCGTGCTGGGATGATCGGTGATCGACGCATTGATCTTGCCGCGCAGGTCAACCAGGCCGGCTTCCTTGCCGGCGCCAAAAGCGATCAGCCCGCCTTCCGCCGCCACGGCAATCTGCTCGATCCATTTACGCGGCCGCTCGGCAAGAATACGCGCTTCGCCGTCCAGCGGCGTGTAGACCAGCTTGCCGTCATCGCCGCCGGAAATGAAGCCACGATCATCCGGCGCGGCGGCAAAGCTGAGCAGGCCGGCAGCATGCGGCCGGCGCCGTTCTGTCTGCGGCTGGTCTGGCGCCGACAGGTCACGCAGGCCGATGCTGCCATCGCCGAGGCCGAAGCCGGCAACACCATCCAGCAACACGGTGCCGATCACCGGCGCGTCAAAATTCCACAGATAGGCTTTGTAGCCAAGCTTGGGCTGGGCATCGGTATTCTCAGGCACGGCAAGCCTCGAAGCCGGCCTTCAGCTTGGCCGCATCCAGCTTGCGGCCGATGAACACCACGCGGCTGAAGCGCTTCTCATCCGGCTTCCACGGGCGCTGGAAATCACCATCGCGGATCATATGCACGGCCTGGAATACAAAACGCTGCGTCTCGCCGGCAAAATCCAGGATGCCCTTGGCGCGCAGGATATCCGGCCCCTGGTTGGCCAGCAGGTCGCTGATCCAGGCATCGAATTTCTTCACATCCACCGGCTTATCCAGGGTGAAGGAATGGCTGATCACGGAAAGATCATGCACATGGTCATGGCCGTGATCGTGGTCATGATGGTCGTGGCCGCAATGCGCGTCATGCACATGGCCGGGATCGTCGCAATGGGCATGATCGTGCCCATGGTTGTGGGCGTGGCCGTGCCCGTGGTCATGCCCATGATCATGGCCGTGGTCGTGACCAAGTTCCTTCGACAGGAAACCCGGCTCGATGGCCAGGATGCGCTGCAAGTCAAAGGCGCCGCGATCCAGGATCAAATCCAGCGGGATGGCGCATTTCTCGGTGCGGTGGATCGGCGCCAGGCTGTTGATGGCGCGGATGCGGCGCTCCACCAGGGCCAGCTCGCCCGGCGTCACCAGATCGGTCTTGTTCAGCAGGATCACATCGGCGAAGGCGATCTGCTCCTGCGCCTCGCGGCTATCGGCCAGCCGCAGCAGCAGGTGGCGTGCATCCACCACAGTGATGATGGAGTCGAGTTTGGTGCGGCGCGACACGCCGTCGTCAACAAAGAAGGTCTGCGCCACCGGGCCGGGATCGGCCAGGCCGGTGGTTTCCACGATAATGCCGTCGAAACGGTCCTTGCGCTTCCACAATCCCTCGATGATGCGGATCAGGTCGCCTCGCACGGTGCAGCAGATGCAGCCGTTATTCATCTCAAAGACTTCCTCGTCGGCATCCACCACCAGGTCGTTATCGATGCCGACTTCGCCGAATTCATTGATGATGACGGCGTATTTCTTGCCATGCGGCTCGGTCAGGATGCGATTGAGCAGGGTGGTCTTGCCGGCGCCAAGATAGCCGGTGAGCACGGTGACGGGGGTCTGTTGATCGGACATGGGAAAGCCTCTGAAAACCGGTGGCCCTTATATAAGCGCCTGCCCGGCCTGAGGAAAGCCGCCCTTGCAGATGCTTTGGCCGGCGCTTAGGATATACATTATCTGAAACGTATATCCTGGAGCTTGGCAATGCGTGTGGCGAAATGGGGCAACAGCCTGGCCATCAGGCTGCCGCGTGCGGTGGTGCAGGCGCTGGATCTCAAACCCGGCGACGATATCAACGTCCATGTCCATGGCCGAAACGATGTCGCGCTGGGGCGCAAGATGACCCGCGAAGAGGCATTGGAGATCATGCGCAAACTCGCCAAACCACTGCCGGCCGATTTCAAATTTAACCGTGAAGAGGCCAATGAGCGCTGAACGCGCCTTCTTCGACACCAACATCCTGATCTATGCCTTTGTTAACAACGATCCGCGCAATATGCCGGCGCGGCGCCTGTTGACCCTGGGCGGCATGGTCAGCGTGCAGGTCTTGAACGAATTCTGTGCCGTGGCGCGGCGCAAACTGGCATTCGACTGGCCCAGGCTGGAAGATAGCCTGAAGCTGGTGGGCGAGTTATGCGGCACGCCAGCCCCCCTCGATCAGCAAACACATGATCGCGCCCGCGCGCTGGCACGGCAGCATAACCTGCATATCTATGATGCCAATATCGTTGCGGCGGCCCAGCTTGCCGGCTGCGCCCTGCTCTATACCGAGGATTTGCAGCATGGCCGGCATTTTGACGGGTTGAGCGTGGTCAATCCCTTCGGCTGACCGGCCCAGACATATTTATCCCCTGGCTTTTTTCCTAGCTGGAGGCCAGAATAGGAACCATGGAACCCTCGATTCGCCGTTTGGTGACGCAATCGCCCTTCGGCCCGCTGAGCCTGACCGAACGTGATGCCACCCTGGTGGCGCTGGATTGGGGCCGGCTGCCCGAAACTGACGGACCCAGCCCGTTGCTCGCTGCCGCCGCCGAGCAGCTTGAGGATTATTTTGACGGCCGGCTGAAACGCTTTGATCTGGCGGTGATGCCACGCGGCACCGATTTTCAAATCCGCGTCTGGCGCGCCTTGCAGGCGATTCCCTATGGCGAGACGATGACCTATGGCGAAATCGCCCGGGCGCTGAAAAGCTCGGCCCGGGCGGTGGGCATGGCCTGCGGCGCCAATCCGCTGCCGATCATTGTGCCGTGCCATCGTGTATTGGCGGAAAACGGCCTGGGCGGCTTTTCCGGCCTGGGCGGCATTGCCACCAAGCGCCGCCTGCTGGCGCTGGAAAACGACGCCGCCATGCCGCGCCGCCAGCCCAGCCTGTTTGATCTGCCGCTGTTTTCCTATTCCGGCGCCACGGCTGTTTGACCACCCTGCCTTGCCGTCTCTGCCCGCCAGACTATAAGCTTGGCAACAATCGCAATGACACTTCAGGGAGGTTTCCATGCCACGCATGATCAGTATCGCCGCGCAAGACGGCGGCAATTTTAACGCCTATCTGGCCGAGCCGGCCAGCCGCCAAGGCCCCGGCGTGCTGGTGATCCAGGAAATCTTCGGCATCAACACGGTGATGCGCGGCATCTGCGACGATCTGGCCCGCCAGGGCTATTTTGCGCTCTGCCCTGACCTGTTCTGGCGCATTGAACCGGGCCTGATGCTGGATGACCGGATCGAGCCGGATTTGCAGCGCGCCTTCCAGCTTTTTGGCCAGTTTGATCTGGACAAAGGCGTGGCAGACCTCAAGGCCGCCCTGCCGGTTTTGCGCGGCCTGCCGGGCGCCACCGGCAAGGTCGGTGCCGTGGGTTACTGCCTGGGCGGCCGCCTGGCCTATCTGATGGCAACCCGCAGCGATGTGGATTGCAGCACCGGCTTTTACGGCGTGTATCTGCAAAATCACCTGGATGAAGCCGCGCAGATCAAGAAGCCGCTGCTGCTGCATTGCGCCACCGAGGACAAGTTTGTGCCCAAGGATGCCCAGGCCCAGATCGCCGAGGGGCTGAAGGCTTATCCGCTGGTGACCCGGCATGATTATATTGGCCAGGACCATGCCTTTGCCCGTATCGGCGGCGAACATTACGACAAGGCCTCGGCCGATCTGGCCAACCAGCGCACCAGCGCTTTCTTCAAGCAGCATCTGGCCTGAAGCCACTTGCCGGTTCTGGCGCGGCGCCCTATCTGGGCGCCGCAAACTTTTTGAGCGTTCAAGGGGGACTTCAATCATGGTGAAAGCAATCCGCTTCCATAAGACCGGCGGGCCGGATGTGATGCAGTGGGAAGACGTGGAAGTGGGCGCACCCGGCCCGGGCCAGGTGCGGCTCAAGGCCACCGCCATCGGCCTGAATTATCTCGACACCTATCACCGCACCGGGCTTTATCCGCTGCCGCTGCCCTCCGGCATCGGCATGGAAGGCGCCGGCGTGATCACGGCTCTGGGCGAGGGCGTCAGCGGTTTTGCCGTTGGCGACCGCGTGGCCTATGCCTCGATCCTGGGTTCCTATGCCGAGGAGCGCCTCGCCCCGGCCGACAAGCTGGTGAAACTGCCCGATAGTGTCAGCGACAAGGTGGCGGCCGCCATCATGCTCAAGGGCATGACTGCCGAATACCTGCTGCTGCGCACCTTCAAGGTGAAGCCAGGCGACACCATCCTGTGGCATGCCGCCGCCGGCGGCGTTGGCCTGATCGCCTGCCAATGGGCCAAGCATCTCGGCGCCACCGTGATCGGCACCGTGGGCAGCGATGAAAAGGCTGAACTGGCCAAGGCGCATGGCTGCGACCATGTGATCAATTATTCGACGGAAAACTTCGTTGAGCGGGTCAAGGAAATCACCGGCGGCAAGGGTGTGCCGGTGGTGTATGACTCGGTTGGCAAGAGCACCTGGCCGGCTTCGCTGGATTGCCTGCAACCGCTTGGCATGATGGTCAGCTTCGGCAACGCTTCCGGCCCGATCCCGCCGGTGGAAGCCGGCATGCTTTCAGCCAAGGGCAGCCTGTTCTTCACCCGCCCGACCTTGATGACCTATGTTGCCCGGCGCGACTGGCTGGAAGCCTCGGCTGCCGCGCTGTTCGATGTGGTGGGCAAGGGCATCGTCAAGATCGAGATCAACCAGACCTATGCGCTGAAGGATGCCGTGCAGGCGCATATCGACCTGGAAGCGCGCAAGACCACCGGCAGCACCATTCTGCTGCCCTAACGCCATGGAGGTATCGCGTTACCAAACCCGGTAACGCGATACCTCGTTTGCCTCGGCAAGCCCGGAGGCGTGGGTAAAAGAATACGCCTATCGCTTCATCGCGCCTTGAGTATGGTGCGCGCCATGACCGACTTCCTCTCGCTTGCTGCCGGCAACCTGCTGTCACCGATGATCCTGTGCTTCGCGCTGGGAGCCATCGCCGCCTTGCTGCGTTCCGATCTGGAAATCCCCGAAGGCGCGGCACGCGCCCTGGCGATCTACCTGATGTTTGCCATCGGCTTCAAAGGCGGCACGGCGATGCAGGGTGCGGCCGGCGGCGCGGTGGCGCTGGGCATGTTCGCGGCGCTTGCTCTCAGCTTTGCCCAGCCGTTGCTCGCTTTCCTGCTGTTGCGCGGCGTATGGCGGCTTGATCGGCTGAATGCCGGTGCCATCGCGGCGCATTATGGCTCGGTCAGCGTTGTCACTTTCGTTACGGCGGCGGAATTCCTGCGCAGCCGCGATATCGCCTTTGAGGGCCATCTCGTGGCGATGCTGGCGCTGATGGAGACACCGGCGATTATCAGCGGCCTGCTGCTGGCTGGCGCGGCACGCAGCCAGCATGGCAGCGCATCACAGCATGAGCGCGGCAGTTTCCTGCGCGAAGTGCTGGTGAACGGCTCGGTGATGCTGCTGCTCGGTGGCTTTGTCATCGGCTGGATCACCGGCGATGCCGGCATGGTAAAAGTGAAGCCATTCGTGCAGGATCTGTTCAATGGCGCGCTCTGCCTGTTTTTGCTGGATATGGGCCTGGTGGCGGTGCGTCAGGGCCGTGCGGCGCGTGGCTTGAAACCGGCTTTGCTGCTTTTTGGCATTGTTATGCCACTGCTCGGCGCCATGCTCGGCCTGGGCCTCGGCAAGCTGCTCGGCCTCAGCCTCGGCGGCATCACCCTGCTTTCAGTGCTGGCGGCTTCGGCTTCCTACATAGCCGTGCCGGCCGCTTTGCGCCTGGCATTGCCGGCGGCCAACCCCGCCCTGTCGGTGACACTTTCGCTGGCAGTGACCTTCCCGTTTAATGTGGCAATCGGCCTGCCGCTTTATCTCAGTGCGGCACGGCTTGTGGCGGGAGGTTGAGATGAGCACGGAAATCCATCGCCGGCGCAAGATCGAGGTGATTGTCGAAGCGCCCTTGGCCCGCGCAGTGATCGACTGGCTGGGCGAAAAAGGGGTGCGCGGCTATAGCCTGATTCCGCGTGTTTCCGGCGGCGGGCATCGCGGCGAACGCCTGACCGATGACGTGACCAAAGTGTTTGAGAATGTACTGATCATCGCCATCGCGCCGGAAAACCTGGCACAGCAAATCCTGCTTGGCTTCCACACCCGCTTCCCAAATGTGACCGGCATCGTCTACCTGTCCGATGTCGACGTGGCACGTTCCGAGCATTTTTAGGCAGCACTGGCAAATCTCCAGCCCGGGCAGCATTGAATCAATATGCGTATTCCAAAATGGCTTTGCGTCGCACCACATATTCGGCTTCGGTATATTTCCCGCTGGCATAAAAGCTGTTTAGCGACACCAGCCTCGCTTCAAGCGAGTTTCCATGCGGCTCGTAATTTTTCGACAATATTGTCAGCGTAAACGGCCCCTTGTTATCATTGATTGCAGCATCAACCAGCATTCCTGCCAGCCCTGTCATGGCGCCAACAAAATGGCCGCCTCGGGTAGCAAGCTGCAAACGCACTTCCAGGCCGGCTTCAACCGGAATTTTCAGCGCATAGCTGCCCATGGTGAGGGGGGCATCCGTGCTCAATTCCACCTCGCCAGGCGCCACTTCGATCGGCACGGTCTGGCCGCGCATCAAAGCGCCTGCCTCTTTGCCGTTGACAAACAACCGCGCCGCTGTGGTGGCATAAAGCATGTCGTCTGCTGATCGTGTGATCAGCAGACGACCCTTGTTTTCCGATATTACTGGCGGTGGTGGTGGCAATGCCATCGTGGCGCAGCCTGACAGAATCAACAGACTTAAACTCATCAGGATGAAAATGCGTCCACCTACCATAGCAAGCCTCAACCTATTGTGCGTTTACCAACTGCACGCGCCGTTTGTCGAACTCTTCCTGGGTTATCAGCTTCTTGTCAAAAAGTTGCTGCAATTCTGCCAAACGACTCTCTTGGCTGGCCTGTGCAGCCACACCGCCGAGCGGTGTAAGCGATACAATGGTATTGGCATCATATTTATTGTGCGAGCCTGAGGCAGCATCGATTGCCCAGCCAATCCCGCCGCCGATCAGAATATTGCCGAATGTCGCGGCAGCATAATCCGACTTGATATTGGCGCTGGTTTCAGCAAAGCCGTCCTTGTTGCACACCACTCTGATATCGCGCTTGGTCTTTTGCACCACCACAGCGCCCGGCGTGCGCACCTGACCGATCACCAACCCCTCGCGCTCAAGCTTGCAATCCGCCCCCTGCGGCACGCTGTCAACAGCAAGGGTCTGTGACGAACCCTCAGTGATGGTTGAACAAGCTGCCAACATTACGACCAGAAAGGCCGGAACCAATACAACTTTCATTTCCCCTCCATCAGCTTTATCGAATTGATATTTTCTACAGTCGAACAAACAACCCAGTCGAACTTTTTTAACCCTATGATCAACCGAAATGATACGCAACTATTGAGGGTGCATTTATCAACCCTCATGTGAGCCTTGGAATTAACGAGGCTAGATGCGAATATTTCGCAATGACGATTGATTCGACTCAAGCCATCACCGCCGCCAAGCCCAGCCCCGCCCAACAGGCCCGTGCCGTGGCCCGCACCTGCCGCAAGGCGGTGCTGGCCACAACGCTACAGCCAGCCGAACCGGGTGGGCCTGCGCTGCCTTATGCCTCGCTGGTGCTGGTGGCGTTTGACCACGACGCGACGCCGCTCTTGCTGATTTCGCAACTGGCCGAGCATACCCGCAACATCCTGGCAGCGCCCGAGGTGAGCCTGCTTTGCGACGGCACCGAGGGTTATGCCGAGCCGCTGACCGGCCCGCGCGCCACCCTGCTGGCGCGGGCCGAACTGACCGACGATCCGCGCCACCGCGCCCGTTTCCTGGCGCGCCATCCCGGCGCGGCGCTGTATGCCGATTTCAAGGATTTTGCCTTCTACAAACTGACGGTCAGCCGCGCCCATATCGTCGCCGGCTTTGGCCGCATCCACTGGTTCGACGATTACTGCTACAGGGCGGATTGGGCGGCCTTGGCCGAAGCCGAGGCCGGCATCGTGGCGCATATGAATGACGATCATGCCGATGCGGTGCAGCTTTATGCCGGCAAGCTGCTCGGCCTTGGCGGCGAAGGCTGGCAGCTTTGTGGTGTCGACCCCGAAGGCGCCGACCTGATCGGCCCGGATGGCGCATTGGCGCGCCTGGCCTTCGACAAGCCGGTGCGTGATGCCGAAGGCGCCCGGGTGGAACTGGTGCGGCTGGTGAAACGGGCGCGGCAGACGCCATAAGCTTTGCCCGCCATTCCTACCTAATCTGGTGAATGGCGGGCGTTTGGCTTACCAAGCGGTGGCAACCGCCTTCTGGAACTTGGTCTCGACAAAATCCTTCACTTCCGGCGAGCGATAGGCTTTCACCAGCTTGGCGACAAAGGGCTTGTCCTTGTCCTTTTCCTGCACCACCAGGATATTCATGTAAGGCGAGCGGGCATCCTCGATGGCGATGGCATCGCGGGTCGGCTGCAAGCCGGCGGGAATGGCGTAATTGGTGTTCACCGCCGCCGCATCCAGCTCATCAAGCGCGCGCGGCAATTGCGCCGCATCCAGTTCGACAATGCGATACTTCTTGGCATTTTCCACCACATCCAGCGGCGAGGCCTTCAGCCCGGCGGCCGGATTGAGCTTGATGGCACCCGCGCTTTGCAGCAGCAGCAGGGCGCGGCCGCCATTGGTGGGATCGTTCGGGATGCCGATGCGGGCGCCATTCGGCAGGTCAGCCAGGCTTTTCACCTTCTTGGAATACACGCCCATGGGAAACACCACGGTCTGCGCCACGGTGAGCAGCTTGTAGCCGCGATCCTTGATCTGGTTATCCAGATAAGGCTGGTGCTGGAAGGAATTGGCATCCAGATCACCAACATTCAGCGCAGCATTGGGCTGCACATAATCGCTGAATTCGACGATCTGGATTTGCAGCCCGTCGCGCGCCGCGACCTGCTTCACCACCTCAAGAATCTGGGCATGCGGGCCGGGGGTGACGCCGATCTTGATCGGCTTGTCCTGGGCTTGGCCCAGGGTGGGGAGAAGCAAAGCGGCCAAGCCGGCGGCGAGCAGGAAACGACGGGTGGACATGGGAAGCACCTTTCTTGGTCTTTGTTTGCGAGACATTGTTACTGTGGAAATCAACGCGGTTAGCGATGCGCCAGGCGGCGCACCAGGCGGTCGCCGAGCGATTGCACGCCCTGCACAAAAACGATCAGCACGATCACCACGGCAGCCATCACTTCAGGCTGGAAACGCTGGTAGCCATAGCGGATGCCAAGATCGCCAAGGCCGCCGCCGCCAACCGCGCCAGCCATCGCGGAATAGCCGATCAGGCTGACCAGGGTGATGGTGAAGCCGGCAACAATGCCGGGCAATGCTTCGGGCACCAGTACCTTGCGCACGATCTGCCAGGGCGTGGCGCCCATCGCTTCGGCAGCTTCGATCAGGCCACGCGGCACTTCACGGAGCGCGGTTTCCACCAGCCGGGCGATGAACGGAACCGCCGCAATAGTAAGCGGCACAATGGCCGCCAGCGTGCCGATCGACGTGCCAACCACCAGGCGGGTGAACGGGATCACCGCCACCATCAGGATGATGAAGGGCGTTGAACGCGCCGCATTGACCAAGGCGCCCAGCACACGGTTGAGCGGCAGGTTTTGCAGGATATGGCCGCGATCCGTCACCACCAGCACAACACCCAGCGGCAGGCCGAGCAGGGCCGCGATCAGGCCGGACACGCCAACCATCAGCGCGGTTTCAATCAGCGCATCAACCAGCAGCGCGAGCAAGGCGGACGACATCGCCGATCTCCTTTTCCGAGAGGGTTTCAACACCAAGCTGCTGCCCGGCCAGATACTGGGTGGCGGCATCAAGCTGGGCCGGCACACCGCGCAATTCCACCACCAGATTGCCGAAAGGCCGGCCCTGGATTTCATCCAGGCGGCCATGCAGCAGGTTGAAATCCAGATCAAAGCGGCGGATCAGCGCCGACAGAACCGGGCTTTCGGCATTGCCGCCGGTGAAACGCATGCGCAGCACGCGGCGCTGCTGGCCATTGCCGAGACCTGCCGGTGCCGTATCGGCGATCAGGCGTTGCAGGCTTGGCGGCAGGTCGCCGCCCACCAGTTCAGCCACAAAACGCTGCGTGGTCGGCGCCTGCGGCGCGGTGAACACATCATAGACCGGGCCTTGCTCGATGACACGGCCCTGCTCCAGCACCGCCACCCGATCAGCCACTTCCTTGATCACACTCATCTCATGCGTGATCAGCACGATGGTGAGGCCAAGCCGCGCATTGATATCCTTGAGCAAGGCCAGGATCGAGCGGGTTGTCTCAGGGTCAAGCGCCGAAGTCGCCTCATCGGACAGCAGCACACGCGGCTGATTGGCCAGGGCGCGGGCAATACCGACACGCTGTTTCTGCCCGCCCGACAATTCTGCCGGAAACCGTTCGCGCTTGTCGGCCAGGCCAACCAGATCAAGCAACGGCTCGACAATGGCCTGGATGCCCTTGCGGCTTTCGCCGCGCAATTCCAGCGGCAAGGCCACATTGTCATACACATTGCGTGTCGAGAGCAGGTTGAAATGCTGGAAGATCATGCCGATCTCGTGCCGGGCGCGGCGCAAAGATGCCGGCGGCAACGCCGTCAGGTCGCGGCCGCCAACCCGGACATTGCCGCGGTCCGGCCGCTCCAGCAGGTTGATCAGACGGATCAGCGTGGATTTGCCAGCGCCGCTTTTGCCGATGATGCCGAAGATTTCGCCTTCGCGGATGCTCAGGTCGATATCGCTCAGCGCCACAACCGGGCCTTGCGGCGTGACATAACTTTTGGTGATGTTTTGAAGCTGGATCATGGACAATAAACCTCGCGCCCGGTGCCGCCGCAAAGCCAATGCTTTGGCAGCACCAGGCTGATATTGCTAGAGCTATTCAGCGATCAAAAGGCAGCAGGCTGAGCGACAGCAGGCCGGGCGCGACCTGCCAATCCGGCGGCAGGGCCAGCGGATCAGCCAGTGATGCGGCATCCTGCGCAACCGAGCCTTGCGGCCCGGCATCGCCGGCACGGGCGAGCAACTCTGCCGCCGCGCGCTCGGCCTCGGCCGGGCGCCGGAACAGCCGGTTTTCAATGGCGGCAAACAGCGCATGAGCGGCAAAGAAACGGAAGCCGCCACGTTCGCGCAGCACCAGGCCGGCATCAAGCTGGCGCTGGAACGGATCGGTGGCTTCGATGAGATAGGCTTCAGACATGGGGCAACCTCTGGATCGGGATATTGGCTTTGATCTGGCGAAAGGCGAGCGGGATCAGGCGCAACAACAACAGAGGCGGAGGGGGCTGGCGAAAAAACCAATCATGGCGGCACCTCAAACAGCAGAACGGGGACCACGATCCGGGTTTCTGCCGGCGTGACGCTTTAGCGGATCAGACGCGGCGCAAGCTGCCCCTCAAATTCCCGCAGGAGAAAAGCCCAGGCTGGATCGCCATGCCTGGGCTCGGCCCCTACCGGGCAGCCAGCGGCAGTATCAGGATGCAGCTTACGGCCCGGTGTCTGGCGCTTATTTCACGCTGTCCAGCCGAATAGTCAAGAGTAATAAAATTAATTTACTGTGGTATTTTTTATTTAACATTTAATAAGAGTTATTTATTACTCACCATAGCACCAGACACAAAAAAACCGGGGCGATGCCGCCCCACGACATCGCCCCGGACCTCGTCGCCCAGACCAGCAGCTCGGCGACGCACTCTCTATGGGATGGATAATAATGAGAGTGATTTGCAAAAGCAAGAGGGATATTGGAGTTGATGCATTTTTTCTGCTTTGGCCTTCCATTTGTACAATATGGCAGCGGTGTTGCCGTGCTTGCGGTAGACCCTGGCCGTGCCGATCCCGACCCCACAAGATGCCGATGAACTGTTCTTCCGTGAACCCGCTTCGTTTCGTCGTTCGCGTTCTTACCGGATCGGACACTTCTATAACCCATACTTCGGCATTCGACGCTGGGCTATATGACATGGAGTTCGAAAAGCAGATGATGTTAGCTAAACTAGACGCCACCCAAACCGGTAGCGGGCCAAAACAAACAGCGGGGGCCACTAGGTGAAGTGAATGCCAGCATTCCGGCTTCATATTCTTATGTTACCAGTTACCGCAGAACCGGATAAAACCTGGCTTGCACTGCTTGATGAAACTGAACTAATCCGGTGCAGGCGGATTCTGCGCCCGGCGGACCGCCAAGCCTATGCGGCGGCCCATGCCCTGCGCCGTCTGGCTTTGGCCAGTGCCATGGGCGTGGCGCCAAACGCCCTGCATTTCCAAGTGTCGGCACAAGGCGCGCCGCAATTGTTGCCGCATGCTGACATGACATTGCCATCGTTCAGCTTGTCGCACACACATAATGCCGTGGCGGTAGCCGTGGGGCCGCCAGGCACTATAGGTGTCGACATCGAGGAGAACGACCGCACGGAAATATCTGACGCGATGCTGCGCCATGGCTTGGGTGAAAAGGACGCGGCGGCGTTATCGCCTCTGCCGATGCCTGAGCGGGTGGAGCGTTTTTTTGATCTCTGGACTGTGAAGGAGGCGGTGTCGAAAGCCGAGGGTCTGGGCCGCAGCCTCGGCTTCGGGCACATTCACTTGGCGCAACCTGATCATGCCGTGGTATCCGGCGCAACTGTTCGACACTGGAAGATATGGAGAATGCGGCCGGATCAGCGCCATTTTCTGGCACTCGCCGCGGCATTCGGTACGGTGGAGCCTGAAATACAGCGCCTGGACGTGGCACGCCTCAGCGCATGGTGCGCCGAAAAATCAGCGATGTATTGATGCCGCCGAAGGCGAAATTGTTCGACATCAGATACTCGATCTTAAGGGCGCGCGGCGCACCCATAATATAATCCAGTTCGGCACAACGCGGATCGACATTTTCCAGGTTGGCGGTTGGCAGGAAACAACCATCCTGCATCATCTCGATGCCAAGCCATGCCTCAATGGCGCCGCAAGCGCCCAGGCTGTGGCCAAAATGACCTTTAAGGGAATGCAGCGGAACGGAACCGCCCAGCACTGCGTGCGTGGCCTCTGTCTCCGCAATGTCGCCCCATTCCGTGGCGGTGCCGTGTCCGCTCACGCAGCCAATGGCCTGTGGCGGCAGCCCGGCATCGGCCAAAGCCTCACGCAATGCTATCGCCATGGTGCTGGCCTGAGGCTGTGTGACATGATGGCCGTCGGAATTGCTGGCGAAGCCGGCAATTTCCGCATGGATGCGGGCGCCGCGCGCCAGCGCATGCTCACGCTCTTCGAGAATGAGCGTGGCGGCGCCCTCACCGATCACCAGGCCGTCGCGATCACGATCATAGGGCCGTGGCGTGGTTTCGGGCCGGTCGTTGCGGGTAGACGTAGCGAACAGCGTGTCGAACACCGCCGCCTCAGTCACATCCAATTCTTCCGCGCCGCCGGCAACCATCACATCGGCTTTGCCCCAGCGGATCGCTTCTGCTGCATAGCCGATACCCTGGCTGCCCGAGGTGCAGGCGCTGGAAGTCGTGATGACGCGACCGGTGAGGCCGAAGAACAGCCCGATATTCACCGCGGCCGTATGGCTCATCATCTGGATGTAGCTGGTGGCGTTCAGCGTCTTAGAACTGCCTGTGGTCATCAATTCGCTGAAGCCGAGTACCGGCCCTGGACTGCCGAAGGAGGAACCATAGGCCACGCCGGTTCGTCCATTTTGCAGAATCGGATCGTCAAGCAGGCCGGCATCACGCAAGGCCAGCTCAGTGGCATACACCGCCATGCGGGCTACCGGCCCCATGGTGCGGGTTTTCTTCCGCGGGTAGCGGTCTGCGCCGGTGAAGCTGGTTACAGGCGCCGCCAACCGCGTATTGATGCCGGTATAGCGATCCCAATCCGCCATGCGGCGAATCCCAGTCTCACCCCGCAGCATCCGCGCGCGAATATCCTGCCACGTTTCTCCGAGGGCCGTGATCCCGCCCATACCGGTAACAACGACGCGCCGCATTATACCATGCCCCCATTCACCGAGATAACCTGGCGCGTAATATAAGAAGCGGCGTCGGAACAGAGAAAAGCGACGGCAGCGGCGACCTCTTCCGGCCGGCCAATACGCTGCATCGGGATCAGCTTCAAGGCTTCCGCCACTGGGGCGCCATCAAGCATCGCCGTATCGATCAGGCCTGGCGCCACGCAATTCACCGTAATGGCGCGCTTGGCAAGCTCGATGGCCAAAGCTTTTGTGGCGCCGATGATCCCCGCTTTGGCGGCACTATAGTTCACCTGTCCGCGATTGCCGGCAATGCCGGAAACCGATGAAAGCGTAACAATGCGGCCGCCGCGCCGGGCAGAAATCATCGCCATGCTGAGCGGCTTCAATACATTAAAGAAACCATCCAGGTTTGTGCCCAGCACACTATCCCAATCGTCTTCTGACAATGCCGGAAAGGCGGCATCGCGTGCAATGCCGGCATTCAGCACCACACCATAATAGGCGCCATACCGCTCAAGTTCGGCCTCCAGAACTTGCCGGCAGCCGGCACGATCAGCCAGATCAAAGCTGAGAAGATGGCCGTGGCCACCGGCATTCGTGATGGTCGCCAGGGTTGCTTCGGCACCGGCCAGGTCTCGGCCATAATGCACGGCGACATGAAAGCCATCGGCGCCGAGCCGCTCTGCGATGGCGCGCCCGATGCCCTTGCTGGCCCCTGTGACCAAGATGATACGCTGCATGCCTTAAACCAGTCCGCTATCGTCGAGAGGCGGCTGATACACGGTAAGCCGGGCGGTCGCCAAGCCTTTCGCCGGAATGTCCGCCACAGCAACACTCGCCAGCCGTAATATGCAATCGAATACCCCCATCGTGCCATCACGAAAAACGAGCTGTGCCGAAATATCCAGGGCCACATCAGGGGCGAACCAGGGCATGCTACAGCGGAAATCCCGGCTGCCCAGCAAAAAGCCGATACGGGGCTTGCCGCCGGCATCGATGGCCTGGGCTCCGATATAGGCGCCGCAGCTCTGCGCCATCCATTCCAGTGCCGCATGCGCCGGCATCCCTTGGCCAGCAACGAAAAAAGGCATGGCCGGATGCGGTGTCACGCGCGTGACGATGACCTCCGGCGTGCGCGCCATCACCGCTTGCAACAGGAGCATTGCGCCGCGATGCGGAAGCAGATCGGCAACCGGATACAGGGCCAGTTCACTCATGACCGCCCCAGAATCAGCGCTGCATTGCTGCCACCAAAAGCGTAGGAATTGCTGAGCATCGCCAGCGGCGCCTGCGGCGCCGACAGACGATCACCAGCATGCACGAACCGCAGCGGCGGCAAAGCAGGATCAGCCACACCATCCCATAGGTGCGGCGGCAACTGCCCGGCCGGATTGCTGGCGCGATCCAGGCTGAGCCAAAGAAAGGCTGCCTCGCAGGCACCGGCAGCGCCAAGTGTGTGACCCGTCATCGCCTTGGTGGAGCTGCACGGAACCGGTGCGCCGAACACTGCCTGCATGGCCAGCGCCTCCATCGCATCATTCAAACTGGTGCCGGTTCCATGCAGGTTCACATAGGCAATCTGGTCCGGCCCGAGGCCCGCATCCAGCAACGCCGCCTCCATCACGGCCCGCGCCCCGGCACCGCTGGGTTCTGGTGCGCTGATGTGATGCGCATCGGAGCCTTCGCCAACACCGAGCAGATTGATTGCCGCCGGTTCCGGCGTGAGCAAGAAGGCGGCCGCAGCTTCACCGATATTGATGCCATCGCGATGACGGCTGAAAGGATTGCACAAGCCGCGCGACAGGGCGCCGAGAGCGTCGAAGCCGCCCAGAGTCATGCGGCAGAGTGTATCGGCGCCACCAACGATGGCGGCATCGCAGAAGCCGGCCTCGATCAGCCGCCGCGCCGAGGCGAAGACCTTGGCGCTGGATGAGCAGGCAGTGGTGATCACATAGGCCGGGCCGGCTAGATCAAATGCTGCCGCGATGAAGGTGGCAAGGCTGCCCGCTTCCTGCTGGCGGTAGTCGAAGCCGGACGGCCAAGCCCCCTCAGCCTGACGCGCGGCGAAAGCGGCTTCGGCTTCGGCGATGCCGCTGGTGCTGGTGCCGAGCACCACGGCGACACGGCTGCGGCCATAGCGTCGCACCGCGCGCCGCACCGCATCGCCGATTTGCTGGGTGGCGGCAAGCATCAGGCGGTTGTTGCGGCAATCGAAGGCGCGCAGGTCATCCGGCAACAGCGGCAATGGCTCGGGATACGCACCGACATAAACCATGCGGCCAGGCAACAGATCGTCGCGGGCCGCAAGGCCACTGCGATCACCGCTAAAGAGCCGCGCCGCAACGGCGCTATGGCAACTGCCCAATGGCGTTGCAAGCCCCATGGCGGGCAATCCCATGCCGGCGCCTCCACTCACACCCCAACCTCCTTCGACTCGATCCTGAGACTGTAGCCCCAGGCCTGGTTCGCATACTGTGCTGTTCCGGTCCAACGCCGCGCTGGCGCAAAATCATAGCGCGCCTCTGCGATCACGCGCCCCGCTAAAACGACTTGGCGCTGCCCGGGCACATCGATCAGCGCGGCGCCACTCGCAGCGAGGGCGCGGCGCAAGCTAGCCTCGGGCCAGTGTAGCGCCACGATATCCGCCAACATGCTGCCGGGCCGCAAGATGTCTGGCAGCCAAGCAGCAGGCTGGGCGATTACATCCATGCCAGTCCAATCCAACTGCAATGCCCGACGCCCCAGTGTATCGACAATCAGCAGAATGAAACGGTTGTCGACGATCTGGATATGGCTTTCAAACACGAAACTGGTGTCGCCGTAGCGCAGCGTGACCAGTTGATAGACCCGCAGGTCACGCCCGATTTCGCCGGGTTGCGGCAGTGCAAGAAGCAAACCCGGCGCCAACAGCGGCGCAGTCGGCGGCAATTCACTGCGGCTGACAGCACAGCCGGCAACAAAGGGCAATGACAACAACCAGGGCAGATCGCGCCGACGCATCATGGCCGCCGCCGCCCTGGCTGCGCCGCACCAGCCAGCGGCGCCAGCAGGCAGGCCGCGGTGATACCGATCAGCATGGTGAGGCCGAACCCGGCCACCGCCGGCGCATTGCTAAAGGCCAGCAGGCCGAAGGCGAGCTGCGTTGTCAGCGTCGCCAGCACCGTCCCCAGCAGGGCCACCGGGCGTTCCGCCGGCTCGCTTTCGGCAAAGAAGATGGCATAGTCGATGCCGATGGAAAGGATCAGCACCAGGGCCATGGCATGGAATACAGTGAAGGCAAAGCCAAGCAAGGCGAGCAGGGCCGGCGTCAGCACCATGGCCAGGGCCGGCGGCAACGCCATCCAGATGGCGCCTTGCCAGCCATACCGCCAAGCCAGCACCGGCAGCAGCAACAAACAGGAAAGGCCAAGCAACCATTGCACCCGTTCACGATAGCGCCCCAGCAACTGGCTCACATCGGCAGCAGGATCGACCAGGGTGATATCACTGTTGCCGCTGACCGCCTGGCGCAATGCCGCCGGATCGCGCAGACCTTGAAGCAACACCACATGGGCGCCGGGCCAAAGCGCCATCGCCTCCAGGAAAGGCAGGGCGCCCGATTGCCGGGCCGCATTCCAAGTAAGCGGCGCTGTTGCGGCTGGAAATTCGGCGCCAAGCCCGAATTGGGCGCGCTGACTGGCGCCGTGGGCTGATTCCAGCACCTTCTCAATCAATTCTGCATTCTCCGCCTGCCGTGCCAGCGAGGGCACAAAGCCGGCCGGCATCAGATAACCGAGCAAGCCGCCATCGCTGCGAAGTTTGTCCAGCAGCGGCCGCAAGGATTCCTGACGTTGCAGTGCGGCTTCATCATCGCCTGCCCGGATCAACAGAAACTGCGTTTCCGTCACGCCCCCCAGAAGCGCCTGCGCCTGCTGCTGCTGCTGCAATAGTTCTGGAGCCAGAGACTGTAGACGGCGGACATCATCGTTGGGATGGAGCGTGAGCAGGCCATAACCTGCCAGCAAAGCCAAGAAGATGAGAACAGGGAAACGGCCGCGGCTATTGGCCAGCGCCGCTAGCCGCGGCCAATACTGCGTGGCGAGACGGAAGGCCCAGCCTTCGGCTGGCTGAGCCTGCTGGCGATCCAGCAGCGGCAGCCAAAGCACCACACAAAGAAATGCCCCGATCAGGCCGATCCCGGAGAAAACGGCGATCTGGCGCAGACCGGGCAGCGGTGCGATCGCCAGCGCGATATAGCCGATCAGCGTGGTGCCGAGGCCGAGCCACAGGGCCGGGCCGATGCGGCGCAAGCGTTCTGCCGGCGTGCCGCCGGCAGGATCAAAGGCGGTGGCGGAATAATGCAGGCTGTAATCCACCACCACGCCGATAAGGCTGGTGCCAAACAGCAGCGTACCGATATGCAGATCGCCGAACAGCCACAGGCTTGCTGCCAGGCCAACCAGGATGCCAACGGCGGCGGTGAGCATATTCTGCAACAAGGGCCGGGCATTGCGAAACACCACCAGCAACAGCACCGCCGTGCCGATGAGGGACAGGCTGCCGAGCCAGGAGGCTTCGCGCAGGCCGCTGCGGGCGCCCGCTTCGGCGAAGAAGACCGTGCCAAGGCGCAAGGTGTGGAGGCTAGGCTGCTGCCTTTGCGCGGCGACCAGGGCCGCCGCCACATTGTTTACGGCACGACTTTGTACGTCCAGGTCCGTCGGGCTGCCGTTGAGACGCAGGTCCACCAGGAACCAGGTGATGCCTCTATCCGCCACCGCCAAGCGGCCCGCATCCGGCAAGGCGCGGCCACTGGGGCGTGGCAGATCGGCAATGAACGCCGGCAATAGCAGGAACGGATCTTGCCGCAGCCAGGCGGCATTCAGAGGCATGACCGGGCTGAATACTTGCGCCATGGCACGCGCTGCGACATGGCCTGGCTCACCACGCAGAAGGGCCTGACGATCCTCGGCAGCCAGTAGATGGCCGCGATGAGCAGCATAGAGTTCGCCGATGGCACGCAGAGCGTCACTCCCGACGGCCGTGCTCGGCAAGAATGCGCCTCCTGCCAGTAAGGCTTGTTCAATGCGGTCAGCCTCCCTGCGGGCCATGGCCCTGTCAGCGTCGCCAACCAGCAGCAGCACGCGGCGGCTCAAGGCTTCGGTCATCATTTCATGTGTACGATGCAGGTCTGGATCTTGATCCTCACGCGGCAGCAGGGCCAACAGATCGGAGCGAAAATGCAATCCATCCTGCAAGCGGAAACCAAGATAACCGGCGGCAAGCAGCACCACCGCGATCCAGATGAAAGCGAGTGATCGTTTCATCATCATCGTGGTGATAATTGATCGAGCAGGTCCGCATCAATGGTGGCCAGGGGTTGCGGCGACAGGGCATGGTCGAAGAATACCAGCCGGTCCCGATCCCCACCCTGCTTTTCCATCTCCAGGGTTTCAACGAAACGCCTGCCATGCGCCACGATGCGCCGGATGCCGGTGGCGCCCAAGGCGCCACCGCGCGGGGTCAATTCGGCACGCCAACCCTCGCCCTCGGCTTTGTGGGCAATATCGAAATTCAATGCCTCGAATTCTTGCCAGTCACCGTTCAATGCCGCCCCCAGCAAGGCATGGATTTGCCCAAGCAAGGGCATGCGGTCGGCGGGCAAACGCATGGTTTCCCGCCCATTCACCTGTTGCACCAGACCTGCCGGGCCGATCAGCGTAACCATCGCGAAAGGCTGTTCGATGCGCCAGATCAGGCCACGGCCAGGCGCGAGCACAAATCCTCCCTCGCTGCGCAGGGGCGCGTTGAAGCCCTGCAAATAGCGTTCCTGGCTGAAGCGCCCGGTCAGATTCGCGGCGGCCTGCTGTGCCCAGGCATCGCCGGCAAAGGCAAGGCACACCATCATCGCCATGAAGACGCAGCGCCGCAGCATCACAGCAAAGCCCTCACCTTGTCGAGTAATTCCTGTGGCGCCGCGAACATCAATTCACCATCGCTGATTCGTACCGCCAATTGCGTGGTGCGGGCCTTGGTCAGGATTTCGCCGCTTGCTTCATCGCGCAAACGATAATCGAAGCGCAAGCGGTGTTCATACTCCACCAGCGTGGCGGTCACGCGGATGCGCTGGCCATAGCGAATCGGCCGGATATATTTCAATTGCATATCGACAATCGGCCAAGCCAGGCCCGAGGCCACCATCTCGGGATAGTTATAGCCGATGCGATCAAGCAGAGCGGCGCGGGCTTCTTCAAGATAACGCGCGTAATTGCCATGCCAAACCACCTGCATCGGGTCGAAATCATGGAATTGCGGTTTGATCGTCACTTCGGCGGCGAGCATGGTCGGCTTCCGTTAGTATCAGCCCAGAAATCGAAGAAATTATACCACTGATAAGGGGTGGCAATCACCTCTTGTTCAAGCAATGCAACGAAGCGGCGAACATACATGTCCAGCGCCTGTTGCCGCGCACCACGCGGCAGCACAACTTCTTCGGCAAGTGTCACCGCGTTCAGGCGATAGCCGGCATCCAATTTACGACAGAACAGGGCATGCACTGGGCAACGCAACAGGGCGCCGAGAATGAAGGGGCCTTGGGGAAAGGCCGCAGCATGCCCCAGGAAGGGTACCCAAGAAACGCGCTGGCCTGACAGCGGCACACGGTCGCCAGCGATCAACACCCAGCCGCCGCTTTCCACATGTTCGGCCAATTGCAGTGCGGTGTCAGGGCTGATCTCGCTGACCTGGAGTGTGTTCAGCGCGGCTTCCGGATTGAATTCAGACAGCAGGCGATTGAAATTCTCGGCGTGTCGGGTATGCACCAGAACCAACAGACGGCGACGCAAGGCAGACGGCAATGCGCTGCGGGCCACCTCCACATTGCCGACGTGAGCGACCACGATCACCGCACCGCGCGGCTTGTCTCCGGTGGCCAGCAGATCGCGCAGATCGCCCTGCTCCACCGCCGGGCCCTGCCCCGCCCATCCGCTGAAGACATCCAAGCCGCGTTGAGCAAAATTGCGGAAGAGACGATAACCGTCTGCAAAGCCGGGTTGGCGAGCCTGGCCGGCGGCGGCGAATACGCGCGCAAGATACTCCTTTGCCATCTGCCTGCGCTCGCTGGCGGTGAGATAGAAGTAGAGCGCCACCAGGTTCAGCAGCGGCCCGGCGAATTTTGGCCCCAACAGGCGCAAGACCATGGCGCTGAAGCGCATACCAAGCAGAACACCGCGTTCGGGCAATGCCGCCCAATGCACTTGTGTTTCATTCCGTGCCCCGCGCCAATGCCGGGCCAGCAAGGCAGGCAGCCGCAGCAGCATGGTCAAAGCCAGACGGGTATGCATGGCTGTGATCCGCAGGTTGTCGCGCAGCAAATCAAAGTTGGATGTATTGTCCGGTGGGTATATCACCTTCACCGGAACGTTGCGTACCGGTGTGCCAGACCAGAATAGCCGCACCATGATTTCAGTATCGAAATCCATGCGACGGCCAATATGCTCGCCGCGATCCAACAGGGCTTGTACGGCCGCCAATGGATAGACACGGAACCCGCACATGGAATCGCTGATTTCCAACGACAGGGTTTCGATCCAGACCCAAATATGGGTTATCCAGCGGCCGATGGCGCGGCCGCGCGGAATCGTGTGGTCGTATTGCGGCAGACCGGTGACAAGCGCCCGAGGCTCTTGACGCGCCAGCGCCAACAGCGACGGCAGCGCAGCCATATCATGCTGGCCATCGGCATCGATCTGCACAACATGCGTGAAACCTGCCGCGCCAGCGAGGGCGAAACCGGCCAGAACTGCCGCTCCCTTACCCTGGTTATAGTCAAGCTGATGCACGGTCACGCCAGCCGCCGGATCATGCAGGGCGGCCAGTTGCGCACGCTGCGGCCCAGTATTGCCATCGTCAATGACAAAAACCGGTAGCTGCTGCCGACGCGCAGCCGCAATCACACCGGCAATACGATTGGTGTGATTATAACTCGGAATCACGGCGCAGAAACGCGGCTCGCCGTTCATGGCAGATCCAGGGCAATGCTGCCGCTGGAGAATATCGTGTCGCCGGCGCGATATTCAAAATGCAGGCGCCGGGCTTCGGTGCGATGGCGCAATTGCAACGTCACAAGAGTATCCGGCCGCAGCAGATTGCTGAATTTCACTTGAAATTGCTGCGCGCTGCGGATCGCCAGACCCAAATGCTGCGCGGCCAGCGCCATGGCCCAATCGAGCTGCGCCACGCCGGGCACAACCGGCATAGTGGGAAAATGCCCCGCCAGCACAGGCAGGTCGTCGGTGATCATCAGATCAAGTTCCACGCTGCCGTGCTGGTCTCGGATGGCGATCAATTCCGGCACGCCCGGCATGTCGTTTTCAAACAAGGCTCGCAAAGCCGCCAAACGGCGCTTACCCAGGGCATCTTCGGGCAGGTTGGCAACAAAACGCCAGCGCCGCGGCAGGCTGGCAGGTTCAAGCTGCGTCGCCAAGCGATGGCGCAGCAGGCGGCCGAAACGGAAGCCGCCCAAAGCTGTATATTCCCGCTCGCCCTCCGGTGTCAGCTTTGCCGCAGCGGCCAACTGCTCATTGAGCATGAAAACGGCGGCCTCGGCGACCAGCCCGGTGGCACTCAGGGCTTGTTCCACCTGGGGCGGGCTCACTCGCTTGCCCTCAATCTTCAAGATGTTGTCGGCGCGGCCGATCAACTCGAAAGCCTGGGAAATTGCATCCACCATACGGATGCGATCAGCGGACGCGGCATCCAGATCCGCAGCGTGGCCAGAGACGAGCTGCATGCCGCCATCCGCTGCCGCCGTCACCTGCACGCCGGGCAAGGGCTGCCATGCCAGACGATGCGCGGCAGGCTGCCGTGAGGCGATGGCGCCAGCCTCGGTGCTGCCGAGGATTTCAACAAGCGGGCAGCCGAGAATTGCGGCGGCAGCAACAGCGAAACCTTCCGCCAGAGGCCCGCCGGCGGACAATGCCAGACTGGGGCGCCGCTCGGACGGCAATGACGGCAAACATTGCATGCGACGCAGATGCGCTGGCCCGGTTACCAGCACATCACCCGCTTCCAGAGCCGCGAAAGCACCTTCCCATATCTCATGCAAGGTACCAACGATCCGCCGTCCCGTAGCCAGAGGCCAGGCGATATGGAAAGCCAAGCCATAAGCATGTAACGGCGGCACCATGCCGTGTACAGCGGCGCCCGTCGGCACCAGATCGCCCAACAGGGCTTCGATCGCGGCGGCTTCGCGGTCAAGATGGCCCAAGGTTTTACGCACTGCCTTGGCTTTTCCAGTCGATCCAGAGGTGAAGAGTGTGATCGGTGCGGCGGTATCAAGCCATGGCAACGCCGCCTTGTCTGCCGCTGGCAGCCCGGGCAGGATCAGGCTCTGCGCAAGGCCCGGGCGCGGTTGATCCGACAGGATTACGGTGCAGTCCGTGGCAGCGGTTTGCAGCGCCTCAGCCTGTAGATTGGCCGGCAGCCGCACTTCGCAACCCGCCGCCAGCAGCGCGAACAGGCCCACAGCGCTCCAATAGGCATCCTGCGCCGCCAGCAGGCCGATACCACCGCGCGGCAATCGCGCCAGGACGGCAGCGACATGATCTTGAAAAGGCGACAACCCGACAGACCGGCTGACGAGCAATCCTTGCAGGGCATGCACCGGAGGCATCATGGCCGGGTAGTGACTTGAGCGTGGAACTGGCGTCGAAAAATCCATTCTCCCGCCAACAATATCCCGCCGATGACATAGGCGACTATGCCGGTCCAAAGCGCCCAAGCAGCATCCATCCCAGCCAATGCCAGGGTGGCGGCGATAACGGCATTCAGCAGCAGCCAGATCGTCCATATCCAGGTGACGGCACGGCAATAGCTAATGGCCTGATCGGGCAGATCAGCATCCTTTAGACGCGCCAGGCGTTCGATCAGGCTGGGTGGATTTAGCAACGTAACGCCAAACACGGTAGCTGCTGCCAAGCTCATGACCACCGGGTAGAAGCGCGCACCAAGTTCAGCATCCAGCAAGGCGATTACCAACATCAGGGCCAATGCGAGAAGCAGCGGGACGCGCCAGGACCGCAATCGCACATCATGCGCAAGGCCGGCGCGCAACAGAACGAGTGAGATACCGGCAATGACAAAAGCCAGCGGCGGCAGCTGATCACGGGTGAAATACAGCACGATGGGATATGCCATACCGGCAAGGCCTAGAACGGCGATAGGGAGAGCGTTACTCCGCCACGAGCGCATGGACACGATCAAGCACATCGCCGACGGTTCGCACCGTCTTGAATTCTTCCGGCTTGAATTTACGGCCGGTCAGCTCCTGCAACTTCACCACCAGATCGACCGCGTCGATGCTGTCAAGATCCAGATCCTCATAGAGCAGTGCGGCTTCAGTGATGTTTTCACGTGGCACCTCGAACATATCTTCGAGGTAACCTGTCAATTTTTCCAAAATCATCTCACGCGAAAACATGGCCCTGCCCTCAAGTCGCACGTTTGCTCGTGATGAAGCGCCCCAAGCTACGCACAGAGGCGAAATGGCTTTTGAGATCCTCCGCTTCGCTGTCGAACTGGATGCCGAAGGTTTTACGTAGAGCGACGCCGAGTTCTAGAGCGTCGATCGAATCCAAACCAAGACCATCGACAAAAAGGGCTTCCTCGCTGGCAATATCTGCCGGGGTAATGCCTTCGAGCCGTAGGGTCTCAATGATCAAGACCTTCAGTTGAGTTTCAAGCTCATCCATGCACACTGCTTTCCGCGAAATACCCTTCCAATTTCCGGTTCAATTGCCGGGTTGCAAGAGAGTGATATTCATACTCCAGGTGGCTGCCCACCTCAACATATGGCCCTGCCTTGATGGTAAAGAGCGGCTTTTTGGGCGGAATTTTCCACCAGGCCTCACCTTTCACCAGCGCCAGCGGCGTGCATTCTATCTTAACCAGCTGCATGTTGGCCTTCAGAAACAAGGCGATGCGAGCCGAGCCGCGCTTGAACCTAACCGGTGCGCCTGGCGATGTGCGGGTACCCTCCGGGAACACAATCAAATCGCTGCCGGCGGCCAAGGAAGCGCGGCAGGCTCTCAGCAACTCTTCGAAAGCCAGATCATTGCGGATATAGCCAGCATACCGCATCACCCCCCCGAGATAGGGGCTGGACCACAGTTCCTTTTTCACAATGCATTGGGCGCGGGGGAGAATTGCCATAAGCAGAACCACGTCAATCAGCGTGGGATGGTTTGCAATGATGATACGGCCGCCGCCTTTCGCCAGTATCGCCCGGTTCTCAACAGTGACCGACAGGACGCCGAGCGCCCTCAGGAAAGCCACATATAGTTTGAAAATGGCATGGATAACGCGCTGATTTAGCGCCGCTTGTTCCGCGACGGGTGTCCGCTTGAGCGCCAGCAACGGAAAGAAAGTTATCGCCAGCACGGCACCGCCGCCAAAGAGCAGCGCGAAGCCAAGGCCCGTGCCGAACAGGCGCCAGCAATAGCTGATCTGTTTACGCATCTGCCGCTGCCGCCTCGGCCTTGAGAAAATCGCGCAGGAACTCCCGTGCTGCCATGCTGCCGGCTTTCCCGGTTGGTGAAGCGATTACCGTGCCCTGCCGCTTGGTCAGCAGCAGGGCGAGGGCCAGCGGCGTCTCTTCTCCAGCAGTTGGCAATACTTCATCATATGGGGGTGGTGGTGATTCCTCTGCGAAAAGTAGCAGCACGGGTTCTTCGGGCGCGGCATGCAGGCATGCCGATGCTTCCAGCAAACCATAAGCAAAACTGTCGCCACCCGCCGAAATCGCAGAATGAGCGTGACGATTGCCGGTATGGATCGAGAGCAGGCCAAGCAAACTGTGGTGTACCGACAGGCTGAAATCCGCCGGCGATGGCGGCATGGCATCGGACAGATCCCGCAATATATTGATCGTGCGCGATAATTCGCCATGACGGGTGGCAAGAATAAGCCGCGCCCGGCATGCCGCTTCGCCACAGGCCAAGGCCGCACCGACCAGAGCCTGGCCAAGCGGCGAAAGGCGCCGACGCAGCAGCATCGGTATGACGGCAGCAGCATCCGGGGGAGCCATTGCCATCTGTGATGCACCCGCCCAAGCGCGCCAAGCCTGCCGGTCGCTACGGTTCGGCGACCATGCAAACCAATCGGCGACGCACATTGAGCTCTGCATCATGTCCTCTTAATTCGAGGTGTTGAACAGGCGGCGTTCCAGCTCGGTTTCGAGTGCCCGGACATTGTTGTTGTAGGCGCGGTGAATATGGCCCTCGGCTTCCTTGAGATTGCTCGAGGTTACCAAGTTGATGCTGTAGCCGCGCGCAGCAATCAACAATTTAGCCTCAGCGCTATGCGTGCGCCATTTCTGAATCAGCCTGAATTGCCCCGGCGCCGTGCGTTCAACCATCCAGCCGCGCGCTACTGCCGCTTCCCGGGCGATAGTGTCCAATTGTTCCTGGCTCAACCCGGCCGCCGCTTTGGGCAATGGGTGGTCTTGAACCACATAAACTGGCTGCACCCGGGGGGTGCAGGCCGCCGCCAGCATAACAATGGCGATGACAAGAAAAAATCTCACGGCGCGCCCCCCATTCGCTTCATCTCGAACCGCTGCTGCCTGTTCGCAGCTAAGCGCGAAGCTGTGCCAGCTTAAGCTGGATATCCTCATCCAGATTGTTTACCCACCGATTGTAGTTGTAGTGAATTGAATCACCATTCTTTTTCAAATTAACGCTGTTGTTGTAGGTGATGCGGTAGGTCTTCTGATTGAACAGGATGTTGACTGTTGCACTCCAATCATTTCGCGCATAAGTAGCCAACAGGTGGCCCTCAGCAGCCTTTGTGAAAACCCAGCCCCGCGGCGCGCCGGCTTCGATGATAGCCTTTTCCAAGTTAGCAAGTGATTGAGTCTGCGCTTGAAGTGGCACCGGACGCTCATCGGTATTATGAATCTGGCGCGGCGAACAGGCGACGAGCAGAGCAACAACGATAATAGCAAGCGGGAGGCGAAGATTCATCGTTTGACCTCAGAAACAGCCATTGATTGGGTAAAAAGGGGGTTGGAACACGGGTAGATTTACTAGAGAGGCAATACAATCGCTTATTAACTTTGTGCTGGTTCGCGATTGCGTCAAATTCTATGCACTGAGTTTATATTTTTCAACCAAGAGCACATCCAGGCCACTTTTTTCTCACATACTGCGGATTGAGGGCCGTACTTTCAGGATGAGTAGCCTGCACCGACAGGGCATGCCTCACGGTTGCCATTGACCCATCCTGCTGAGGCAGCATGTTGGCCTCCATGGATAATACGCTCGGCAGACCAAGTTTGCCGCCAGAAATCACCTTGTAAGGCAATGAAAAATCGTTCGTTTACAGAGATTTTTCTTAGGGCCTGGACGCCAATATAGATTGTGTCAACGAGTGGCTGATCGCGGACCGGACAGGCTGCGGCGCAGGGGCTGGCATCGGCGCCTGCTTGGCCTGATATGGCCAGCCCTGATGCCGGGAATCTGTCGTAAGTGTACCCAAACCGATAGGATGGTTGGTACACTGGCAACTGACACCGCAATTCTGTACCGGCACCAAAGCCGGGGGCGCCGGTAATTTCTAGCCCCCCCCCGTATTTCTGGAGATGTGACCATGGATGTCCGCGCCGCCGTTGCCTTTGAAGCCAAGCAGCCGCTCAGCATCGAGACCGTGACGCTGGAAGGCCCGAAGGCCGGCGAAGTGCTGATCGAAATCAAGGCCACCGGCATTTGCCATACCGATGCCTACACCCTGTCGGGCCTTGATTCCGAGGGCAAGTTTCCCTGCATTCTGGGCCATGAAGGCGCCGGCGTGGTGGTGGATATCGGCCCCGGCGTCACCAGCGTGAAGAAGGGCGACCATGTCATTCCGCTCTACACGCCAGAATGCCGGCAATGCGACTATTGCCTGAGCCGCAAGACCAATCTCTGCCAGTCGATCCGCATCACCCAGGGCGCCGGCCAGATGCCCGATGGCACCAGCCGCTTCAAATGCCGCGGCCAGACGGTGTGGCATTACATGGGCACGTCCACCTTTGCCAATTACACCGTGCTGCCGGAAATCGCGGTGGCCAAAATCCGGCCCGACGCGCCCTTCGAGAAGGTCTGTTACATCGGCTGCGGCGTCACCACCGGCATCGGCGCCGTGGTCTACACCGCCAAGGTGCAGGCCGGCGCCAATGTGGTGGTATTCGGCCTGGGCGGCATCGGGCTGAATGTGATCCAGGGCGCGCGCATGGTCGGCGCGGATCGCATCATCGGCGTGGATATCAATCCGGCCCGCAAAGCCATGGCCGAGAAGTTCGGCATGACACATTTCGTCAATCCGAAAGACATGAAGGATGACGAATTGGTGCCGCATCTGGTGGAACTGACCAAGGGCGGCGCCGATTACAGCTTTGAATGCATCGGCAACACCAAGACCATGCGCCAGGCGCTGGAATGCTGCCACAAAGGCTGGGGCGAAAGCATCATCATCGGCGTTGCCCCGTCGGGTGCCGAAATCTCCACCCGGCCATTTCAGCTTGTCACCGGCCGGGTCTGGAAGGGCTCGGCCTTTGGCGGCGCGCGCGGCCGTTCCGATGTGCCGCAGATTGTTGATTGGTACATGGATGGCAAGATCAATATCGACGACCTGATCACCCATGTCATGCCGCTTGAGCAGATCAACGATGCCTTTGATCTGATGCATCGCGGTGAATCGATCCGTTCGGTGGTGACCTTCTGATGCAGCGCCTGAAGCATTGGGCCTGCTTTGGCGGCCAGCAGCAGGTCTGGCAACATCACGCGGCAACACTGAATTGCGCCATGGAAGTGGCGGTCTATCTGCCGCCCCAGGCTGCGGCGGCCGCGGCCAGCGGCGCCGCCCTGCCGGTGCTGTATTATCTCTCCGGCCTGACCTGCACCTGGGAGAACATGATCACCAAGGCTGGCGCGCAGCGTTATGCTGCGGCGCATGGCCTGGTACTGGTGGCGCCGGATACATCGCCGCGCGGCGTGGATATTCCGGGCCAGCATGATGCCTATGATTTTGGCTCCGGCGCCGGCTTTTATGTCGATGCCACCGAGGCGCCATGGGCGGCGCATTACCGGATGTATAGTTACATAACCGAGGAATTGCCGGCGCTGATCCGGAACAACTTTCCGGTTGATGCTGCGCGCAGCAGCATCATGGGCCATTCCATGGGCGGGCATGGTGCGTTGATCGCGGCGTTGCGCGCGCCGGATCGTTATCGTTCGGTTTCGGCCTTCTCGCCGATCGTCGCGCCGGCCCAGGTGCCGTGGGGCCGCAAGGCCTTTACAGGCTATCTCGGCACTGATGTGGCGGCCTGGCAGCAGTATGACGCCACCGCATTGGCGGCGCAGACGGCATGGCGCCAGCCGATCCTGATCGACCAGGGCACGGCGGACGAATTCCTGGAAAGCCAGCTCAAACCGCAGCTCTTTGCCAATGCCTGCGCCCAGGCCGGCATCCCGATCAGCCTGCGTTTTCAGCCAGGCTATGACCACAGCTACTATTTTATCCAGAGCTTCATCGGCGACCATATCGCATGGCATGCCGAGGCTTTGCGTGCATAAATCTGGGCCCTGGACATGTCAGGGCAGCATGCAGCTCAATCCAGACATAACGATATCGTATCAGAGCCAGGTATTCCGGATCACATCGGCCATTGGCTCAGGCTCCATGCATGATGTGCTTTTCATTATCCGCCCCTCTTTCGATTGCTTCTAGTTGGCTTCAGCCAGTTCTCGCGGCGAAAGTGCCATACCGAGCGCCTTTGCCACGCCAGCGCCATAGGATGGGTCTGCCCTGGTGCAGTTATCAATATGGCGTTGCTTGATTTCTGGGGCAGCAGCGCCGATGGCACGCGCGGTATTCTCGAACAGCGCCTGCTGCTGGGCAGCCGTCATCAACCGAAACAGATCACCGGGCTGGGAAAAATAGTCCTCGTCCAGACGATGGTCCCAATGCCCGGCAGTGCCCTGAAGTTCCTGCGGCGGTTCATTCAGCATGGGTTGATCCTGCCATTCGCCGTAGCTGTTTGGCACATAGGCCAGCCGGGTGCCGTGGTTGCCATCGGTGCGCATGGCGCCATCGCGATGGTAACTGTGGAAGGGGCATTTGGGTGCATTGACCGGAATGTTGTTGAAATTGACGCCCAGACGATACCGTTGCGCGTCGCCATAGGAAAACAGACGGGCTTGCAGCATCTTGTCAGGCGAAAAGCCGATGCCCGGCACGATATTTGCCGGAGAAAAAGCCGCCTGCTCCACTTCGGCGAAAACATTGTCCGGATTGCGGTTCAGTTCCAGCACACCCACTTCAATCAGCGGATAATCCTGATGCGGCCACACCTTGGTCAGATCAAAGGGATTGAGCTGATATTTGCCGGCATCGGCTTCCGGCATGATCTGGACATAGAGCGTCCAGCGCGGGAAATTACCGTGTTCGATCGCGTCAAAAAGATCACGCTGATGGCTTTCACGATCCGCGCCAATCAATGCGGCGGCTTCGCTATCGCTCAAATTTTCAATACCCTGCTGGGTCTTGAGCGTGAATTTGACCCAGCAACGCTGATTCTCGGCATTGATGAAACTGAAGGTGTGGCTGCCGAAGCCATGCATGTGGCGATAACTTTTCGGGATGCCACGGTCGCTCATCACAATGGTGACCTGATGCAAGGCTTCCGGCAACAGGGTCCAGAAATCCCAATTATTGTTGGCACTGCGCATGCCAGTATGCGGGTCGCGCTTCACTGCGTGGTTCAGGTCAGGGAAGCGCAGCGGGTCGCGCAGGAAAAAGACCGGCGTGTTGTTGCCAACCAGGTCCCAATTGCCTTCTTCGGTATAGAATTTGATGGCAAAGCCGCGAATGTCGCGTTCGGCATCGGCGGCGCCGCGCTCACCAGCCACGGTGGAAAAGCGCACGAACAGGTCGGTCTGCTTGCCCAGGCCAGAAAAAATCTTCGCCTTGGTGAAGCGTGTGATATCGCCGGTCACCGTAAAACGGCCATAAGCACCGGAGCCCTTGGCATGCATACGCCGCTCGGGGATCACCTCGCGGTCAAAATGCGCCAGCTTCTCGATCAGCCAGATATCCTGCAACAAAGCCGGGCCACGCGGGCCGGCTGTCTGGATATTAAAATTGTCGGTCACCGGCGCGCCATTAGCATGGGTCATCGGCTTGGGCTTGGCATTGTTGGTCATGCGGCAGGTCCTGGCTGCTCGGTTGCAAAAAGTTGGCCGCCACCTTTGGGGGGAGGGGCTGGGTGGCGGCCATGGCCGGAAGGCCCAGGGGGGCGGGGCTTCCAGGCAGAGGGAGGCTTCAGACTGCCGCCTTGAAGAAGGCCAGCAGGTCGGCGTTGATCACATCCGCATTGATGGTCGCCATGCCATGGCCAAGGCCCGGATAGACCTTGAGAAGACCATTCTTGACCAGCTTGCTGGCAAGCAGCGCCGAATCGGCGATTGGCACAATCTGGTCGTCGTCGCCATGCATAATGAATACCGGCACGTCGATCTGCTTCAGGTCTTCGGTGAAGTCGGTTTCAGAAAAAGCCTTGATGCAATCATATTGCGCCTTGGTGCCGCCCATCATGCCCTGGCGCCACCAATTCTCGATGATACCCTGGGAAACCTTGGCACCCGGGCGATTGAAGCCATAAAACGGGCCGGAGGCGACATCGAGGAAAAACTGCGCCCGATTGGCGATATGGGCGGCACGAAAACCATCAAACACCTCAATCGGCAGGCCGCCCGGATTCTTCTCCGACTTGACCATGATCGGCGGCACCGCGCCGATCAGCACGGCCTTGGCAACCCGGCCCTTCTCGGCCCGAGCGACATACCGCGCCACCTCGCCGCCGCCGGTGGAATGGCCAACATGAATAGCGTTTTTCAGGTCCAATGCCTTGGCCAGCTCGATCACATCGGCGGCATAGGTGTCCATCTCGTTGCCGCTATAGGTCTGGGTTGAGCGGCCATGGCCGCGACGGTCATGCGCAATAACCCGGTAGCCCTTGGCATAGAAATAGAGCATCTGATTATCCCAATCATCGGCGCTCAGCGGCCAGCCATGATGGAAAACGATGGGCTGGGCATCGCGCGGACCCCAATCCTTGAAAAAGATATGGGTGCCGTCCTTGGTGGTGATCGTGTCCATGATGTGGATATCCTTGGCTACGGGAGTGAGTGGAACATGCGCTGCCTGTGCGGCCACAGCAGCAGGCAGCATAGCCAAAGCAGCAATTCCCATGCCACCCTGCAAGACCACGCGGCGCGACGTGCTGATCGCTTGGCTATTGTTGGTCATCTGACTGCCCCGTCTGTTGCCCGCCAGTTCGGCGGTTTGGTTTCAACACCATCAGGATGCCGGAACCTTTCGCGGCTTCACATCAGACAAACAGTATGCAGCCTCATATCTTGGTATAGGGCCTGTGAAGCCCAGCCTGGGCTGGGCATGATCGAACGATGCCTATCGCCCATGCAGAGATTGAAAAAAATATCCGCCTAAACAAACAGAGCCAAACTCAACGCTCCACTGCCGTCACAGCCAGTAACTCTGGCGCCCAATACCAATCTTGATGGCGGTTTTCAGGTAATGTCACAACAACGTCACTATTTGCTGCGGCACAGACCCGCATCCGCAATGGCCGTTCACCGCCGGGCAGGCAGATGTCGCGCATGGCACAGCCAACAATCGGCGCTGCATCTGGCGGTGGCAACATTGCCTGGCAACTCGATTTTACGCGCTGGTCCAGCCCGGCCAGGGGATCGCGGGTGGGCGCCGCCTCGGTCGGGCGACTGTTCTGCACCGCAGACGGACCACCTGCAAAAGGACCCCGCGCCAGCGATTTTCCCCCTCCACCATCCAAAGTGCCAAGGGCAGCGCTCACCAGCGGCAGCAGCGGTGAGCAGCCAGCGCTGAGCAGCAGCAGAATGGCGGCGGTGGCAAGACGGATATTACCGATGCGAAATTTCATAAGCTGGCTTTTAACAACGAGGATTGTTTGCGCTGCTGCTGCCAGAGTAGTGCCGCTTCCGTTGCGCTGGCCACATCAACCGGCGATAATTGCGGCGCCAGTTCATTGATTGCCCTGGAAGCGGCTTGTTTAAGAACAGTGTTTTGGCTGGTGGCCACAATCAGCAGCCATTTCAGCGCAGCCGGCGGATTAAAACGCTCGTCGCGTGGGCGCAACAGCAGCAGCGCGAGATTATATTGTGATGTTGCCAGGCCCCGGTCGGCCGCCATGTTATACCATTTACAAGCGGCCTTGAAATCCTGCGGCACTCTTGCATCGGTGTGATAATGCTGCCCAAGAAAATGCTGAGCATCGGCAATGCCGTTTTCGGCCGCATCCATCATCAGGGCCATGCCGCGCTCGCGCTCGGCCGCCGCGTCGCCATCGTGAATATACAATGCGCCCAGATTTGCCTTGGCTTCAGGTAAACCTTGTGCAGCGGCGGTTTCAAACCAGGTGATGGCGCCTTCCTTATCGCGGGCAACGCCATTGCCAATCAGCATCAATTGCGCCAGGGCATTCTGCGCCCGGGCATGGCCTGTGCCTGCTGCGCGCTGAAACAGATGAACCGCCTTCTTCTTGTCTGGCGGAATCAGAGCGCCATGCTGATACAACATGCCCAGCACAAAACATGCGCCGGGATGATTCTGCATCGCCGCGGCGGAAAGCAGGAGACGACATTTTTTCCGTCCGGTAGGGCCCAGCTTGCCGACCAGGCCCAGCACACCTAGCCGATATTGCGCTTCCGCATCACCGCTATTGGCGGCGCGGATCAAATCCGCCAGATCGTTGAGTGGGAGTGGCGGCATTGTGGCCATACTGCGCTGTAGCGGCGCAGCCTGCGCCATGGCGCCGAAGCTGCGCCGCGCAATGGCATACATCACCATGGCCAGCATCCAGCGCCCATTCATTGCCGAGCCTCCCGCAACCGTCGACATGCTGCACCTTACGGCTGATTGTTGCTGTTCTTTTGCAGCGCGGTGATCGAGTTATCGATCTTGGTCTTGGTGTCGGCGACTGAATCCTGGTTGCCGGCGCTGGTCTGATCGGCAGTCTGGCCAACACTCGCAGTGGAGCCACCGGTCACGGTCTGGTTGACCTGATTCATATTGGCGATCGAGGTCGAGCTTGAGCTGTATTGCGTGACATATTGGTTCAGCGCGCCCATGCCACCGGCCGAGGCAGCACTATTGCTATCCATACGGCCCTGGAAATCGAATTGGGCTGCCATGCTGGGAGCACGCGCGGGGAAATTGTAACCCTCGCGACCCATCTGCTGGGCCGTGGCGGATTGACTGATGATCGTTAGCGCGGCCAGCACGGCAAGAGAAGAGAGCTTTGTCCAAAACATTTGAGCCTCCATTGATGGAAATCGAAAAGTGGCAATGGGAAAGAGAGCAAGAGTGGGGAACGCCGCCCTCTTTCCCAAAGCCAAAGGTTGGTTACGGAACCGCAACCACCGGAGTCTTGACCGTGATGGAGGCATTGTTGCCCACCGCGGTGGCAACCGAGCTCACGACCGGGCGAGTCAAGCTGCCCAGACCGCTATAGTTGCTCAGTGTCACGCCAGTCACCTTCGAATTCGCCTTCACATCGGCGTATGCGAACTGAACGACATCGCCGATCAGCAGGCCATCAGCCGCCGTGGCCGGAGCAACGGCAACAGTCAGGTTATTGCCAACTGCCGTGGCCGAGCTATCGACCGAGGCATTGAGAATGTCGCTGACAGTCGACTTGGCTTCGATCTTGGCCTTGGTCAGGCTGCCGTTCAGCGCCAGGGAAGCAAGGGCGCCGGCAACAGTCATGTGGGAGTTGTTGGTGCCGAAATCCGGAACCGAACCAAGCTCGCCACTGCCATCGCCGATGGCGAACTGGCCGATATGCAGTTCAGTCGCCACATCCGATGCGATGCTCATGTTGTTGGCAACCGCAGTGGCGGTGCTGAGAACCGAAGCCAGATCGGTGGCGGCCGAGAGCACGGCGGAGGCCGGCACTTCAACCGTGCCAAGCGCCAGCGTGCCAACCACGGTGCCGTTGATATTGGGCATCTCATCGCCCTCATCCACGGTGCCGCTCAGCACATTCGCGCTCTTGAAGCTGTCTTCCAGCACCACCACGCCGGTCCCGCCGAGACCATAATGGAACTGGAAATCGACATTGCCGAGATCCACGGTGCCAGCGGAAGCCGGCTGGGTGTTGGTGGCGCCTTCGATGATCGAGGTCGCCGTCACATCACCAATACTGCCCTGGAGACCTTCAATCATGGTCATGCCGGTCGGCGCAATATTGATATTGACATTGACATTCTTGACCACGGTCTCAGTCACCGTCGCATCCCAGGTCCAATCCACACTGTCGAAAGCGCGAACCGGGGCAGTGGCCATCAGCGAGATGGCAACCACAGATACGCTAGCCAGCAGGCCAGCCTTGATAATGCTGTTCATTTCTTCATTCCTTTGGGTTTCGAGAGGGATTCTTCAGCATAGGTGGTCCGTTCGAGCTGGCACTCGGCCGAACTCGGCAGACCCATGTATTCCGTCATGATTTGGTAAACAGCCATCTCGACGACGGACCTCACACCGAGCTGAAGTGGTTCGTTTTGAATACGCCCCGCATCAAACTCGACGAGCCTTGAGCCAAAGAAACGGAATACGTTTGCTTCGACTTCATAACCAAAAATCTGCTTTTGCAGTGAGCTGACAAAGCGCACGTCGAAGCTCTGCGAATTGACCACCCGGACATCCAGCCCGACATTGATCACCACCGTGCGCGCACCACCACCGATGCCGCCAACCGAAAGCCGCGCACCTTCGCTGACAATGTTGTAGTTCAGCTCTGTCAGCGCCCCCATGACAACAAAGTTGCTGGCACGAATAGGCGCCGCTGTTTGCGCCGGAGCCTGCGCCAATTTCTGTTCGACCATACGGGCTTCAGCCAATGGAATGCGCAGATCAAAACGTTCCACCAGATTGACCCGGCGTGTCTTGTAGAAGGCACTCATCATCATTTCCGTGATGCCTTGCGACAGCACCGCACCATTATTCGAGCGATCAACCTGGCCGGTCTTGTCCGCCACTTCGCCGATGGTGAATACAGGCAGATTATTGCCTGGCAGCCTGGCCAGCATGGTCAGGCATTGCGAATAAGGCGTGTCGTTGTTGGTGACAGGGAGGCCGTAGGTCGGGCGAACGCCCTGGCTTGGATAGACGTCTTGCCCGGAGCATGCGCTCAACGACAAGGCCGCCATGGCTATCATGGGCAAACTGCGCACCGAACTCTCCCGTCTGTTATGGCGTGGGGTGCTTGACCGAATTTGCAATTCCAGGCCTTGCACCAACACCGTGATCTTCTGTCGCCACAATACGGATTGCTGACGAATACAGAAGGAAACAGGTGGTCGGATTTCCGCGCAAAGGGAGTAGGCGTTTTCGCGCCGTTATCTTAAGTGAGAGCAGCGCCCTACCCCTTATGCTTTGCATCCAATGCTGTAGTCGACAGACGAAGTGACTACAGTGCGGAAAGGATTTCTGCGCAGCACTTCGAGTGACAATACTGTCCTTGCAGATAGCCTGATGACAAAAATGGGAAAGCAATGTTCACCAGTCGGCGCGTATTGATTGCTTCGAGAAAATCAGATCTTGCCTGGGCCTTGCACCACGAAGTGATGCGTCTGGCGCAATGGAAATTGATCGGCATTATCGATCCGCGCGTCGGTGATTCATTCGATCACGCATGCGCCATGGCTGATCTGGTATTGATCGAAGCCGACGATCTCATCTGGCTGTGGGATAACAGATTGGATGAAACACAGAAGACTTTATCAACCGTGCATGCGGTGGTGATCCTGTCAGATCAGCAGATGCTGGATATCGTCAGTCGGGCGCAGAGGAATTGCGGCCTGTTGCTGCGGCAGAAGTTTGGCGACGTACCGATTGATCTGCTGGAACTGGCAATCAAAGGATATATGTCTATATCGGGTGCGCTATTGCATCGCCTGATTGCCAATCGCCTGCGTCTCGATATCGTTGGCAGCCTGTCGCCAGAGGAGTTGCGCGTGCTGGCCTATATTGGCGCGGCATTATCGAACCGGCACATCGCGCAAAAAAGCGGCCTGGCGGAAAGCCGCGTGAAGACACTGGTGCATCTGGTTACGCATAAATTGCGCATGCAGAATCGTACCGCCGTGGCCGTGTTCGCGTCTGAAAATGGCCTGGTGTCATCCGCATGCGAGGTGGCCATACCACTTTCTTGAAGCCAGCCGATCTGCAATTTCAGCCTATTGCCGGCGCAAACGGATGATGCGGCGCTGACTGCCTTCCTGGCCGCAATAAATGCACTAGTTTAAAATCTCATTGATGGGAGAGATATCATGATGCCGATCCTCACCACCCGCTCAATATTCGCCCGCCCAGTATTCGCCCGTGCGCTATTGGCTGGAGCCATTCTGATAGCGTCGCCTGTCCTCTACGATGGCGCGGCGCATGCCCAGGCAGGTAATCTGCCCTATCAGGCCGGCGGCGCCGGGATCAGCACCGGAGCGCGCCAAGCAATCCTGAATGCCCGCCTGCTCGGCAATCGGCCGGCTAATCTGGTGCGTGATGGTGCTGGCGGCCTGCTGGATGTCTCACGTCGTGGCAATCAGGCATTTCTGTCATCGCCGGGTAATGGCGCCTTCCTGCCGGGCGCGCGGCCCGGGCGCGGCTGGGCTGCTGGCCTGGGTACTGGCCTGGGCTGGGGACTGTTTCCCGCCAATGCCAGCCTGGCCAGCTATTACGGCCGCAGCAACCATCCGGCCGAAAGCATGATGCAGTGGATCTCCTTGCTCGGCCCCGGCATCAGCCGAATGTCGGCTGAAGGCATGTCGCCCTTGAGCGACGCTGCCTCACCGCTTGATGCCTGGATATTCCAAGCCGACCTGAGTTAGGCCCCGTAGCCTAAGCCTGCCGCAATATCCTTGCCGCAGGCATTTCGGCAGTCACATCCGCGATAATGCCATTCTGCAACGCCCATATGGCTGCCTGGGTACGATTGCTGGCGTGGATTTTCTTCAATACGCCCTTCAGATGCACCTTCACGGTGCCTTCGGTGATTTGTAGCTGATTGGCAATCGCCTTGTTGGAATGGCCGTTCACCAGGCAGGCTAGAATCTCTGTCTCACGATCCGACAAGGCGCCACTGCGCTCGCTTGGCCCACTATTCTGCGCCACAAAGCGATTATTGATAAGCAGATGAGCAAGATCGGTGGGAAACACCTTCTCACCCATCAGCACCAGGCGCAGTGACTGTTTCAGCGCATCCGCCGACATGTCCTTCAGCAAATAGCCATCCACGCCAGCGCTCAACGCTGTGGCGAGGCGTGGAATACCAACCGTATCGGTCAGCACCACCACTCGCGGCGGCACGGCCACAGAGCGCGCACAGAGCATCAACTCCGGCAGCACTTCGCCATAACCATTGGTATCAATGATCACGATCCCTGGCTTTTGCACCATTACTTGACTAGCGCCATCCGAGAAAGACGAGGCCTCGTAGGAAACATAAAAGGGTGAATCATCCAGGATGCGCCGAAGGCCCTCCCGAAATAGCTGGTTGCGATCAATGTGCAACACCGAAGTTCCGTCCATGCGGCTTCCCCTTTGGGAATGGAAGTAGGAATGGATTTGCAATTTCGTTATTAAGCGAGTGGAAATGAACGTAAGGGAATCTCGTTAGATAGCCTAGAGAGCGTTTGGCGGTCGCCTTGTGCATTCGCGCTGTCATTCTGGGCAGCGCCGTCGTGGTGAGTACTCCCTTCGGCTGGCATCCCCCCTGTTGTCGCCAAGGCCTACTCTGTTTTATGCACAACAAGAGACCACACTGCTGCTGAGTGCTGCACATACGACAAAAGCTGGATTTTCGATCAGCGGCGGTACTGGGATTTTGATCGTCTATCGAACCGTGATCAGAAGTACCTCTACCTGATTCTCGCGCCGTAAATCCGGATCGCCAAAGGCGCCGACCTGGATTTTGAAGGCAGGTATCCCGGCTTGAATGAGAGCGTCGCGCACAACCTCGACGCGACGCTCTCTCAGAACCAGGTCACGCCATTCCGCGCTCTTCATATTGGATGAACCATCAATAGCGAGGCGCGCGGTTGGATTCTCCGCCAGATGGGCCGTGATATCGGCGGCCAATTGTGCGGCGGACGGCCGAAGCTCGGCACTGTTTTCGTCAAATTCAAAACGCCGATACGATGTCCAACTGTTGAAAACACCAATCGGGCCGAGCGCATCCTCCAGTCCCGCATAACGTCGCGGCCATATCGGATCGGAGAAATCGCTCGTCTCGTTCAAGTTTGGCACAAGCCGCAGCACAGCATCCACCTGGCTGCCAGCGCCTGTTGCACTAGACACACCGGGCGCGGCTACTTTCATTCTCAGCTTTGCCAAATTCTCATATCCGTCAGCACCGGTGACGGTGTTCACGCTTGCAGCATATCGATCATGCTGGATTTTTATGGTGACAATTGCCAAGGCGACCGCAGCCAAACATAAAGCGGCTTTCATTGCGCCTGCCCTGCCTTCAATCGTGTTGAAGCGCAGAATTCAGCCGCGTCGATCATCAAATCTGCTACAGCCATATGTCCCATGATTGAACATATGCCTTTATGATAGGCAAAAAGGTAGGGCCGGAAAATACGCAAGGCGCGGCTTTACTTCTGCGACCGCTGCGCAACAACCTCACCGATGGTTGAGTGGAAGATCGCCGCACTTTGCATTGCCCTAAAGAATACATTCTGTAACGTGAAATTTAGATAGCTGCGAGGCGTCAGCGAGAAGCTGCGACGCTCCGACATTGGATTGATACTCAGATCTGGCCTCATTGCGGAATCTACTCATTTTGCAAGAAGCCGTGTCGCCATAGCGCGCAAGGGAATGGTAAGCTGCGCAATGTCTGAAGACGCACCAACTCAAACCACGCCGAAGCTGCCGCTCAACCCTTCTCTCGCGCCCTCGCTCGCGCGTTGGGAGGATGAAGGCGGCGCCCCGAGCGAGCCTTGGGTGCTTAATGCCTTGAGCAACAAGGATCGCCGCATCCTTGAATCGCTGGGTGCCGCCATTGTCAGCATCTGGAATGATTTGCCGACGGATATTCAACGCAAAGTATTCCAGCATGCCATTGCCGAGGCCGCCTTTGATCCGACCCTGCTGGCAGAACAGATTGCGCGCTTCCTGCATGATCATAAGGACGATACAGGTGCGGCTTAGAGCCCGCCGGTCATGAACGAGAGCCAGGCTCGCCTGCCCCGGGAGCCGGCTGACTTTTTCACCAAGCCCTTTGCACGTTTCCTACAGATCGAAACCGCCAGTGCCGGTGCCTTGCTGGCCGTCACCCTCTGCGCCGTTATTCTGGCCAACTCGCCCTGGTCAATGCCGTTCCTGGATTTTTGGCAGATGCCGCTTGGCATCAGTATCGGCCACATCGAATTCACCCGCTCACTTCAGCATTGGATCAACGATGCTTTGATGACGTTATTCTTCTTCATCGTTGCGCTGGAACTGAAGCGCGAGATGGTGGTGGGGGAATTGCGCAATCCGCGCATGGCGGCCCTTTCCCTGGCTGCTGCGCTGGGCGGCATGATTGTTCCGGCCACATTGTATTATATGCTGGCGCGCGGCACGCCAGGTGCACATGGCTGGGGCACGGTGATGGCCACCGACACCGCTTTTGTGATCGGTTGTCTGGCCGTACTTGGTGCGCGAATCCCGCTCAGCCTGCGGCTGTTTCTGCTGTCGCTTGCGATCTTCGATGATATCGGCGCCATTCTTGTGGTTGCCATTGGCTATGGCGAAACACTGAATTGGCAGGCCCTGAGCCTGACAGCCGCAGGCATCGCCCTGGTGCCGGCAATGACCTGGATGGGCATCCGCAGTATTCCGGTGTATTTCATCGTTGGCGGCCTGATCTGGCTGGCGCTTGATGCCTCCGGCATTCACCCAACCCTTGCTGGCGTTATTCTTGGCCTGCTGACACCGGCGCGCGGCTGGGTCAGCGACAGCCGATTACATGCGATCCTGCATCGTGTGGTAGCGCATCCACCAAGCAAGGATTGGAGCGGCGATACTAGCGACCGCCATGATTTGCAACGCGCCAATATCGCCACGCGCGAGGCATTCTCGCCGGTGGAGCGATTGGAAATTCTGCTGCACCCCTGGGTGGCCTTCATCATCATGCCGCTTTTTGCGTTAGCCAATGCCGGCATTCCGATTTCTTTGGAAAAGCTGGATACCGCTCTGGCCCTGGCCATTGTTGCCGGCCTGGTGGTTGGCAAGCCTGCTGGCGTCGTGCTGTTCAGCTTCCTGGCCGTCAAACTGCGCTTGGCGCAACGGCCGCCGGATATGAACTGGGGCCTGCTCGTCGGCGGCGGCCTGCTCACCGGCATCGGCTTCACCATGTCTCTGTTCATCGCCGGTTTGGCCTATGGGCCCGCCCTGCTGAATTCAGCCAAGATCGGCATCCTGGCGGCATCGAGCTTGGCGAGTATCTGCGGGCTGTTGTTATTGCTGTGGCTGACGCGCCACTTCTCACATCGCGTGGAGGGTTAGGCCTGTATGACAACGCGCATAACGGAAACCAGGATCACATTCACACATCCCTTCAGCCTGAGCTGCTTCAAACAAGCGCAGCCAGCCGGCACTTATCTTCTGGTAGTGGAGGAAGAAGAGCTGCTTGGCCTGTCATTTTCCGCCTACAGAAAAACCGCGACAACATTGCATGTGCCGGCACTTTCCGTGGTCAGCGGCTCGCATGCGGCCTATGCGGTTGATGCTACTGAACTTGAAGCGGCCTTGGCCGCAGATACACGCTCGCATCCCGATCCAGTTTAGGATTTGGGGCGCCTGATGCGGAAACAGGGATAGCCATCGACATCGTGTCCTGGATATCCCCGGGAAAGGCGTCCATGTATTCGCTATTTCATAAAATCCTGCAACATCGCAGGCCATCGCCACCCTGGAACAGCACAGCGCCAGTGCGCGAGGAACTCTTTGGCATTGAGCGACTGGAGCAACATGCCGCAAGCCTGGCCAATACACAGCCCATAACCAGCACACCAGCTCGCGTATTCTCTCTGCACCAGCGCCTCGATAACAATGCGGCGGTTCTGCTAGCGGCCTATCTGTCCAGTGCCCGTGAATTGGAAAGTGGCCGCGATGTGGTGCCGGCATCCGAATGGCTGCTCGACAATTATCATCTTGTGGAAGAGCAGATTCGTGAAATTCGCGACGATCTGCCGCCAGGCTATTATCGCCAATTACCCAAGCTGGCGGATGGCCCCTTCGCCGGCTACCCGCGGGTTTTCGGCATTGCCTGGGCCTTCATTGCCCATACCGACAGCCATTTTGATCCTGAAATCCTGCGCCGCTTCATTGTTGCCTATCAGCGTGTGCAGCCCCTCACCATCGGCGAATTATGGGCAGTGGCCATTACACTGCGCATTGTGTTGATCGAAAATTTGCGCCGGCTGACGGATCAGATCACGGCCGGCCGCGAAGCCCGCGCCGATGCCGATGCCCTGGCCGACCGCTTGCTGGTGCCAGGAAGCGCCCGTGCCGCATTAGAGGCCGATATTGCCTCGCGGGATCCCTCACCCCTATCGGAGCGTTTTGCGGCCCAGCTTGCTAAGCGTCTGCGTGACCAGGACCCGCATGAAATGCCGGCACTTGCCTGGCTGGAAGAGCGCCTGAAGCGCCAGGGCGAGACCATAGACGACGCGGTGCAGCACGCACAGCAGCGCCAGGGGGCATCCAATGTAACAGTGCGTAATGTCATCACCAGCATGCGCCTGATATCCGACATCGATTGGGCAGCGCTCTTTGAAAGTGTCAGCCTTGTAGACGAGCGGTTGCGGGCAGCCGGTGGCTTCGCTGCTATGGATTTTCCGACACGCAATCTGTACCGCAGTGCCATTGAGCAGCTTTCGCGCGGCAGCCATGCAACTGAGCTTGAGATTACCGATCATGCATTGGAAGCAGCACAAGCCAAACCGGCTGCTGTTTCAGGCGGGGTGGAAGCCGAGCGCAGCGCTGATCCCGGCTATCACTTGATTGCCGGTGGATTGCGGGCATTTGAGAAAAAGGTGGGATTCAAGCCGGCGCTCCATCTGCGCCTGAAACGCTACATCGCCGATCCCGGCATCAAAGGCTATGTTGCGGCGATATTGCTGGTGACAATCCTGTTTCTCACTGCTGCCGTATGGCTGCTCCGGTCAGATGACGTTGGCTTCAGTTGGATTGTCTTGTTTGCCTTGGCGGGGATAATCCCGGCGACCGAGCTGGCCGTAGCCCTGGTCAATCGCAGCATAACCTGGTGCTTCGGCCCTGCGATGCTGCCAGGCCTGGACCTTGCTACTGGCGTACCATCCGCACTCCGCACATTGGTGGTGGTGCCCACTTTGCTGACCAGCGAAGCCGATCTGATCGAACAGATTGAGCGGCTGGAGGTGCATCATCTTTCCGGTTTTGATGGCGATCTCAGCTTTGCGCTGCTGACAGACGGGATAGATGCCGATCAAGAAATAATGCCTGCCGATGCGCCATTGCTCGCCCTGGCCGCCGCCGCCATCGCACAGCTAAACCAACGCCATGCGCCAGCACCGGGAGGCGCACGTTTCCTGCTGCTGCATCGCCGCCGCCTGTTCAATGCCGGCGAGAACAAATGGATGGGCTGGGAGCGCAAACGTGGCAAACTGCATGAACTGAACCGCCTGTTGCGTGGCGCGACAGACACCAGCTTTGTTGCCATCAATGGCCAAGTGCCAGTTGTGCCGGCTGATGTGCGCTATGTCATCACCCTGGATGCCGATACGCGCCTGCCGCGCGATGCCGCCCGCCGGTTGGTTGGGAAAATGGCGCATCCGCTGAACCGGCCGCGTTTCAACATGGCTGAGCAGCGCGTGGTGGATGGTTATGCCATTTTGCAGCCGCGCGTCACGCCATCACTGCCGATTGGCCGGGATGGCTCGCTTTATCAGCGCATATTCTCCGGCCCTAGCGGCATGGACCCCTACGCAGCCGCAGTTTCGGATGTTTATCAGGACCTGCTGGGCGAAGGCACGTTCACCGGCAAAGGCATCTACGATGTGGATGCCTTTGCCGCCGCCCTGGCCGGCCGGGTGCCCGAGAATACCATGCTGAGCCACGATCTCTTCGAGGGGGTGTTTGCGCGTGCCGGTCTGGTCTCCGATATCGAAGTGGTAGAAGATTTTCCATCCCGCTATGATGTAGCCGCCAAGCGCCGCCACCGCTGGAGCCGGGGTGATTGGCAGCTCCTGCCCTGGATTTTGGGGCGTCAGCCGCTACCGGCTATCGGTCGCTGGAAAATGCTCGACAACCTGCGGCGCTCATTGCTGGCGCCCTGCATGCTGCTGGCGCTGGGCATTTGCGGCCTGCTGCCGCACTCAGCCGGCCTGACCGGCATGCTGCTTGTGTTATCAACAATAGCTATCCCGATTTTCCTGCCGACCGCCTTCGCCATCCTGCCACACCGTACCGGGATGCGACTGCGCAACCATGTAGATATGCTGGCCGGCGATCTGCATGATGCAGTTTTGCAGACTTTTTTCTCCATCAGCTTTCTGGCCGATCAAGCTTGGCGCATGGGCGATGCGATCATTCGCACGCTGTTTCGGCTGTTCTTCAGCAAGCGCCATCTGCTGGAATGGACTACCGCTGCACAAACGGCCGTGGCACCACGCCTGAATGGGCTAGGCTTCTATCGCGCCATGGCCGGCGGGGTCTTGCTGGCCACGCTGGCATTGCTTATGGCCACGCCTGCCTTCTGGCCGCTTCCACTGCTGTGGCTGGCCGCGCCTGCCCTGGCGCTATGGGCCAGTCTGCCGCCCAGGCCTGCGCCGCATCGCGCCTTGTCAGCAGACGATGCACACGACTTGCGCCTTATCGCGCGGCTCACCTGGCGCTACTTCGAAACTTTTGTGACTCCTGCGGACAACATGTTGCCGCCGGATAATTTCCAGGAAGACCCGAAACCGGTGCTGGCGCATCGCACATCACCCACCAATATCGGGCTTTATCTGCTGGCCGCCATCACCGCTCGCGATTTCGGCTGGGCCGGCATGGTGCAAACCATAGAACGCCTGGAAGCAAGCTTCATCACAATGCGGAAACTGCCGCGCTTCAAGGGGCATTTCTTCAATTGGTACGGCACCCGGGATATGGCCGTGCTGAGCCCCGCCTATGTCTCTTCGGTTGATAGCGGCAATCTGGCCGGCCATCTCATCGTGGTGGCGAATAGCTGCGAGGAATGGGCAAACCTTTCCCCCAGCAGCAATCTCAAGCAGGGCTGTTTGGATACTCTGCTGCTGGCGCGGGAAGCTCTGGATGTTTTGCCAAATCGGGGCGGCGAAGTTCACTGGCATCTGGCTGCCGCGCTGATGAAAATAGAAACGCTTCTAAACAATGAGCAGGATTTCGACGGGCAATTGCCGCAACTGCACCAGTTGGTGGCAGAGGCGGTTGCAGCCAGCATGACGGTGGCGCAGGGCAATGCCGATCTGGTTTTCTGGGTCGCGGCGTTGCAACACAGATTGGCCGAGCATGAACGCGACCGGCTGCAACAAACCAGCACCACGGACGATCTTGCTGTTCGCTTGCGGGCGCTGGCTGATTCGGCGCGGGAAATGGCATTGGCGATGGATTTTGCCTTTCTGCTTGATCCCGAGCGAAAGTTATTGTCGATCGGCTTTTCCCACGCCGACTACTCGCTCGATCCAAGCTGTTA
>DLGP01000126.1 GCA_002482765.1 Alphaproteobacteria bacterium UBA7691
GCGATGGCGATGCGCTGGCGCTGGCCACCGGAAAGCCGCACGCCGCGTTCGCCCAGATAGGTATCGTAGCCCTGCGGCAAAGCCTGGATAAAGCCATGCGCGGCGGCGGCTTCGGCGGCGGCGCGGATTGCGGCATCATCGGCCTCGGGGCGGCCATAGCGGATATTCTCGGCCACGCTGGCGCCGAAAATCACCGGTTCCTGCGCCACCAGGCCGATCTGGCGCCGCATCGCCACCGGATCAAGCCGGCGCACATCCAGGCCGTCAATGCGGATCGTGCCGCCCTGCGGATCGTAGAAACGCTGCAACAGCTGAAACAGCGTGGTCTTGCCGGCACCCGAGGGGCCAACAATCGCCACCGTTTCGCCGGCCGCAATATCCAGGCTCAGATTGTCGATGGCGGCGCTGCCGGGCCGCGCCGGATAGGCAAAGCGGATGGCATCAAACTGCACCTGGCCGCTGGCCCGCGCCGGCAGTTGCAGCGGCTGTGCCGGCACCGGCAGGCCGGGTTCGGTGCCCAGCAGTTGCATCAGCCGTTCGGCGGCACCGGCGGCACGCTGCACATCGCCCCACACTTCGGACAAGGCGCCCACGGCGGCGGCGCCGATCACGGCATAAAACACAAAGGCCGACAATTCGCCGCCCGACATCTCGCCGGCAAACACCGCCTTGCCGCCGATCCACATCACGGCATTCACCGCGCCGAAAACCAGCAGCATCACCAGCGCGGTGAGCGAGGCGCGCGCCCGGGTGCGGCGCACGGCAGTGCCGAAGGCGCTTTCGGCATTCTGGCCGAAGCGGCGGGCCTCGCGCGCCTCGGCGGTATAGGCCTGCACCGTGGTGATGGCATTCAGGGTTTCGCCGGCCTGGGCGGAAAGATCGGCCACACGATCCTGGCTCTGGCGCGACAGCACCCGCAGGCGGCGGCCAAACACGATGATCGGCAGCACCACCAGCGGAATCACCAGCGCCACCAGCATGGTCAGGCGCGGCGAGGTGATAAGCAGCAGCGCGGCGCTGCCGATGAACAGCAGCAGGTTGCGCAACGCCACCGAGATGGATGAACCCACCAGGGTCTGGATCAGTTCGGTATCGGTGGTCAGGCGCGACAACACCTCGCCGGTGCGGGTGCTTTCGAAGAAGGCCGGCGACAGTTTCAGCACATGGGCGAACACCGCCTTGCGCACATCGGCCACCACCCGCTCGCCAAGCCAGGTGACACAGTAGAAGCGGGCATAGGTGGCAATCGCCAGCACCACCACCACACCGAACAGGGCGCCGAAATAGAGATCGAGCATGGTGCCGTCGCCGCCGCTGCCGAAGCCGACATCAATCACCCGGCGGATTGCCTGGCCGATGCCCAGCACCGCCACGGCGGCTACCACCAGGGCCACGCCGGCACCGGCGGCGATCCAGCGATAGGGCAGAACAAAGCCGAGCAGGCGGGCCAGCGGGCCGAAGCCGGGGCGGCCCGAGGCTTGGGCGGAGGGGGGGGCGGCAGCAGGTGTTGTCATGGTGCCAAGCGGTATACCAGCCGGGCCGCCCGCTGCCCAGCGGTGCGCCTGACACAGATGGTTGCTGGGGAACAATGAATAAACATTTCATTGACCATCCCCTCAGGGTTGTGAAAAATGTTCATTGGAAAACAATTATAATGGTTTCTGGGGAAAAATATGCGCGGCTTTGGTTTTGTCCTGTCCAGGTCTGGTGTTTTTCTGCTCGCCAGCCTGATGCTGGCAGGCTGCAATGATCGGCTGGCACCCCCCGAGCCGATTACGGCGCGCGCGGTGCAGCGCGGTGACGAGGTGATTCCGGTTGGCAGCGTGGCCGGCGATCCTGCGGCGTTGCAGCCAATGCAACTGGTGCGCCTGCAATTCGCCATCCCGCGCGGCAGCGAGTTTGGCTATCTCGGCTTCAATCCGCTGATCTGCTGGCCAAGCGCCAGTTTTGGGCCGTTCTACTGGGATCGTGATCGAATGGAAGCAGCCGAGAAGGATTGGCCGGACAGCTTTTTCCATGTCCTGGGCGGCCACGGCTATAATGTGGTGGGCGACCCTGATCGGTTGTTTCCTGAGCGAGGCGAGCAGCGGCCGGTATATCAGGTGGCGGCGAATGTGAAGCAGGCCCATGTTGAGGCCAGCGCCTCGTGCAGCCTGTTGACCGGTTTTATGACCGGCATCAACGCCGAAGCCAGCATCAGCGTGGAATGGCAGGTTTTTGAGCCGTTGCAGCGTCGCGTGGTGTGGCGTGGCGAAACCAAGGGGCACTACAAAAGCAAAAGCCCGTTGCCGCCCGGCAAGGTGGTGCAGGCGCTGGCGCAGGCCTTTGCCGATGCCAGCAACAATCTGGCCGTGGTGCGCCCGTTCCGCGACGCGGTGACGGTGGCACCGAAGCGGCCGGAATTGCTGGCGGTGGAGGCCGATACGCTGCTGCTGCCGCTGGTGCCGCCCGGCACGACGCCTTTTGCCGAGCGCAGCGATGCGGCGCGCAGCGCCACCGTGCTGATCAGCAGCGGCGATGGCCATGGCTCGGGTTTCCTGATTTCCAGCGCCGGCCATGTTGTGACCAATTGGCATGTGGTGGGCGACCAGCGTTTTGTTGCGGTGCATCTGGTTTCGGGCCGTCGCGTGGTGGGTGAGGTGTTGCGCAGTGCATCGGCACGCGATGTTGCTCTGGTCAAGATCGAGGGCGAGGGCTATGTGCCACTGGCGGTGCGGCGTGAGCCGGTTATGGTGGCCGAAGAGGTGTTTGCCATTGGTGCGCCGCAAAAGCGGCAACTGGGCTGGACGGTGACGCGCGGTATCGTCAGCGCCTATCGCCAGGCCATGCGTAATTCCAGTGATGCCGAACTGGACCTGATCCAGTCGGATGTGCCGATCCATGGCGGCAATAGCGGCGGCCCGCTGCTGGACATGCATGGCAATCTGGTTGGCATTGCTGTGCAGACCTTTCTGCCCACACCAGGCAAGATGAATACCGGCCTGAATGGTTTCATCCCGATTCTGGATGGGTTGAAGCACCTGAAAGTGGAATTCCGCCCGGCAGCGGAAATCCGCCGCAGCCTGCGTGATGGCTCATCCCGGGTGGATTAGGCGCGGTTTTGGCGCCGGATCATGGCCGGGGATGGCCTTTCCGGGCTTGCGGAGCCGGCCCGGTTTGGCTATAACCCGCCGCCATTGCGGAATTCACTGATGGCCGGGCCTAGACTTTTGCCCCGGCCGGGAGACTGAGACATGAAGCCGGATATCCATCCCGATTACCACGAAATCAAGGTGCAGATGACCGATGGCACGGTCTACAGCACCCGTTCCACCTACGGCAAGGCTGGCGATGTGCTGGCGCTGGATATCGATTCGAAATCGCATCCGGCCTGGACTGGCGGCCCGGCGCGCCTCAACGAGGCCGGCGGCCAGGTGGCCAAGTTCAACAAGCGCTTCGCGGGTTTCGGCCTGAAGAAGTAAGGCATTTCCGGGTCAAACATCCGGTGCTAGAATAAACAGGCGGCCTATGATCGGGCCGCCTGTTGTCTTTCCGGCAACCCGTGTGGTGCCGGCGCGTCTTGGACGAATCGATGAGCCAGGTTTATCAAGCCGCCTCTTTTTCGCTCGGCAGTGAAGTGGTCACCATTGTGATGGTGGCGGCCAGTGCGGTTGCCACCCAGGAGATGGCGGCGCGCTCCTTTGCCGGCCTCAGGCCGCATTTCCGCAATTCCACGGTGGTGCTCGCCACCCAGCAATTGGGTCTGGCGCCGCAATTCACCGGCCCGCGCCATGTGCTGGAAGCTTTGCGCGGCAAAACTTTGGGCGATTTTCGCTGGCAACCGATCGTTATCAGTTGAGCCAGCACGGGGCTTGAAAGCCCTGGCCCGCCTCCCTACATCGACATTGTCCCGATGCCGCTCATGGATCGGGGCTAAACAGCGGCCCGGCCAATCCTGGCGGGTTGCGCAGCTCTCTTGTCGCTCAAGGAGGATAAGACCCATGCGTGCTTTCGACATTTCTCCCCTGCTGCGGTCCAGCATCGGCTTCGACCATGTCAACCGCCTCTACGATCTTGCCAGCCGGCTTGACGAATCGAGCCTGTCCTACCCGCCCTACAATATCGAAAAGCGCGGCGAGGATGCCTACCGCATCACCATGGCGGTGGCTGGTTTCCGCCTCGATGAACTGGATGTGACGGTGAAGGAAAACAGCCTCACCATCGCCTCGAAGGTGGTGGAGCAGCCGGCCGAGGCTGAGGGCGTGACCTATCTGCACCGCGGCATTGCGCGCCGTGCCTTCGAGCGCCGCTTCGAGCTGGCCGATACCGTGAAGGTGGTGGGCGCCCAGCTGGTGGACGGCCTGCTGCATATCGAGCTGAAGCGCGAAGTGCCTGAAGCCAAGAAGCCGCGCCAGATTCCGATCCTGGCCGGCAGCCAGCCGCAAAGCCTGCGCGCCGCCTGATTGGCGCCAGCCTGAATACCGGCCCGGGTGGCAACACCCGGGCTTTTTTATGGCTGCTGAATCTCGCAAGGCGGGCATAAGATAAGTAAGGTGCACCCAAAAGAGGGTGTCCATGAGCGAATCGGTACCAATGAATACACCTGAGCGGCTGGATTTTCAGCCTGCTCCCGGCCTGACCCGGCTGCTGCTGCGCAACTTCTTTTATGGCGTGCTGACCCTGGGTTTTTATCGTTTCTGGGCGCGCACCAATCTGCGGCGTTATCTGTGGAGCGCGGTGCGCTTGCAGGATGAACCGCTGGAATATACCGGCACCGGGCGCGAGCTGTTCCTGGGTTTCATCATCGTGCTGGCGGTTTTTGTGCCGGTATCGATGCTTTATGGCGGCATCCAGGTGGCGCTGGCCGGCGATGCGCCCGCCCTGGCCGGCTTGGATGGCCTCTATTTCATCGTGCTGCTGATGCTGGTGGCGGTGGCGCAATTCCGCGCCCGGCGCTATCGCCTGTCGCGCAGCATGTGGCGCGGCATCCGCGCCGGCCAGGGCGGTTCAAGCTGGGCCTATCTGGGCCGCTTTGCGCTCTGGTTGCTGGTCGCCATCGTCACCTTGGGTTTCAGCATACCCTGGGCCGCTGCCGATCTGGCGCGCTACCGCATGAAGCACACCTTTTGGGGCAGTTTCCAGGGCGATTTCGTCGGCACGCCCAATCAACTGCTGCTGCCGATAGCCTGGATGTGGGGTGGATTGGTCGGCTTGCTGGGCTGGTCGGTCTATGAATTCTTCACGTTGGCCGATGGCATGCAGCGGCAAATCGCAGTCTACAAGATTATGACTGGCGGCGCCTTGATGCCGGTGCTTTTCATCTATTTCCAGATGGCTTGGCTGCGCTGGTATATCGATGGCATGCAGCTGGGACCGCTGCGTTTCAAGGCGGATTTCAGTGTTGCAGCACTGTTCTGGCGTCTGGCTCTGGGCGGATTGCTGGTTGTCATTGTTGTGGGCGGGCTGTGGTTTGCATTCGGCTATGCGGTTTTTGTGGTCGGCGTCAGTAATGGGCTGACCCATGAAAACATATTGGCCAACCCATTGGTCATCATAGCCATGCTGCTGTTTTTTCCGATAATGCTGCTCTGCCTGCGGCTGGCCTATTACTACCTGATGTTCATGCCGGCCCTGCGGCGCGTGGTGCTGGGGGTGAGCGTGATCGGCCTGGATGCCGCCATGCTGGCGCAACAGGCCGCACCGGACCAGATGCGCAGCGGCGAGGGACTTGCGGATAGTTTCGATATACCCTTGTAGGCATGGTGACGCTGGATAGTGAAATTGAGGCCATCCTGTTTGATGGCAAAAGTGCTGCGCCGCATGTTGTGCGGATAATGCTGGCCGGTGATGCCTTGCTGCTGCTGGATGCTGCCAGCGGCGCCGAGCGGGCGCGCTGGCCCTGTGCCGCGATCCGCCTGGTGGATGGCCGGATCAAGCCTGAAAACACAGCGCCGTTTCGGCTTGGCCTGCTTGAACCCGGTCAGGCAACATTAACACCGGCCCGGCTGCGCCTGCCAGCGGAGGCTTTGCCTTTCATTTTGGCCGCCGTGCCGGCATTGCGGGCGCGTCGGCAGAAAGTGTCGGCCATGCTGAAGGCGCAGCGTTATCTGCTGGCTGCTGTGCTGGGTGTGATGCTGCTGGTGATCGGCTTTTTTGCCGCTGTGCCGCTGCTGGCCAATGCGGCGGCGCAGGTGGTGCCGGCCAGTTGGGAGGTCAAGCTGGGCGAACGCCTGGCGCCGGCCGCCATCCAATGGCTGACGCGCGGCGCGGGCGGTGTCTGCGCTCATCCCGATGGCAAAGCCGCCTTGCAGAATCTGGTATTGCGCCTGGAAGCCGTGCCGCCGGTTTTGCGTATGCCGATCAAGGTGGTGGTGGTGCCGTCGCCGGTGCTGAATGCCTTTGCCCTGCCGGGCGGTCAGATCCTGCTCACCAGCGAATTGCTGAAAAAAGTCTATAACGAACAGGCCCTGGCCGGCATCCTGGCGCATGAAATGGGCCATGTTGGCGCAAGGCATAATGTGGCCGGCTTTTTGCGTTCCAGCGCCTATGGCGTGATGCTGGGCCTGCTGCTGGGTGATGTGGTCACCGGCATCGGGCTGGTGGGTGGCTTTCAGTATCTGCTGGATATGGCCTTCACCCGCGAATTTGAGGCCGAGGCAGATGAGGCGGCCTTGCAGCGCCTGCTGGCAGCCGGCTTTGATCCGGCCCAGGTGGCGGGTTTCTTTGATCTTTTGGCGGCGCGCGAAGCCGGCAAGGGGATACCGGAATTGCTCAGCAGCCATCCCGGCAGCGAAGGCCGGGCGGAATATTTCCGCCGCCATCAGCGCGGCATCATCCCGCTATTGCCGGGCGATTGGCTGGCTATCAAAGGGATATGTCAGACTGTCTCGCTGAAATGAAAACGGCCCCCGCCGGTTGGGCGAGGGCCGCTGAAGTGGAAAATACCTGACCGCTCAGGCGGCGGCGGAGAGCGCCGCCACGCCGGGTAGTTCCTTGCCTTCCAGCCATTCCAGGAAGGCGCCGCCGGCGG
>DLGP01000155.1:0-3952 GCA_002482765.1 Alphaproteobacteria bacterium UBA7691
GAACATGCCCTCGATCATCACCATGTTGCCGCGTTCGTCATCCACCCGGCGCAATGTCTTGGAAACCCAGATCACGCTGCCGTCACGGCGCCGCATCTGCGAACGGAAATCGCGGGTCATGCCGTGGCGTTCAAGCTGATCGGTCAATTCGCGGCGGCGTGATTGCTGCACATAAAGCTGGCGCCCGGCATTGCTCACTTCGCGCAGCATTTCATCGGGCGAGGCATAGCCAAACACGGCAGCGCCGGCGCGATTGACCGACAGGATGCGGCCCTCCGGCGTCACCTGGATGATGCCCTCATGCACGTTGTCAAAAATCTGCCGGTATTTGGCCTCGGCCTGGCGCAGCCGCATCTGCGCCCGTTTGCGGATGGTGATGTCGCTGAATACTGAAACATAGCCACCGCCATGCTGCCCGGCCGGCAGGCGGCGCCAGTCGAAGCTGAGCCAGGTGCCATCGGCCAGCCGCACTTCTTGCTTGCGGTCGGCACGGGTGGAGGCATCGATATAGGCTTCAACCCAGGCCTCGGCTTCCTCGGCGCGCAGGTTGATGACCCCCTGGTCAATCAGCAGGAACAGGAATTCCTTGGCGGTGATGCCGGCTTGCAGATCGGTTGCACCCAGGCCAAACAGATCCGGCAGGCGGCGATTGAAACGCAACAGGCGTGGCGTGGCATCCCACACCGCCAGCGCCTCGCCGATGGCATCCAGCGCATCGATAAACAGGGCGGCATCCGCCGCGCCCGCGCCACGCCCGGCCTGACCGGCCTGGAATTCATGCAATTCGCGCCGGTGACGCTCACCNNAGAGGAAATCCCCCTCACCCGTAGCGCTCATGGCCCGGTTGCCTTGGCACCGCTTCTGCCGGCGGCGCTATCCAGGTTGCTCGGCATCATGGGTGGCTTGATCGCCCCCGCTCCGGCAGCATCCTAAAAGATTGACACATACCCCCGCCCCGCCTGCGCTTGGTTATTTTTGTTGTGAAACCCCCACCAGGCCGGTCTGTAGCGATTCGCGTTTCGCGACAAACAACCCTGTACGGATTTGTCCCACAGCTTTCCGTTAGCGGCAAGCAATTAGTATTACGACTTGAGTCTATGCGTTGCGGCACACGCTTTAGTCGCTGCCGGGACTCCGGAAACCGCCAAGCGGTAGTTCCAGAGCCCCGGCGCGAAAGACGGGTGTCAGCGCCAGCTTAAAAGCCGCGCGACACCCGCCATGGGTTCGGATCAGGTCAGATGCAATAGCTCTTCAGCGGCGGAAAGCCGTTGAAGCCCACCGAGGAATAGGTGGTGGTATAGGCACCGGTGGAGAGAATCTGCACCTTGTCGCCGACTTCAAGGTCGAGCGGCATCTGGTAGTCAGCTTTCTCATACAGGATATCGGCGCTATCGCAGGTCGGGCCAGCAATCGAGACCGGGCCGGTGGCACCGCCATCACGCGGCGTCACCAGGCGATACTTGATCGCCTCGTCCATGGTCTCGGCCAAACCGGAGAACTTGCCGATATCCAGATAGACCCAGCGGCGGTCGTCGTCGTAATCCTTGCGCGAGATCAGCACGACCTCGGCCTGGATCACACCGGCATCGCCCACCAGACCACGGCCCGGCTCGATGATCATTTCCGGCAGGTTATTGCCGAAATGCTTGGTCATCGCTTCCGAGATCGCCTGGGCATAGGCTTCCAGCATCGGCACGTCAGTGCGATACCGAGCCGGGAAGCCGCCACCCAGGTTGATCATGCGCAGGTCCACATCCGCATCTTGCAGGATGGTGAACATCTGCGCCACCTGGGCCACGGCCTTGTCCCACTGGCCAAGATCGGTCTGCTGCGAGCCGACATGGAACGAGATGCCATACGGATCGAGGCCAAGCCGACGCGCCTGCACCAGCAGATCAGCGGCCATGCGCGGCGAGCAGCCGAATTTGCGCGACAGCGGCCATTCGGCGCCCTCGCACTCCATCAGCACGCGGCAGAACACGCGCGCGCCCGGCGCCACATCGGCCAGCTTGAGCAGCTCGGCTTCGGAATCGAAGGCAAACAGCCGCACGCCCTTGTCATAGGCAAAGGCAATGTCGGTGCGCTTCTTGATCGTCGAACCATAGGAGATACGGTCGGCGGTCACGCCCTGGCCCAGGCACAGTTCAATCTCGCCAGTAGAGGCGACATCAAAGCTGGAACCCAGATCGGCAAGACGACGCACAATCTGCTCAGCCGGATTCGCCTTGGTGGCATAGAACACCTTGGCCAACGGCAGCAGATGACAAAGCGTGCGGTAGTTCTGCTCGACGATGTCCACATCGACAACGAGAAACGGCTCGGTGTCGCGACACTCGGCGAGGAACTTCTGCATCTTCGGTGTAATCTGACCCTGCTCCAACGCCTTCGCAGGCGCATTTCGCAGACGAGTCTTCAAGCGGCCACCATTGGCTGCAAGCATCGAAACCTCCCTCTCGGACCGGCTCTGAACCCGACACAGCTTGCGGCTGTGCCACCAAAAGAGACGCGTTCGTCGTTGCATAACCTGCCAGGGGCCATCGGCACGTGCGGGTGCGTCACATGCGGTGCTATTTACAGCATCTGCCCCCCAACGCAATAGCAAACTGCCCCCGGGGGAAAATATTTTTGCCGAGCTGTGTCGCGGAGGCCACGATAGCGGTTTCCCGCACAACCCCAAAAATGCGAAAAAGCCGCATGGTTAGCGGCTTTTTCTATAGTTTTCCGGCTATGTGACAGCGACTCGGCAGCAGCCTCGGCGCAGCCTTTTTTCACCGTCGGACAAACCCGCCGGCAGCTTTTGGCGCCAGCGGTTCGGCTAACACCCGACCGATTCCGCTCTGGCATATCTTGGCTCTGCCGGCTGGCGGCTCAGCGCATGGCGACCTGGGCGGCAAAGCCGGTGAAATCCTTCAGCCGCTCGGCCGGCAGCAAAACCGGCTTGCTCGGGCTGCCCAGGCTGAGAATCCGGGTGGTCAGGCCCTGGCGATCAAGCCGCACGCTCTTGCCGCCAAAACCGGCAACGTCGACACGGCCCGGGCTGAGCAGCACGATATCGGTATGATCGGGGCCGATGCGGCCGGCCACGGCGGCGGCGCGCAAGCCCACGGTGCCGCTGGGCAGGATGACATGCACCAGGCCGGGATTGGCAGAATCGACATGGAAACTGCCGCGCTCCAGGCGCAAAACGATACGGTCAGCGGCAAATTCGTCAACACTGAGCACGCTGTTCGGCCCAATCACCACGCTGGTGCCATCACCCAGCCGCAAAGCGATGCCGGAACCCGGCCCGGCAACCAGGCGCTGGCCCAGCATCACGGCGGCGTTGCGGCGCACATCCTGCCCCACCACACGCGGCGACGGGCTGGCGGCCACCGCAAGCGGTTCAGCCAGTTTGACTTCAGGCGTGGCGGCAAAAGCCGGCGCGGCCAGGCCGGCAGCCGTGGCCACCGCCAGGGTGAGGCCGATGCGAACCAATCTGCGATAGAGGAAGGCCATGATACATACCTTTCGTTGCAATTCTTCTTGACCGAAGTCTTAGCGACGAAATGGTGAGCGCGGCGGGAATGTCGACGGCCGGCCTGTGACCGCCGACACAAAGCGTTCCAATGTGACCGTTATTTGAAGCCTATTTGGTGCCGTAGAGCCGGTCGCCGGCATCGCCAAGGCCCGGCCGGATATAGCCATGGTCGTCCAACTGGCGGTCAACCGATGCGGTATAGACCGGCACATCCGGGTGGCTGTCATGAAATACCCGCAGGCCCTCGGGCACGGTGAGCAGACAGACAAACTTGATCTGCTGCGCCCCGGCCTGCTTCAGCCGCGCCACGGCAGCGGCGGCGGAATGGCCGGTAGCCAGCATCGGGTCTACCACCACCACCAGGCGCTGGTTCACGTCATCGGGCAGCTTGAGATAATATTCCACCGGCGCCAGCGTGGCCGGGTCGCGATACAG
>DLGP01000155.1:4039-4544 GCA_002482765.1 Alphaproteobacteria bacterium UBA7691
ATCGTCTCCAGCGGCGTCTCGATCGTCACCTTTTCGGTGGGCAGGTCGCGCAGCACTTCATAAGCCATCAACAGGCTGACTTCGCGCACCAGGCCGCGGAATTCGGCGGTGCTGACTTCCTTGCGCCGCAGCAGGGTGAGCTTGTGCTGCACCAGCGGATGATCGATCACATGCACATTGGCCATTGTATGCCCTCTATCAGAAAACCGTGCCATCGCTGACAATATTAAGCGGCGGCGTGCCGCCCGGCCGGCGCTCGGCCGCTGCCTTGCGCCCTGCCGCCCAGGTGCCGCCTTCCAGCAGGCTGGCCAGCGGCAAGTCAGCCTGGCTCTTGCCCAGGCGCTGGCGCAGCGGCGCCGCCAGGCGATCCAGCAACGCCACGGTGAGCGCACGCCACTCCACCACCGCCGGATGCCCGGGCGGCAGCCGTTCGGCGGCCAGTTCGGGCTGTTTCAGCCGCAACACGCCAAGATCAATGAACAGCCCGCCATTGCGGTATTCCGGC
>DLGP01000155.1:4600-5086 GCA_002482765.1 Alphaproteobacteria bacterium UBA7691
GGCTCGACCAGCGAATAGGCCAGCCATTGCGAAAGTTTGTGGAACGGCACCAGGCCATCCGTCGCATCATCGGAAACCGCCGCCTCATGGCGCCAGCAATCACCCAGATTGACGCCCTCGAATACAATCCGGCCAGGCCAGACCGGACCCAGGCCACGCAGCAGGGCTTTCAGGATCGCCGCCGCCGGCAAGGCGCCATCCTGCGCCTGGGCCTTGAGGTAATCAAACAGATGGCCGATACGCGGCACCTCGCCATCGCGGTCGAACAAGGCCGGGCTGGCGCGCAGAGCGGCGCCCAGATCGCGCAACAGCCTTGTCCGCCCCTCCAGACCATCCAGCGGATTGTCGGCGCGGACCTGAAAGGCCTGGGCGATATCGCTGACATCCAGGCGCTCCAGGCCATCGGCATCGGCGCGGCAGGGCTGGGCTTCCGGCAGGCGCGAGAACACGCCTTTCTGGAAGGCATGCAGGCTGGCCACGGCCAGG
>DLGP01000108.1 GCA_002482765.1 Alphaproteobacteria bacterium UBA7691
GGTATCTGGAGCTGATCAAGCCGGCTTTGCTGGGCGAGGATGCGGCGCTGAAAGCCGAGACCCGCGCCACCTGCGCCTATGTGTTGCGCCAGTTGATCCATCTGCTGCATCCCTTCATGCCCTTCATCACCGAGGAATTGTGGGAGCAGTTGTTTGATGGCAAACAACAGGGCTTCCTGATGCTGCGCGATTGGCCCAATGATGGCGCGCGGCCTGAGAATACGGCGGCTATGGCCGAGATCGACTGGCTGATCCGGCTGATTGAAGGTGTGCGCGCCGCGCGCAGCGAATTGAATGTGCCGGCGGCGGCCAAGATTGCGCTGATCGTGAATGGCGGCAATGCCGAAACGGCGGTGCGGCTGGAACGCCATGCCGATCCGATCAAGCGCCTGGCGCGGATCGAAACCATGGCGCTGGATCAGCCGGTGCCGCCCGGCTCGGCCCGCGTGGTGATCGACGAGGCGACGCTGCTGCTGCCGCTGGCCGATGTGATCGACATCGCCAAGGAACGCGCCCGCCTGGCCAAGGAACGCGACAAGGCGGTGGCCGAAATCGCCAAGATCGACGCCAAGCTGGGCGACGCCACCTTTGTGGCGCGTGCGCCGGAAGCGGTGGTTGAGGAACAGCGTGAGCGTCGCGCCGCGCAAACTGCTCTGGCCGACAAGCTGGCCGAAGCCTTGGCGCAATTGGGCTGAGGTCGCATGAGCGAATTGCCTGCCGAAGATGCGGAATTGCTGGCGGCAGCCACTGCGCTGATCCGCCAGCGTTACGCCGTCGGCCGGCATCATATCGCCGCCGCCTTGCGGCTGCGCTCCGGCGCCATCGTCACCGGCCTGCATCTCGATACCTATGTCGGCCGCGCATCTGTGTGTGCCGAGGCGGTGGCGGTTGGGCAGGCTATGATCCAGGGCGGTGGCAATGCCGATCCGATCACCGCCATTGTCTCGGTGCGGCATCCCAGGCCGACCGAGAGCAACCAGACTATCCAGGTGGTGGCGCCCTGCGGCATCTGCCGCGAAATGTTACGCGATTTTGCGCCCGAAGCGCGCGTGATCCTGGCGGTGGATGGTGGCCGCCTGGCCAGCTACAGCACCGCCGACCTGCTGCCGCTGAAATACCATCGCCAGCTATAACCAAAAAAACAACGAGAGGAAACCACCATGCATGATGCCATTCTGGCTACGATCCAAACCTATCTCGACGGCCTGTATGAAGGCGACACCGCCAAGCTGGCGCAGGCTTTCCACCCGGCCGCGCATCTGTTCTGCACCACCGGCAATACCCTGGTGGATGTGGATCAGCAGCAATGGTATGCGCTGGTGAATGGTCGCCCCTCGGCCAAGGCCAACGGCCAGGGCCGCGAGCATGAAGCCATTTTGCTGCTGGATATCACCGGGCCGAATACCGCCTTGGTGAAGGTGCGCTGTGCCATCCTGCCGCGTGTGTTTACCGATTATCTCAGCCTGGTGCTGCTGGATGGGCGCTGGCAGATCATCAGCAAGACCTATCATTACGAGATTTTGCCCGCCTGATTTTCTCCTTCGGGCGGCCATAAAGCCGCCCGAATCTGCCGACATGCTGACGCCATCGACCAACAACCATACTGGAGGGTCGTCATGCGCGTAGCACTCGCTGTTTTCCTGCTGGCCGCCGCCGCTGCGGCCGCGCCAGCAGGTGTTGCACCCGCCCAGGCCGAGGAATTGCGCCGGGCCGTGATCTTTTTCCCCGCTCAATCCGCCGCGCTCAGCGATCTGGCGCAGCGCGTGCTGGATCGCCAATTGGCGTTGCTGGACGAGCGCGCCCTGGCACTGACCGGCGAGGCCATGGCGGAAGAGGGCGATGATGCCGCTGCACTCAGTCTGGCGCGCGCCGAAGCGGTGCGGGATTATCTGCTGGCACGTGGCGTGGCGCCCGATCAGGTCAGCGTTTCGGCCAAGCTGAATGCAGCCGCGCCCGCTGTAGCGGCCGAATTGCGCCCGCGTCGGCTGCTGATGAATTGATCAGGTTTGGCTGCGTTGGCGGATGCCGAACAGGGTGAGGGTGGTGAGCAGGAACATCACCGCCACCAGCAGCAACACACGATCAGGCCGGCCATGATCCAGCAGCAGGCCAATCAGCACAGGCGCCAGCGCCGAGCCGGCATCCAGGCCGGAATAGACAAAGCCGAATACCCGTCCGGAAGCACCCTTGGGGGCGGCGCCGCGCACGATCAGGTCGCGCGAGGGCGTGGTGGCGCCTTGCAGGAAGCCGGCGCCGGCAATCGCCGCCACCAGCAGCAAAGCCGGCAAGTCGGCCTGCGATACCAGCACCGCCAGCGCCGCCGCGCCGAACAGGCCACCCACCACGATGCGGCCGGGGGCCACGCCACGATCCGCCAGGGCGCCGCCAACAACAACGCCAAATGAAGCGCCCAGCAGAAAGCCGGTCAGTGCCGTGGTGGCCAGGCTGAGCGGCGTGCCATGCAGCGCCTCCAGCGTGGCGGGCAGGAAATTCTGGATTGCCACCAGCCCGGTGGCGAGCAGCAGGAAATAGCCGAAGCACATCACCACCGGCAGGCTGAGCAGCGGCGCCATGGTGGCGGGCGTCGCAGCCTTGCCGGCCTCAGCCCGCTGCCGGCCGCCCATATCGTCGGCCAGGCGCTGGCGGCTGAGCAGCAGCAAAGCCAGCACGATCACCCCCAGCGCCGCCGCCAGCAGCAGCGCGCCGCGCCAGCCGATCAGCAATGCCGCACCGGCCATCAGCGGCGGCGCGGCGGCCCAGCCGAGATTGCCGCCGAGTGTATGCGAGCCATAGGCACGGCCGAGCCGGTTCTGCCGCACCGAGGCATTGAGAATGGAGTAATCCGCCGGATGGAACACGCTGTTGCCGATGCCGGCCAGCATGGCGCAGGGCAACAGCAGCCAGAAGCTCGGCGCCAGGCCATAAAGCGCAATCGCCGCGCAATAGATGCCCAGGCCGCCCAGCAGCACGGCGCGGGCGCCGATGCGGTCAACCAGGAAACCGGCCGGAGTCTGCAACAGGCCGGAGGTGACGTAGAACACGGTCATCACCGCGCCAAGCTCGGTGTAACTGACCTGGAAATCATCTTTCAGCAACGGGAACAGGCTGGGCAGCACAAGCTGGAAAAAATGGCTGATGCCATGCGCCACACCGATCAACGCCATCACCTGCATGTCATGCAGGCCGGGACGCATTTCCGGCTGTGGGCCGGCGGAGAGGGCGATGTCGCTCATGACGGCTACTTCCCGAGGAGACGTTTCCGATCCGGCTTTGCCGCCGGTTGTAGGTACAATAACGGATTCGCGCCTTTGCCGCAGCCTGTTTCGCAAGCCGCTTGTTTTGGCGGTTTTGCTGTGGCAGAACCCGTTTATGACCAAGATAATTGCATGTGCAATTCTATTTCTGGGTGTGCTGCTTTCGGCGCAGCCCGGCCATACCCAGCCGCGTAATGTTGTGGTGGGCGTGGAGGAACTGGATTATGCGCCGCATTATACCACGCTGAGCGGCAGCTTCCGTGGCTTCGGCCGCGCCTTGCTGGATGCGTTTGCCGCGGCCGAGGGCATCCGATTTGACTACCGCCCGCTGCCGGTGATGCGGCTGCATCAGGCGCTGATCGAGGGCCGCATCGGCTTCAAATACCCGGATAATCCAAGCTGGCAGCGCGAGATCAAACAGGCCGCCGGTATTAGCTACAGCCAGCCGGTGGTGGCTTATCTGGATGGCATCCTGGTGGCGCCCGGGCGCCTGATGCTGCCGGCGGAACCGCTGCCCAGCCTGGCCCTGGTGCGTGGTTTCAGCCTGCCGGCGGATACGCCCTGGCAGGGGCCGGCGCCGCAACTACATGAACAGAATTCGCTGGGCGCCGCTATCCGCGCCGCCTTGCTGGGCGAGGCCGATGGATTGTTCGGCAATGTCACCGTGTTGCAGCACCAGATGCGGCAGGTGATGATGCTGCCGCCGGATCAGCTGGTATTTGATCCGCGCCTGCCGCATCAGCGTGGCCATTATCATCTCTCCACCCGCGATGAGCGCCAACTTCTGGCGCGTTTCGATGCCTGGCTGGTGCAGCAAGAGCCGGCCATTACGGCTTTGAAGCGGGATTATAGCGTGGAGTGATCCGGCTCGCCCGCCTGGCCGCGCAGCCAGTCGAGATAGGCTTGCAAGATGTAGCTGGCCGCCAGCTTGTCCACCAGTTCGGCGCGGCGGGCGCGGCTCAGATCGGCCTCCACCATCATGCGCTGCACCGCCACGGTGGAGAGTCGTTCATCCCAATAGGTCAGTGGCACCGGCACCAGCGGCGCGATATTGCGGGCAAAGGCGCGGGCCGCCTGGCAGCGCGGGCCTTCCGTGCCATCCATGTTCACCGGCAGACCGAGCACCAGGGCGCCGACGCCTTCCTTGTTCACCACGCGATTCAGTTCAGCCACATCATCCTTCAGCTTCTTGCGGGCGATGGTGGCATAGGGCGTGGCGATGCGGTGGCCCTCATCGGAAAGCGCCAGGCCGATGGTTTTGGTGCCCAGATCGAGGCCGAGAAAACGCTGGCGGTTTTGCAGCCAGATCGGTGCCGCGCCGGGTTTTGGCGCGCGCTTCTGGGGCGCAGGCTTGTCTGGGGAGGATGGGTTGCCGGGAAGGGTCACGAATGCTACTTTCCGCCGCGATTTCTCTATTGATTCCGACCTGCTAGCACGAACGGACAGCGCATGTCATTGGATAAAGCCACAGTGGCGAAAATCGCCAAGCTGGCGCGGCTCAAGCTGGAGCCTGAGCGCCAGGAGGCGATGACCGAGGAGTTGAACAAGATTCTCTCGTTTGTCGAAGAATTGCAGGCGGTGAATACCGACAATGTGGCGCCGATGACCTCGGTAGCGCCGATGAAGCTGCGGCTGCGCCAGGATGCCGTCACCGAAGGCGGCGATGCGGAAGCCGTGCTGAAAAATGCGCCCGGCCGGCAGGGCAGCTTTTACACTGTTCCCAAGGTGGTTGAATAATGAGCCTCGATCCCGCCCGCCTGACCATTGCCGACGCGCTTGCCGGCCTGGCCAAGAAGGATTTCACCAGCCTGGAGCTGACCGAGGCTTGCATCAAGGCGATGCAGGCGGCCAAGCCGCTGAATGCCGTGATCACCGAAACACCGGATAAGGCGCTGGCGATGGCCAAGGCTTCCGATGCGCGCCGCGCCCAGGCAGCCAAATCCGGCGGCAATGCCGGCCTGCTGGAAGGCATTCCGCTCGGCGTGAAAGACCTGTTCTGCACCGAAGGGGTGCTGACCACGGCGGCCAGCCATATCCTGGATGGTTTTGTGCCGGCCTATGAATCCACCGCCACCGCCAAGCTGTGGGCGGAAGGCGCGGTGATGCTGGGCAAGGTCAACCTGGACGAATTCGCCATGGGTTCGTCAACCGAGAGCAGCTATTACGGCGCCACGGTGAATCCCTGGCGCGGCAAGGATGGCGCCAAGCTGGTGCCGGGCGGTTCCTCGGGCGGCTCGGCGGCGGCGGTTGCCGCCGGCTTTGCGCTTGGCGCCACCGCCACCGATACCGGCGGCTCGATCCGCCAGCCGGCGGCGCTTTGCGGTGTTACCGGCATCAAGCCAACCTATGGCCGCGTCTCGCGCTGGGGCATCATTGCTTATGCCTCGTCGCTGGATCAGGCCGGCCCGATGGCGCGCAATGTGCGCGATGCCGCGCTGATGTTGCAGGCCATGGCCGGGTTTGATGCCAAGGACAGCACCTCGGTGGATATGGCGGTGCCGGATTATGCCGCCAGCCTGGAAGCCGGCGTGAAGGGTTTGCGGATCGGCATTCCGCGCGAATACCGCATGGATGGCATGAATCCCGAGATCGAGGCCCTGTGGCAGCGCGGCAAGGATTGGCTGCGCGAGGCCGGCGCCGAGATCGTCGATATCAGCCTGCCGCACACTTATCATGCGCTGGCGGCTTACTACATCGTCGCGCCGGCCGAAGCCTCGTCGAACCTGGCGCGCTATGACGGCGTGCGCTACGGCCTGCGGGTGCCGGGCAAGGATCTGACCGAGATGTATGAGAATACCCGCGGCGCCGGTTTTGGCCGCGAGGTGCAGCGCCGCATCATGATCGGCACTTATGTGTTGTCGGCCGGTTATTACGATGCCTATTACACCAAGGCGCAGCGCGTGCGCACACTGATCAAGAAGGATTTTGACCAGGCCTTCCAGCGTGTCGATGCGATCCTGACGCCGACTTCGCCGAATGCCGCTTTCCCGATCGGCGCCAACAGCGACGATCCGATTGCGATGTATCTCAACGATGTGTTCACCGTGCCGATCAACCTGGCCGGCGTGCCGGCGATTTCGGTGCCGGCCGGCCTGAGTGGTGATGGTTTGCCGCTGGGCCTGCAATTGATCGGCCGGCCATTCGACGAGGCAACGCTGCTGCGCGTGGCGCGTGGCGTGGAGAAGGCGGCGGACTTCACGGCCAAGCCGGAAGCCTGGTGGAGCAAGTAAGATGAGCGAGAACGCGGAAAAGAACTATATCCAGGGCGCCACCGGCGCTTGGGAGATTGTCATCGGCATGGAAGTGCATGCCCAGGTCTCGTCCAAGGCCAAGCTGTTTTCCGGCGCCTCTGCCACTTATGGCGGCGAGCCGAATGATCATGTCAGCCTGGTGGATGCGGCGATGCCCGGCATGCTGCCGGTGATCAACGGCTATTGTGTTGAACAGGCGGTGCGCACCGGCCTTGGCCTCAAGGCGCAGATCAATCTGCATTCGGTATTCGACCGCAAGAACTACTTCTATGCCGATTTGCCGCAGGGCTATCAGATCAGCCAGTATTTGCAGCCCATCGTTGGCAGCGGCCGGCTGATTCTGGACATGCCGGATGGCTCAAGCCGCGAGATCGGCATCACCCGGCTGCATCTGGAGCAGGATGCCGGCAAGAGCATGCACGACCAGTCGCCGAACCAGACCTATGTTGACCTCAACCGCTCTGGTGTGGCGCTGATGGAGATCGTGTCGGAACCCGACATGCGCAATGCCGAGGAAGCCGGCCTCTATCTCAAGAAGCTGCGCACCATCCTGCGTTATCTCGGCACTTGCGATGGCAATATGGAAGAAGGCTCGATGCGCGCCGACGTGAATGTCAGCGTGCGCAAGCCCGGCGGCCCGCTCGGCACGCGCTGCGAGATCAAGAATGTGAATTCGGTGCGCTTTGTGATGCAGGCGATCGAATACGAGGCACGGCGCCAGATCGATATCATCGAAGGCGGCGGCAGCATCGCGCAGGAGACACGCCTGTTTGATACCGGGCGTGGTGTCACTCGTTCGATGCGCTCGAAGGAAGAGGCGCATGATTACCGCTACTTCCCCGATCCGGACCTGCTGCCGTTGGAACTGGATGCGGCCGAAGTGGCGCGCATCAAGGCCGACCTGCCGGAACTGCCGGATGAGAAGAAGGCCCGTTTCATTGAGAAACTCGGCCTCTCGCCCTATGACGCCGCCGTGCTGTCGGCCGAAAAGGAAGCCGCTGACTTCTACGAGGCGGTGGCCAAGGGCCGCGATGGCAAACTCTGCGCCAATTGGGTGATTGGCGATTATTTCGGCTTCCTCAACAAATCCGGCCAGTCGATGGCGGATTTTGTCATCACGCCGGAAAAACTTGGCGGCCTGATCGACCTGATTGCCGACAACACCATCTCCAACCGCCTGGCCAAGGATGTGTTCGCGCTGATGGTGGAAAGCGGCAAGGATGCCGCCACCATCGTGGACGAAAACGGCATGCGCCAGGTGACCGATACCGGCGCCATCGAAGCCGTGATCGATCAGGTGATGGCCGCCAATCCAGACAAGGTGGCGGAATTCCGCTCGGGCAAGGACAAACTGTTCGGCTTCTTCGTCGGCCAGACCATGAAGGCTTCCGGCGGCAAGGCCAATCCGGCGGCGGTGAACGAGTTGCTGAAGAAGAAACTGGCGGGTTGATAAAACCCGCGTGATATGGGGTTGACCGGTGCGGGGCAATGGCTACCTTCTAGCCATGTCGCACCGGTCACTCATGTTCGTTTTCGCCTTGCTGCTGCTGCCTTTCACGGCGGCGGCGCAGCCTGTCATCACGGAATATTCCGAAGCTGAATTGATCACCGAGCGCAGCAGCATTGCGCCGGGTGAGACAATCCAGGCCGGTTTGCGGCTAAAGCACCGCGAGCATTGGCATTCCTACTGGCGCAATCCCGGTGATTCCGGCTTGCCGACCGAATTGACCTGGACNNCTGGAAGCTGCCGCCGGGCTGGCAGGCCAGCGCCATCAACTGGCCGGCACCACAGCGTTTCATCATCCAAGGCTTGGCCAATTACGGCTATGAAGGCGAGTTTGTGCTGCCGGTTACGCTCACTGCACCGGCCGATGCGCGGCCGGGCGAAACTGTGCCGGTATTGGCACAGGCAAGCTGGCTGGTCTGTGAAAATATCTGCGTGCCGGAAGAGGTTGAACTGAGCATGGTTCTGCCGGTGCAGGCCGCGCCAGGCAGCGTTGATCCGCGCTGGAGCAGATTATTCGAGACGGCAGCCCAGGCGCAGCCGCGCCCCAGCCCCTGGGCCGCCAAGGTGGATGGCGATGCCGAGCGGCTGCGGTTGTTTGTTGCCGCCACCGGCCTGGAAGCCGGCCGTTTCAGCGATGTGTTTTTCTATGCAGATGATGGCAATGCCGTGCAGCATGCAGCGCGGCAGCCGGCGCATTTCAGCCCCGATGGTCTGACACTGGATGTGCAGCGCGGTATTGATCGCGGCAAGCCGGTGGCGGCGTTGTCGGGTGTGCTGGTGCTGAGCGAGAAACTGGACGATGGCATGATTGCGCGCCAGGCTTTTGCCATTGCCGCCGCGCCGGGCATGGTGCCGACTGTGGCCGGCGGCACGGCAATGGCGTTGCCTGCTGCCGTGGATATATCGGCCTGGGAAGCGGTTTTGCTGGCCATGCTGGGCGGCCTGATCCTGAATATCATGCCCTGCGTGTTTCCGATCCTGTTCATGAAGGCGCTGGCCTTTGCCCGGTTGGGTCAGGCCGAGCGCGGCGCTGTGCGGCGCGAGGGGCTGGCCTATACTGCGGGTGTGCTGGCCACTTTCGCGGCCCTGGCTGCTGCCCTGCTGATATTGCGTGCCGGCGGCGCCGCCATCGGCTGGGGTTATCAATTACAAAGCCCGGCGGTGGTGCTGGCGCTGGCTTATCTGATGGCGCTGATCGGCTTCAATCTGGCCGGGCTGTTTGAAATCCGCCTCAGCGCCAATCTGGGGGGGGGCCTGGCCGGGCGCGGCGGTTCGGCTGGCGCCTTTTTCACCGGTGCGCTGGCGGTGCTGGTAGCCACGCCCTGCACGGCGCCGTTCATGGGCGCAGCGCTTGGCTTTGCGCTCACCGCATCGGCACCGCTGGCCTTGGCGGTGTTTTTGGCGCTGGGCTTCGGCATGGCCTTGCCCTTCCTGCTGTTCAGCTTGGCGCCGGGCCTGGCGCGGTTGCTGCCGCGCCCTGGCGCCTGGATGACCACTTTGCGGCAGGCGCTGGCCTTCCCGATGTTTGCCACGGCGGCCTGGCTGATCTGGGTGCTGGCGCAGCAGGCCGGGCCGGATGCCATGCTGGCCGGCCTGTTCGGCATGCTGCTGCTCGGCTTTGGCGCCTGGGCCTTGGGCCATGCCGAGCGCCGGGTCTGGATCGGGCGCGGCATCGCCATGCTGGCGGTGATCGGTGCATTGCTTTTGCTGCGCGTGCCGCAGGAAGCCGGCGGGGCTCAGGCCGGAAGTGTTTCGGATAAGGCGATGCCCGGGCCGGGCCGCAGCGCCGTGCAATGGACGGCCTTCGATGCCGCCCGCATAGCCGAGGCGCGCGGCAAGGGCCAGCCGGTGCTGGTGAACATGACGGCGGCCTGGTGCGTCACCTGCCTGGTCAATGAAGGCGCGGCACTGTCTTCCGAAGCGGTGGCGGCGCGCTTGCGTGAACGCGGCGTGCTGGCGCTGAAAGGCGATTGGACAAGGCGCGACCCGGCGATCACGCGCTATCTCGGCAGTTATGGTCGCTCCGGCGTGCCGCTCTATGTCCTGTATCCAGCTGATCCGGCGGCGAAGCCGGTATTGCTGCCGCAATTGTTGACTGAAAGCATCGTTCTCGACGCACTGAACAAACTCTGACCAAGGAGGCATTCCTATGTTGCGACGTACCCTGCTTATGGCTGGCGCCGCTTTGGCCGCTGGCCTGATTGCCCTGCATGGCGCTGAGGCCGAACCGCTGGCCAGCCCGGGCAAGCCGGCGCCGGATTTCCGCGCCATGGATGTGAATGGCAAGCCGGTCACGCTGTCGGATTTCCGTGGCAAGACCGTGGTGCTGGAATGGACCAACCACGAATGCCCGTTTGTGCAGAAGCATTACAATTCGGGCAACATGCAGGGCTTGCAGAAGCAGGCGGCAGGCGAGGGCATTGTGTGGCTGACGCTGCTCTCCTCGGCGCCAGGCACGCAGGGCCATGTTTCGGCCACCGAGGCCAAGCAGCTTAATGCTGAGCGCAACGCCGCGCCGGGCAATGTGCTGTTTGATGCGGATGGCAAGATCGGCCGCATGTATGGCGCCCAGACCACCCCACATATGTATGTGATCGACCCCAAAGGTGTGCTGACCTATATCGGCGCCATCGACGACAAACCCTCGGCAAATCCGGCCGATGTGAAGGGCGCGCGGAATTATGTGCGCGAGGCATTGGCTGCCGTGAAGGCCGGCAAGCCGATGGACCCGGCATTGACCCGGGCCTATGGCTGCTCGATTAAATACAGCAGCTAATATAGCCATTTTTCTGCCGTTTTTCGGCTTTACACCTCGGAATCGCTAAAGTGATTCCGAGGTGTTTTGATGTTTATGCGTCTTCTGGCTTTTGCCCTGATCCTGCCAATGCTGGCGGCCTGTTCCTCCTTGAAGGAAACCGATACCGGCCGCACCGCCACCGAGCAGATGCTGCATTCAACGGCCGCCGACCGCGCGGCGCAGCAACTGGCTTTGGCGATTCCGCCCGACACGGCGGTGTTTGTGGATGAGCGCTATGTCGAGGGGCAGGACAGCAAATATGCCGTGGCGGCAATCCGTGACCGCATCCTGCGCCGCGGTGCCCGGCTGGTGGAGGAACGCGGCCAGGCCGAGATGGCGGTGGAGCTGCGCCTTGGCGCCCTGGCCATCGACGATAACAACACGCTGTTCGGCATGCCGGATTTTGGTGTGCCGATCCCGCTGGCGGGCAATGTGAACCTGCCGGAAATCCCGCTATTCAAGAAACGCACCCGGCAGGGTGTTATCAAGCTGGCGGCAACCACGCTGGATGTGAAAACCGGCAGCCTGGTGCAGGCTGGCGACCCGGTTTACGGCTTTGCCCAGAAAACCGATTGGGGCCTGCTGATCTTCTTTTCCTGGAGCGATAACGACCTGATGCCCGGCGAGCAGAATCAATGGGTGGGCCGATGATGCAGCAGGGCTTGACCTTCCCATCTGGTAAGCCCCAGCTTTAAGTATAGAGAGTATTCACGAGGAGTTTTGCCATGCTTACCCTGACCTTGCCCGGCATGACCTGCGGCGGCTGTGCCGCTGCCATCCGCCAGGCCCTGGCGCCTTTGCCCGGTATTGCGGCGGTGGAGATTGATCTGAAAGACAAGCGCGTGCAGGTGGCGGGCGAGGCCAAGCCCGAGGCGGTGCGTGCCGCCATCATTGAGGCCGGCTTCGAGATTGCCGCCTGATGCTGCTATGATGCCGCCATCGGAACCGTAGGGAGGGCACCATGAATTTGATGGAAGCCACCATCTTCGCCATTCTGGTGAGCACGCCGCAGCCGCCATTCCAATGCAAGATGACACCGGATGAGAAGATGGCGATTTGCAGCAACGATCTCACCATCAGCGAAGGTGAGGGCGGCAAGCTGACCTTTTCCAACAACGTGACGGTGGAAAAGAACCGCAAGCGCGAACTGGTTTTCTCCAATGGCCTGAGCAGCCGTTTCGATAGTTTCGGCTGGCTGCGTTTTTCCAATGACTACGCTATGCGCCGGGTTGAAGGCGACGTGTTCCGGGTTTCACCGCCGGATCGTAAAAGCGACATGCATTGCCGCTACACGCAGCCCAAATTTGTCGTACGCTGCTCGCCGGTGTGAGCCGCCGTCAGCGCGGGCCAAAATTGTCGAACCAGTTTTTAACGCCGGGGCGTTCCTGCATGCGGCCATACCAGGATTGCAATGCCTCACATTGTATCGGTATGGGCAGATTCACGATTCTGGCAAAGATCAATCCGCCGATAACGGTGATATCCGCCATTGAAAAATTGTCGCCGGCGATGAAACGCCGCTGCTGCAACACCCTATCGAAATACTGCATGCCCCGGAGCGCCCTGTCGCGCTGATGCAGGCCCCATTCGGGATTTTGATAATGCTCCACTGACCAGCCCCCATCAAGTGATCCTGTCGCAATGTTAGGTTAGGGGGGCATGCAATGGCAGCGTGGCCGGTGGAGCTGGTCGGGGTTGAGCTGCCGGCCAGGCTGACGTTTTTCGGATGAAGGCTTCCGGACCGCTATTTCACCCAGCCTAGCTTCCGTTCCTTGGCCAGAGTCGGCCATAGGGCATCCAAGACATCATCAATCTCTCCACTGAGGTGTTTCTCCAGGCGCTCGGCAATCTGTTCCTTGAGCTTGTCCTTTGCTTCATCCAAGGGTGCGGCGTCTATCTCCGTACAGCCTGCTGCAACGATGTTGTGGATATTATTGCTGTCCAGACCAAACATTTCGCCCTGGAGACCATCCACCCGCCTCCATGATCCGTCATTGACATCGACGGTCAGGACAGCACCGGGCACGGATTCCAAGAGTGGGGACTTGGAAAGGTCGTCGGGCATTACCTGTCGTAGCGCGCTGTCTTCTCGCACGTCAATGACAATAACGCCAGCGCTGTGAAGGATACCCACCACATACGCGCTGCAAATCTGCCCCTTGAAAATGGAGTTCTTTTGCTGCTTTAAAGCTCGCTCTAGAAACCGCATTGCGAGATTGTTCTTAATCTTACCACTTTCCAGGACGCCTTGGATCGGATATGGCCTGCCGCTATCGGCGAAGGCATGGATGATACAGTCCCTGACGAAGTCCTTGGTCGGAATGCTGGGTGGATTTATCGGTCGCAGCACCACTGCGTCAACTGCATCTTCGAGATGCTCCACAAAGTCTGTGTCATTGGTCAGGATTTCGCGGCTGCAAATGCAGTTACCGTCCGGACTAAGCGTTTCGCCGCGGGTGGTGGGCGAGAGCACGAGTACGGTGTGCGTGTATTTTGCTCCGTCCTCCCGAAGCTTGTTCCCAGTCGCGTTGAATAGCGAGGTGAGGATGATGTCGCCCGGCATCAGCGCCGGAATGGAGATGACTATCGACGGCATAAGTATCTGTTTCTCACGGTTGTGGTATCGGAGACGACGACTGGCGTTGACCCCTTACAACGAATGTAGGTCTCGCAGGGCTCAGACCCAAATCGGCATGACAAAGTGTTGCAGGAAGTCCTTGCCGAGTAAGTGCTGTTACGCCGTCTCCCCAGCCTTCTCCGTTGGCTCACCGGTCCCTTCAGCGGCCCGCTGTGTCGCCGCAATGGCGGCCACCTGCTGGTCAAATAGCTCTAGGTTGAAGCGCACGGGGCGGAGCTGACCCTGAAAAAGGGCGAATACGGGGCCTGCCGCCGGATCAGGTGGCGGGATCGCGTTGCTGACCACCTCAGTCGGCGTACGGGCATTGAATGCGGTGGCGAACTCCTCGTCCGTCATCTCGGCGCCCTCGTAGTTCAGGCGGTCGTGGAACAGGATGGCGTCGGTATTGAACGAGATGGCCATGTATGGGCCTAGCTGAGGGCACTGGGTCAGGATGAAGATTTTCACGAAAGGCCTATGCAGGCTCTCCGAGGACAGGAAGAAGAAGCCATTGGTGCCCGGTATCGTCAGCGCGGGCAGGGCGCCGTAGCCGAACTGCCTGCTGATGATATCCTGGATGAGGTGCAGGGCCTGCAGGGCGGTTTCCCGCAACGTGTCCAGCATGCCTGGGTTGAAGTGCACCGACCGGTTGCGGAGGGTGGCAAGCGCCCGGAAGTTCTCAGTCACTTCGGCTGACAGAAAGACCTGCCAGTCCTCCAAGATACCGATTGCCTTCGACCAATCGTCGACCGAGCTCTTGTTCCAGACCTTTTTGTAATGCTCGGAATGCTTGAACTGGTCACGCAGATCAATGATGAGATGGTTCAGGATACGCTCGCCGAGCGCACAGGAAGCGAGAAGCGACGGATAATAGAGGCCGTAGTAGAAGGCGTAGCGGGCCTGCCGTGCGAACAGATTGTGGTAGGAAATGATGGAGGGCTGAACGGCACCCGCGTCCTTGAAGTTCTTGAACTTCTGCTCGAAATCCAGCTCGCCCAGTTCGAATTTCAACCGGGCTATAGTGTTCTTCTGGTTTTCTTCATGCAGCTTGCGGACGTTTTCCTCCCAGTGCGGCTGGATCTCGATGAACGTGTTTGCCCGCGCATCGAAATCGAACGGGTAGAATAGGTGCCGCTTCATTGCCTGGCAATCCTCTCGGTGATGTCGCGGCTGTAGGCTACTTACTGTATGTCCTCGGGCGGCGGCGCAGGCAGGGCAACCGCCAAGTGCGGCCGCAGGACGGCAGTCTCTGACAGGCAGCAGTCTTTGTAAATCTTGCCTGACTCGCACGGACACAGGTCGTCCATCGAGCAGTGGATGTAGAGCTTATGAGGATGTCTGGTTTTGGTCCAGGCTGCCTTCCAGGGGGCAAAGGGGATGACCGGCCCCCATTGAGTGGTCCGAATACAATATTCGTTTAATGCTGGGGTGTCAGGCAATGGCAGCGTGGCCGGCGGAGCTGGTCGGGGTTGCGCAGCGGGGCTGCTGCCGATTTAGCCTCAGCGCTTGAGGTCGATCAGCCGGCTCAGCATTTCATCGGCAGCGGTGATCACCTGGCTGTTCATGCCATAGGCCTGCTGCGCCTGCACCAGGAAGGTCATCTGCTCGGCCACATCCACCGTGGATTGCTCCACAGTGGTAGGGATCAGTTTGCCGATGCCGGCTTCGTTGTCCGGATCATCGATATTGCCGTAGCGCACAGCTCCCGAAGCCGCAGTTGACAGGAAGGTGGTGTCGTCAACACGATCAAGCCGATCCGGCTCGCGGAAATTACCCAGTGAAATCTGGAATTCGGTCTGGGTGCGGCCATTGGCGTAATTGTAGATGATCTGGCCGGCCGCATCGATTGAGACATTCTTGAACTCCGCCCCCGGCAGGCCATCCTGGGTGTAATCCACGTTGGTTGGTGTGCCATCGGGGGTGTTGTATTGCGTCAGGCCCGATGTGGCGCTGGCATTGAAGCCGCCATTGAAATTACCCAGATTGAGTGTGATCGGCTGCGCCGCACCGCTGAATTCCGGGCTGATGCTGATTGTGGCGGCGCCGCCGGCGGTGGATGGGCTGAGGGTTACCGCGCCATCGGCGGTGGTGATGCTTTGCAGCCGGCCGCTCTGAAAGGGCGGCGTGGTGCCATCGGCGAAGGTGACGGTCATCGGGCCAAAATTGGTCTGCCCGGTTTCGCCGGCATTGATTTCCAACTGCCATTCATTGGCCAGGGCGCCCTTGGTCCAGACCACTTCAAAATCATGCTGGCCGGAAACCGCCGTGGCGGTGGCATCATTCACGGCAACAGCGTAGCGCGAAACCGCGCCGGCGGCGGCATTGGCCGGCAGGTTGGCGGTGAAATTCACCTCGGTGGTGGCAATGGCATCAATCGGCGAATCATCGACCTTCAGCAATTGCGGATTGGTGCTGCCGGTGGCGCTGGCCAGCAGGTAATAACCATTCGAATTGACCAGATAATTGCCGGCATCAAGATGGAAGTCGCCAAGCCGGGTATAGTAGGTGGTGTCGTCCACTTGCACCGTGCGGTCACTTTCGCCGTTCACCACACGATCCACCACGCTGGTGGGGCGGCCGACCGGGAAGAAGCCGGCGCCGGTGACGGCCACATTGGTGGTTTGATAGGTTTGCAGATAGCCGCCCTGGGCGCGGTTCTCAAACCGGGCCGAGGCCGTGACGCCGCCATGTTTGGTGCTGTCGATCACCGGGCTGTCGCCAAGCAGCTTGTTATTCACCAGATCGGAAAAAGCGGTGTTGACCTCCTTGTAGCCGTTGGTGGTGGCATTGGCGATGTTGTCGGAGATATTGCCGACCCAGGTGGCCGCCGCGTTGACGCCGAGAACTGCGGTGCCGAGTGCGCCGAAAAATGACATGTGACAGGCCTCCGGATAGGCGTGGATCAAGTGTTGGCTGGATCAGAGCAAGCCGCGTGCCAATCGTTAATCCCGGAAAAACCGGCTTTTGGCCGCGGCCGGGGCAGCCAGCCCGGCAAAATCTGCCGGGTGGTTTGATTGGCCATGGCATTTCTTGCTGGCCATTCTTGCGTTCTGCGCGGGCTTGGCTTGCAGGCGGGCGCAGACGATAATGCCGCCAACCATGGCCGAGCCGCGACCCGATCCCCGAAGCCCAGACATCTTCACCCCAACCGGCGAATTCAGCGACCGCCGGCAGGAAATGGCGTTCCGCGCCTCGATCCGCGATGAGACGCGCGACCTTGCCCGGCTGGCCGGTGCGGTTGCCACGGCGATCTATGTGCTGGCGATGCTGCGCGATTACTGGATGCTGGGATTTGTGCCGCTATTCCAGGAATTGCTGCTGCTGCGTTTGCTTGGCCTGGCTGTGGGCCTGGGTTATCTCTGGGCGGTGGCGCGGGCTGCCAGCACCGACCGGCTGTTTACACTGATCGGCATTGGCGAGGTGGCGCTCAACCTGCAAATTCTCGGCTCGTGGCATGTCGCCGAAAGCGGCGGCATGGGGCAATCGTCGCATGTTGCTGCGGCGGTCACGCTGGCGGCGGTGTTCGGCTATTACCTGGTGGTGCCGAATGCCATGTGGGTGGCGCTGGCCAATGCGGTGATGCTGTCGCTAGGTTTTCTGGCGGCATCTTACTGGCTGTTTGGCAATGCGCCGGCCGAAATCTACCTGATGGCGTTGCTGCTGGTTGGCGTCAATGTTACCGGCGTGGTGGCGATGCGCAGGATCAAGCAGGCGCGGCGCGGCAATTATCTGGCGGCGCAGGAAGTGGCGCGCAGTTATGCCGAGCGCGATGCCGCCCTGGCGCAATCGCGCCAGCGCGAGGCCTATCAGGCCTGGGCGCTGGATGCGCTGCCGATGGGCGTGGCGTTGTTTGACCGCGAGATGCGGCTGCATACCGTGAACCAGCGCGCCCTGGAATTGCTGGAAGTGCCGCCTGAAATCGCCCATCCCGGCACGATGCTGGATGATGTGATGCGTTTCCTGGTGCGGCGGCGCGATTTTGGCGAATACAGCCTGGACGAGATGCGGATGTATCTGCATCGGCTGGTGAGCGGCGAAACCAGTGCCCAGATTGCCCGCCACCGCCGCAGCGGTCGGGTGATGGATTTCACCACCGGCAGCCTGCCGGATGGCAGCCTGGCCTTTGCCATCGCCGATGCCTCTGAGCGCGATGCCACCGACCGCCGCCTGCGCCATGCGGTGGAAGTGGCCGGCGATGGCTTTGCCATTTTTGACATCGATGACCGCGTGGTGATCTGTTCCAGCCGGTTCGCCGCGCTCTATGGCCTGACGGTGGAAGAGGTGGTGGGCAAGCGCTTTGACGAGCTGCTGGCCATCGGCTATGAGCGTGGCGTGTTTGATCCGGCGGAAAGCCGGGCCGAGGATGGCGCGGTATCTGACCGCACACTCGACCGCTCATCTCAGGTTGAGCGCACGGCTGATATACGCACGCTGAGCGGCGAGTGGTATCTGGTGCAGGAGCGCGTGACGCCTTCGGGCGATGTGGTGGTGGTGCGCTCCAATATCACGGCGCGGCGCCGCATTGAGGATGAATTGCGCCGGGCCAAGGATGATGCCGAACGTGCCCTGGCGGAATTGAAGGAAGCCCAGGCCAGCCTGATCCTGGCCGAGAAGATGGCTTCGCTGGGTTCCATGGTGGCCGGCATGAGCCATGAGATTTCCACGCCGCTGGGCATCGGCGTGTCGGCCGCCTCGCATCTGGCGGTGGAACTGGAGCAATTGACCCAGCATATGAGCCAAGGCACGGCCGACCCGCAGCGGCTGGCCGATTTTCTGGATACGGCGGTGGAAGCCACCCGCATCATGCAGAGTAATCTGACCCGTGCCGCCCGGCTGATGCAGGCTTTCAAGCAGGTTTCCGCCGATCAGACCAACGATGCCCAGCGCGCCTTTGATATCGGCGCCTATTTGCGCGAAGTGCTGCTCAGCCTGGCGCCGGCTCTGCGCCGCACGCCGCATAAAGTGGAACTGGATTGCCCGGATGGCCTGATGGTGGAACATCGCCCCGGCGCGCTGAGCCAGATCATTGCCAATCTGGTGCTGAATGCCCTGCAACATGCCTATGAGGGCCGCAACCAGCCCGGTCGGATTCGCATTCGTATCGCCCCGGTGCGGGCCGACCGTATTGCAATTGATATCAGCGATGACGGCAAGGGCATCCCGCCAACGATCCTGCCGCGGGTTTTTGATCCGTTCTTCACCACACGACGCGGCACCGGTGGCACCGGCCTGGGCATGCATATTGTGTATAATCTGGTGACCCAGGTGCTGGGCGGCCAGATCACGGTGACCAGCCGGCCAACTGGCGGCACCCGCTTCACCATCGTGATCCCGCTGGAGGCCCCGGCCCGCACCGCTTGAGACAGGGCAGGGTGTTGCGGTGGCTTGAACAAGGCCCCGGCTTCGCTCACACTCCGGCCGCATGCCGCGCCCCCGGCTGTTTGCAGGGAGAATACCATGATTGATCTGTATTATTGGCCGACCCCGAACGGGCATAAGATCACCCTGTTCCTGGAGGAAGCCGGTATCCCCTACAGGCTGGTGCCGGTGAATATCGCGCGCGGTGAACAATTCGCCCCCGACTTCCTCAAGATCGCGCCCAATAACCGCATGCCGGCGATTGTGGACCACGCGCCGGCCGGCGGCGGCGAGCCAATCTCGGTGTTTGAATCCGGCGCCATCCTGCTTTATCTGGCGGATAAATACGGCCAGTTCATCCCGCAAGACCCGCGTGGCCGGGTGGTCTGCACCGAATGGCTGTTCTGGCAGATGGGCGGGCTGGGGCCGATGTGCGGCCAGAACCACCATTTCAACCAATATGCGCCTGAGAAAATCCCCTATGCCATCAACCGGTATGTCAATGAAACCAACAGACTGTACGGTGTTTTGAATCGGCAGCTTGAAGGTCGCGCGTTTATTTGCGGCGATGCCTACACAATTGCCGATATGGCTTCCTATCCCTGGATTGTGCCACATGAGCGCCAAGGGCAGAATTTGGCGGATTTCCCCAATCTGAAACGCTGGTTTGATGCCATCTGGGCGCGGACGGCTTCCAAGCGGGCTTATGAGAAGGGCAAGGCCGTGAACCAGGGCGTGCCGGTGATGAGTGAAGAAGCCCGCAAAGTGCTGTTCGGCCAAACTGCGGCAGTCGTTCAGAAATAAAAGGCAAGCATCTGATGTCAAAAGTTATTCTCGCTGAAACCGATGCCCAGATTATGGCCTGTTTTGCCACCATGCAGGAATTGCGGCCGCATCTGAACGATGCCGCCGAATTGCTGGAGCGGGTGCGTCGGCAGGAGCAGGAGGGTTTCCGCCTGGCCTATATCGAGGAAGGCGGCGAGGCCGTGGCCTGCATTGGCTTCCGGCGCCAGGAGCGCCTGGTGCATGGCCCGCTGATTTATGTCGACGATCTGGTCTCGCGCGCCGCCTTGCGTTCGCGCGGCCATGGCGCCGCCCTGCTGGATTGGGTGGAGGCGCTGGCGCGCAGCGAGGGTCGCAAGGTGGTGGACCTGGATTCCGGCACCCATCGTGTGGATGCGCACCGCTTCTATTTCCGCCAGCGCTACGCCATATCCAGTTTCCACTTTCTCAAGAACATCAAATAGGCGAGATAAGATCATGATTGATTTGTATACCTGGGGAACCCCGAATGGCCGCAAGGTCTCCATCATGCTGGAGGAAACCGGCCTGAACTATCAGGCCTTTCCGATCAACATCACCAAGGACGAGCAATTCGCGCCGGATTTCCTGGCGGTCAATCCGAACAACAAGATCCCGGCGATTGTGGATCATGCGCCGCCGGCCGCTTATGGCAGCGCCCCCTACAGCGTGTTTGAATCCGGCGCCATCCTGATCTATCTGGCGGAAAAGAGCGGCCAGTTTCTGCCTGCCGATGCCCGGGCGCGTGGCCAGGCGCTGCAATGGCTGATGTGGCAGATGGGCGGCTTCGGCCCGATGCTGGGCCAGACGCACCATTTTGTCCGCTTCGCCAAGGAGAAGGTGCCCTATGCCATTGAGCGTTTCAGCACCGAAACCAAGCGGCTCTATGGCGTGTTGAATGCCCATCTCGGCAAGCACGAATACCTGGCTGGTGCGGATTATTCCATTGCCGACATGGCGACGCATCCCTGGGCCGGGCGACATGAATGGCATGGCATAAATTTGGCCGACTATCCGCATGTGCAGCGCTGGTTTGCAGGCATCATGGCGCGGCCGGCGGTGCAGCGCGGCTATGAAGTGCCCTGAGGCGGGGCTTACCGATGGCGTTGCGGCTGAGTGTCTGGTTTGATTATGCCAGCCCGTATTCCTACTTGGCGGTGAGCCGGGTGGAGCGGCTGGCGGCGGCGCAATTGCCAGGCGCCGAGATTGACTGGCGGCCGTTTCTGCTTGGCCCGATCTTCCAGCGCCGTTCCTCCAATCCCAGCCCGTTTCAGGATGTGTCGCCGGCCGAACGCGGCTATCGCTGGCGCGATATCGAACGCCATGCCGCGCTCTATGCCATTCCCTGGCACCGGCCAACCCGCTACCCGCCGATGGGGCTGAATGCCGCCCGGCTGACCCTGGTGGCTTTGGCCGAAGGCTGGGGCGCGGCGCTGATCCAGGTGGTGTATCGCGCCGCCTTTGCCGAGGACCGCGATATCGCCGATACCGACGTGCTGCACAGCCTGGTGGCCGGCCTGGGCCGCGATGCTCCCGCCGCGCTGGCGCGGGCGGGCGCGGGCGAGATCAAGGCCGATCTGACCCGGCAGGTTGAAACCGCGATCAATGGCGGCCTGTTCGGCGCCCCCAGCTTTGTGGTGGGCGCCGGGCCGGATGGCACCGGCGGCGAGGTTTTCTGGGGTAATGACCGCCTCGAACAGGCACTGACTTGGGCAGCTAAACCATGGCTTTAGACGAAACCACCAAACCGCTTTATCCCAGCGTGGAACGGGTGCGCGCCGCGCTGGCGCCCTATGGCGCCGAAAACCGCATCATCCTGCTGGGCGACAGCGCCCGCACCGCTGCCGAGGCGGCGGCCGGCCTGGGCTGCCCGGTCGGCGCCATCGTCAAGTCGCTGGTGTTTGAGCATGCGGGCAGGGCGGTGATGGCGCTGGTGGCCGGCGACCGGATGTGTGACACGGCGGCGCTTGGCCGCGCGCTCGGCCTGGGCCAGCCGCCGCGCCGGGCTTCGGCTGAACTTGTGCGCGAGGCCACCGGATTCGCCATTGGCGGCGTCTCGCCCTTTGGCCATCCGGGCCGCTTGCCCATGGCGGTGGATGCCAGCCTAGCGCGGTTTGAACTGCTGCATGCCGCCGCCGGACACCCCAATGCAGTGTTTCCGCTCACCTATCAGGAATTACTCGCCTGGACCGAGGGAAAACCGGCAAACGATCTCGCGCCGGAACGTTGACACTGCCGCCGCAGCCCCTTAGAAGAGGCCCCGCATACGCCGTGTAATGTAAAACCCACTCGCGTGCGGAGGGGTGGCCGAGTGGCTGAAGGCGGCGGTTTGCTAAACCGTTGTACAGGGTAAACCTGTACCGTGGGTTCGAATCCCATCCCCTCCGCCACTTTCCCAATTTAAATACTTGAATTCGTTGATTAATTTGCGCATTTGGTAAAGCCTATCCTACCAATTTTCCAACCATCGCAGCCTGATGAGGCTTTTTCCCAGAAGCGCTGGATAGCTTAGGCATATTTTGCTTTGGCTCATGCGTGGCGATGGCGCTCCTCCGGCTTCTTGGGGCGCGCTGTCAAACGGGGTTGGGGTGCTTTCATGGCATCCCTCCCATTCCGGCCCACAGATCATAACTGGAATTTTCTAGCCATCCGTGGCCCGATTTCAGGGGGGCAGGTCAGGTCAACTTCAATTGGGCCGGATCATGTTAATATCATTGCGATGCCCCCTAATTTTGATGACATACTTGGTGGAGAGCAGGTAAGCATTAGGGGGATTGCAATGGTTGACGTGGCGGCGGTTGAGCAGCCAGCGGGCGGGGACATTGCGTCGTCTCTCCTAAGCAAGCTTGAAAAAGGCAGGATTGAACTCCTCGATCTATCGACCCGTAATCGGCTGATTCACACGCCTAGGGGTTCAAAGATCAAGGCCATTGAAGTTGTAGATGAAATAACCCCAGAAATTTTCCGTCTGCTGGTAACAGAAGGAAAAGCGTTCTCTTTCGCGGCCGGTAGAAGCGCTGCCGGACAGGACGCCACCGCGGTTGGTGATGCCGACTTAATCGCAGAGTTGGCGCAGCCAGAAAACGACTCCGTGGATGAGCGTGGGGTTTTCCAAAGGCACAGTGACAATCAGTTGCAGACTAGGCTCACTTCTGAGGGACTACAGAAGCGCCTGTTCACAATGTATTTGGATGCCAAGACTCTTCAGGAGGAGCAAGGGGTTAATATTCTCTTCTTGGCTCTGGGGGCGTTGAAATGGTTCGAGGATAAGAATTCAGAGAAGGAACGCTTCGCGCCCTTGATATTAGTGCCAGTGTCCCTTGAGCGAGGCAATGCATCAGAGCGGTTCAAAATTCGTTGGCTCAATGAAGATATCGCACCGAATTTGTCCCTCGCTGCCTTGCTGAAGCGCCAGTTCGGCCTTGAGCTGCCCCAGTTCGCCGAGAGTGATGATGCTTTCGATCCAAGCGCATATTTGGATCGTGTGGCAGATGCTATTGCGGGCCAGCACAGGTGGCAGGTGCTACCAAACGATATGGTTCTGGGGTTTTTCTCGTTCTCAAAGTTTCTAATGTATCGAGACCTGGACCCGGAAAGCTGGCCGAATAATGCAGCTCTTTCGCAACATCCTGTAGTGGCAGGGCTGCTGGGGGATGGCTTCCCGGCCGGCGAGGCGTTGCTGTCGGAAGACAACGGTATTGATCCTCATATTCCACCGTCCGACCTGATTCATATCGTTGACGCGGACAGTTCTCAAACATTGGCTATACATGAAGTCAGGCGTGGCCGACATCTGGTCGTTCAAGGCCCTCCCGGAACTGGAAAATCGCAAACTATTGCGAATGTGATCGCTTCTGCGGTCACTGACGGGAAGAAGGTTTTGTTTGTTGCGGAGAAAATGGCCGCGCTGGAAGTGGTGAAGCGGCGCCTTGATGCGGCAGGCGTGGGTGATGTTTGTCTGGAACTTCACAGCAATAAAGCAAACAAAAGACAAGTCTTGGAGGAACTGCGCCGAACTTGGGATTTGGGGCGTCCGTATGGCAACGAGGATGCAGCACTACTGAGGCATTTGCAGCAATACAGAGATGCTTTGAATGCACATGCGGTACGCCTTCATAAGCGTCATCATTGTGCCGGACTGTCCCCATACCAAGTGGTTGGTCATCTGGTACGCCTAAAGCAGCTTGGGCAGAAGCCCTCAGATATTACTTTGGTTCAGCCAGGGCTTTGGACGCGCGCTGACAAGGAGGAGCGCGAACTGCTGCTGACGGATATTGCAGCCAGGATAGATTCTATAGGGCTTCCAGAACAGCATCCGTGGAGGGGCGTTGAGTTGGACGCGCTCTTGCCGACGGAAACGGATCGGTTGGCCGTCAAAATCAAAAACATACAGGCAGTTCTCCACGCCATCACGCAATGCTCAGCACGCCTTGGCGTGCTTATAGGTGTTAACCCACCCGAGAACCTTTCCGAAGCGGCGAACCTGTCATTTATCACCGCCCGAATTGCTGGGGCTCCAAATCTAGAGTCCGCAGCCATTACGGACGAATGTTGGTTTAGGCAGCGCGAAGAAATTACTGAAGCGATAGCCTCCGGGCAAAAATTAGCGAGCTTAAGGGGAAAACTTACCTTGGTCTGGTCTGATATAGCCTGGGACACTGACGTAAAGACGGTGCGACAGGCGATTGCTGTGCATGGAGCAAGCTGGCTGCGCTGGATAAATGGAGACTATCGTAAAGCGCTTAATCTCTTGCGCAGCATCCTGACTGTGCCATTGCCGAAAGCTCAAACTGATCGAATCTCTCTGCTAGATAATTTGATTGTAGCGCAGAAGTTAGTCAAAGAGCTGGCTGACAAGGAAGTGTTGACCCGTAAGGCGTATGGAAGCGCCTGGCGAGGAGAGCGTTCTAACTGGCAGGAGTTGGAGGCGGCAGCAGAATGGTTTGCTGGCAATGGGGAAATTGCAAGGTCGAAAGAGATATCGCGGCTTACGGCCCCGGTTCAAGAGCGCGGCACAGTCGGTCAGATTGGAGCGGAATTGCATTCTCTTAGCCAGTCGCTTTCCAAGGATATGGAGGCGCTGGCATCGAGTCTAAAGTTAAACCTTAAAGCGGCATTTAGCATTTCAAGTTTGGAAAATATTCCATTCAGTTCATTTATTGATCGAGTGAATGCGTGGATTGATCGAGCAGAAGAGCTATCAAAATGGATAGCCTATAGGTCAAAGACAGTAGCTGCGGCAGAAGCCGGACTTTCCGACATCGTGCGCGCTCTTGAAAGCGGGATGTTAAATACACGATCAGTAATTAACGAATTTGAGATGGCATACTATGACGCCCTTCTTTCGGATATGGCAAAATCGGATCCAGAAATAGCCCGTTTCGATGGTGATGCGCAGAATCGCGCCGTCGATGAGTTTAGAAAACTTGACAGAAAGCGAATCGAGCTGGCCCGCAAGGAGGTTGCGGCAGCGCACCACGCAAAGCTTCCGCGTTTGGATGGAGGCGCTGGCCCTCTCGGTGTTCTGAAGGGAGAGATTGCGAGGCGGCGTGGGCACATGCCTATTCGTCAACTAATGAAGCGGGCGGGACCGGCTATTCAGGCTTTGAAACCTGTCTTCATGATGAGTCCGTTGTCGGTCGCCCAGTTTCTTGAGCCAGGCGCACTAGATTTTGATCTGCTTGTAATTGACGAAGCCAGCCAGATTCAGCCTGTTGATGCATTGGGAGCGATCGCTCGTTGCGGCCAAATTGTCGTAGTCGGCGATGATCGGCAGCTACCGCCCACCAGGTTTTTCGACAAGGTTATTGCTGGTGATGACAGTGACGATGATGACGGCTCTGCTGGTGTCGGCGATGTCGAGAGTATTCTTGGTTTGTGCGTATCGAAAGGTTTGCCGCAGAGAATGCTGCGATGGCATTACCGTAGTCGCCATCAATCATTGATTGCCGTGTCGAATAGCCAGTTTTACGAAAACAAACTTTACATCGTTCCTAGCCCTTACACACAGCAAGCAGGAATGGGGTTGCGATTCCACCATTTACCCCATGCGACGTTCGATAGCGGCAACACGGCGACAAATGTGGAGGAGGCAAAGGCCGTTGCCGAATCTATCATTCGGCATGCCAAAGAGCATCCGAACCTGTCGCTTGGCGTGGCAACATTCTCGACAAAGCAGCGGGGAGCGGTTTGGGATGAATTGGAGAGGCTCCGGCGGTTGAACCCGGATACGGAGCCATTTTTCTCTTCTCACCCAGCAGAGCCATTCTTTATCAAAAACCTTGAGAATGTTCAGGGTGATGAGCGAGACGTGATTTTCATATCTGTGGGATACGGGCGGAATCCTCAGGGTTATATGGCTATGCGCTTCGGCCCACTCAGCAGCGAAGGAGGCGAGCGTCGACTAAACGTTCTAATCAGCCGAGCGAAGCGCCGCTGCGAGGTTTTCAGCTCTATAACCAACGAAGATATCGATTTGGAGAGAGGGCGCGGTAAAGGTGTCGTTGCCTTCAAGCTGTTCTTACATTTTGCTCGGACTGGTCGGCTCAGTATCGGTAATAAGACCGACCGTGAACATGACAGTGTGTTTGAAGAGCAAGTAGCCAAGGCGCTACGCGACTATGGATATGACGTGCATCCTCAGGTGGGCTTGGCTGGGTTCTTTATTGATCTTGCCGTTGCGGACGTGGAGAAGCCAGGGCGGTATATACTCGGAATTGAATGCGATGGTGCTGCCTACCATAGCTCAAAATCTGCGCGTGATCGCGACAGGCTACGGCAGGCTGTACTCGAAGATCACGGCTGGATCATCCATAGAATATGGAGCACCGATTGGTTCAACAGGCCGCAAGACCAGCTCAAGAAGGTGCTAGCTGCGATAGAAGAAGCGAAGGCGGAACTGATGTCGAGAGATGCAGCTGCCTTCGAGACATCAAAAGGAAGCGTTCTGGAGATAGTCACGGTCGATAGAGAGGACGTCTCTCTAGTGGGCTTGATGATATCAGAGTCCGACAATTCTCTGACCGAAACTTATCAAGAAGCAAAATTTGATGTTCCTCAGCACACAGAAATTCATGACGTTCCCACCGGAACAATGGCTTCTCTGTTAAAAAGGATTGTCGAGCTTGAGGGGCCTATCCATCGATCTGAAGTCGTAACCCGCATTCGTACACTTTGGGGATTGCAGAGGGCTGGGAACCGGATTCAAGCCGCCGTTGATCGAGGGATCGACGTTATCCTCAGAGAAAAGTCCGTTGCAGAATCAGCCGGATTCCTTGCCTTGGCTGGTGCGCCGATTAGAGTTCGCAATCGTTTGGGCGTGAGTTCACTCGGTCTGAGGAAGCCAGAGATGCTGCCGCCAATGGAAGTCAAAGAGGCACTTGTCCGCTTCCTGCGCGCTCACTTTGGGGCTACAGAGGCGGAAGCAATCAACGGAATTTCTCGCCTTTTAGGGTTCAAGGCAACGAGTGCGCAATTGAAGGAGGTGATTGAGGCTGCTATTGCTGCTTCGATAGCCGAAGGACGCATTAGACGTAGCGTAGATCTTCTAGTAGTGGTTGATGGCTGATCAAAAGGTCTTTGCCGTGTTGCGCTGTAGGATAACCCCACCCCCGCCGGAATCCGATTGTTTATCGCCGGGCTAATGCTATCCTGGGCTTTGTCGGGGCAGGGCGGGCAGAATGGCTACGCAGAGTAATACATTTGCAGAACGTGGCTATGGCAGCACGCTGGTTGATTCCCTGGTCTGGGGCGCCGGCTGGGTGGATGCCTATAACAATCCCATCACCTATCATTTCTCATCCGGGACAGTGACGGCGGCGGAAAGCAGCATCGGCGCGTTTGACGGCGCGGTGTGGACCACGGCCCAGATGGATGCCTTCCGCACGGCACTGGATGAATATGAAGCGGTCGCCAATGTGCGCTTTGTCGAGGCGGCCGACAAGGCCAGCGCCAATATGGTGTGGCATATGGCGCCGGAGGCCAATTTTGCCACCAATGTGCTGGGCAGCCATGATGTGCCGGATGGCGCGCAGCCGCAGGTCCAGGGTTATTTCAACCGCGATGCGGCGGCGATGCAGGACCTCACGCCGGGTTCAACCGGCTTTGTGGTGGTGATCCACGAACTGGGCCATGGCATGGGGCTGGCGCATCCGCATGATGGCGGCACCAATCCCGGCGCCACAACATTTCCAAGCGTCTCGGCCGCCACCTCGCTGGGCGCCAATGCCCAGAACCAGGGCGTCTACACCACCATGAGCTATAACAATGGCTGGAATGGTGAGCCGGCGACGACAACAGGTTTTGGCGCCCAGGCCGCGCCGATGGCGCTGGATATCGCCGCCTTGCAGGCCATCTATGGCGCCAATAGCACCACCAATGCCGGCGACAACACCTATGACCTGCCAACCGCCAATGCATCCGGCACCGGCTGGACGGCAATCTGGGATACCGATGGTGAAGACACGGTGAGCGCCGCTGCCGCCACCACGGCGGTAACGATCAACCTGAATGCGGCCACCCTCAGCGGCAGCAATGCCGGCGGCTATATTTCGGCGGTGAAGGATGTGCAGGGCGGTGTCACCATCGCCAAGGGCGCCGTGCTGGAGAATGCCATCGGCGGCAGCGGCAACGACACGCTGGTTGGCAATGCCGCCGCCAATGTGCTGACCGGCGGCGCCGGGCAGGACACCATGAGCGGTGGCGCCGGCAACGATGTGTATTATATCGACAATGCCCTGGATCGTATCGGCGAGAAAAGCGGCCAGGGCGTGGACCAGGTGATCGCCAGCGTGGATTACGCGCTGGCCGGCCATGTCGAAAATCTGGTGCTGGTGGGCGCCGTCAGCGGCACCGGCAATGCCCAGGCCAATACCATCACCGGCAATGCGCTGGACAATGTGTTGAATGGCGGCGTTGGCAATGACCAGCTGATCGGCGGTGCCGGCGATGATATTTATATCGTCGACAATGCGCGCGAAAGACTGGTGGAGGTGGCCGGCGAGGGCGACGACACGGCGCGCACCTATGTGGATTACACCTTGCCGCAGGAGATCGAGAATCTGGAATTGATCGGCAACAATCCGATCAAAGGCACCGGCAACGCACTTGATAACGTGATCACCGGCAATCGCGGCAACAATCTCCTGGATGGCGGCGCCGGCGCCGACACGCTGATCGGTGGCCTGGGCAACGATTTCTATGTGGTGGATAATATCGGCGATGTGGCGACCGAGGCGGCCAATGCCGGCAATGATTCAGTGCAGGCCAGCATCAGTTATGTGCTGCCGGCCAATATCGAGCATCTGACCCTGACCGGCAAAGCCAATATCGACGGCACCGGCAGCAACGGCGAAAATTACATCATCGGCAATAGCGGCAACAACATCCTCTATGGTCTGGATGGCAAGGACCGGCTTTCCGGCGGCAGCGGCAACGACACACTGATCGGCGGCGCCGGTGTGGATACACTGACCGGCGGCGGCGGCGGCGATGTGTTCCGCTTCGAGGCGTTGAATGAGTCCGGCTTCACCGCCAGCGGCCGCGACACGATCAGCGATTTCACCCTCAAGCATGGCGACCAGATTGACCTTTCGGCCATCGATGCCGATATCAACCAGGCCGGCGACCAGGCGTTTGTTTTGATCACCGGCAGCGTGTTCACGGCGGCGGGCCAGGTGATGGTCAATAAGGGGCTGCTGACCGCCGAGGTGGATGGTGATGGCGTGGCGGATTTTTCCATCAAGCTGATCGGCGTGGTGACATTGACCGACCCGGATATCCTGATCGGCTGAAGCCTTGATCTGCCAGCCGATTGGATGGCATTGATCAATGGCGCGGCGGTTTTTTTGCCGCCCTGGAGGCGAGCCAGCCATGAGCCATGATGACAGCCTGGAGCGCGCCCGCGACTGGTGGCGCAGCGCAATCATCGATATCGAACCCGGTGCCATCCGGCCGCGCGGTTATCCGATCGAGCAGCTGGTTGGCCGCATCGGCTATGCTGAAATGCTGTGGCTGATGCTGCGCGGCGAATTGCCCGAGCGCGGCGCGGCGGCTTTGCTGGAAGCGGCGCTGGTGGCGGCGGTGGATCATGGCCCGCAGGCGCCTTCCATCGCCATTGCGCGTATGACAGTGGCTGCCGGCAATGGCCTGAACGGCGCGGTGGGCGCGGGCATTGCGGCTTTGGGCGACACCCATGGCGGCGCTGGCCAGCAATGTATGGAACTGTATCAGGATATTGCCGCGCGGCAGGCGCAGGGCGGCCTGGCGCTGGAAGCGGCGGTGGCCGAGGGCTTGGCCGCCTGGCGCGCTGCGCATGGCAAACATGTGCCGGGTTTTGGCCATCGTTTCCATCCGGTTGATCCACGCAGTCCGCGCCTGCTGGCATTAGTGGATGCAGCGGTGGAGGAGGGCGTCGTATCCGGTCGCTTTGCCGCCATCGGCCGCGCCGTGGAAGCCGCCCTGGCCGGCGCGGGCAAACGCAAGCCGGTGCCGATGAATATCGATGGCGCCACGGCGGTGATCTTCTGCGAACTGGGCTTTCCGGCGCCGCTGGGGCGCGGCCTGTTTCTTTTGTCGCGCGGGGTTGGCATTCTGGCCCATGCCTGGGAGCAGATGCAGGAAGGCACCCGGATCAAGGGGCCAACGCCGCCGGATTTCCTGTATCGCTATACCGGCCCGGCAAAGCGTGATTTTGTGGAGTGAGTTACGTGATGATGCCCTTGCTGCCGCAGGAAATTGCCCCGGTAACGCCGGAAATGCTGGCCCTGACCGAGCGTTTTCTGCTGCCAAAGCTGCGCGATTTGCAGGTCAGTTTGCAGATTCTGCGCCGACGCCTGGATGGCAGGCTGAAGCCGGCCATGCCGTTTTTATACGGCAAGCCCTATCCGCTCGGCCGCTGCGAGACAATCTCGCGCGAGGCGATAGAGGCATTGCCCGGCCTGCTCAAGCTGCGCGCCGATCCCGGCATGGCGGCGCTGCACGATTTTGTGCAGGCCGGCGGGCAGTTGCGCTCGATCTGGGGTGTGCTGCGCGGGCGCTATTTCCAGAATGCTATTCAGGCCGGCGCGCTTTATATCGACGTGGCGAACGATACCGTGGATCCGAACAAGCCGCAGATTGAAATTTTGCCGCTGGCTGAAAGCGGCATGGAAAATGTGCGCGACATCGCGCATTTTGCCGATATCGCGCGCAGCTATTGGCAGGCCGAGGTGTATGCCAATCATGTGCTGCCCAGCCTGGCGCCGCTGCTGCCCATGATATCGCTGGCGCCGGAGCAGCCGCCGCTGCTGCAATCAGCCTGCGATTATATGATTGCGCTGATGATGCGCGATGCTTTCCGCGATGCAGAACATTGGCTGGCAACACAGCCTGCGCCGCCGGATGCCGTGATGCAGCGGATACATGCGGCATTGCCGGCGCATATCCTGCCGGCACCGGCAGGCCAGGGGCGCGACATGGCGCTGGCGGCTTGTATGCAGGCGCGCACCGAGGGCCGGCAGCAAGATGATGTTTGGCGGGATGCGCGGGTGCGCGATTTCCTGGCTATAAGATTCTGAAGCTAAAGCGGTCCGAAGCTAAAGCGGGCCGGGCAAAGCCACACCCAGCTTTTCCGCCCAGGGCGCCAGGCCGGGCAGGATTTCCGGATGCAGGCGAATGCCGCTTTGTGCCTGTTCGGCTTTCAGCTTCAGGCCACGTTCGCCGGGTAGCCGGACCGGCGGGTTGCCCGGCTTTACCGGCGCCGTGCGGCAGGCTTCCGCCAGCCAGCCGGTTTCGCGCTCAAAGGCTTCGCGGCCACCAAAGGCTTCCGGGTCGATGATTTGCAGGAACACGCCGGCGCCCCAGCGTTTGGAGCCATCGGCGCGGCCAAAGCCGGCCAGGCCATTGGTGAGGGCTTCCACCAGCAGGCCCAGCGCATAGCCCTTATGGCCCAGATCCATGCCGCCAAGCGGCAGGATGGCGCCGGGCGGCTTGGTGAAGAAGGCGGCCGGATCGTCGGTTGCGTTACCCTGGTTGTCCACCAGCCAGTCGCCGCCCAGGCGGCGGTTGCCGCCATCGGCCTGATTCAGCCGGTGCAGCCGCGAGGTCATGCCATTGGATGTGGTTGAGGCGCTGATATCCAGCACCACCGGCAAACTATCCGGGCCAGTGGACCAGCCGGCGGCAATCGGATTGGGCGTGAAACGTCCGGCCAGCGCGCCATGCGGCGCCACCGAATTGCCCATCGGGTCGGAAGAGGCGAGCAGCAGCAGCATACCCTCGGCGGCGGCCAAGGGCGGATATACCGCCAGGCAGCCGATATGATGCGAGCGGCGGATGGCAATGGTGCAGGTGCCATAGATTTTGGCGCGCTTGACGCCCTCGCGGATGCCTTCACGCACCAGCCACAGGCCGGGCAGATACTGGCCATCCCAGGTCAGCGCCGCCGGGCGGTCGGATACCACGATGGGCTGGCCGGAAAGCGCCATCTGGCCTTTTTCGATTTCCGCCAGATAGCCGGGCAGCAATTGCAGGCCATGGGTGGAATGGCCCATGCGGTCGCCATCCAGCAGCAATTCGGCAACACAATCGGCCTTGTCGGCCTCCATGCCGGTTTTCGCCAGCAGGCTGCGGGCAAAATCCAGCAAAGCCGCATCGGCATAGCGGGGAGCATCCTGCGGCGCATGGCCGCGCTGGTCATGCTCGCGGTCGAGCGCCGCAGGATCAAGGCTCACAGGGTTACGATCTCCACCTTGTCGGCCACGCCGAGCTGGGCATAAAGCTGATGCAGCAGGATATCGATCTGGCGGCTGTTGCGCTTGTCGAGCCAGGCATAGCCGTCATAGCCCTTGGTGGGGCCTTCGGCCACATGCACGATGCGGCCATAGCTGCGCGCGCATTCGGCGCCCAAAGCAATGATCTCTTCCCAGGCTTCCGCCGGCGTGGTGCCCCAATGCCAGCGCATCCAGTCGGCCAGCCACGGAAACACCGCATGCTCGAACAGCGACGGCGCACCCACCAGGGCCGCCTTATGCTCCACGATCAGGCGCTTGCGGATCGTGGTCTGCAACGGCAGCGGCATGTCATACAGCGTCTGGAAACCATAGGCGCGCACCAGGGCGGGCGTCGGGTCGGCCACCACGGTGAGTTTACTTTCGCCGCTGAGTTTCTGAACCAGCGCCGACAGGTCGATATGCGGCGCGGCGGAAATGGCGATGCTCATGGCTTGACCCTCCGCAGGAAACCATAGGGGTTGAGGGTCATGATGTAGCGTTCGGCAAAACGCATATCAGCCTGGAAGGCATCATTCTCGGCCAGGAAGGCATGCGCTGCCGCCTTGGGGCCTTCATTCGGCACCGGATGATAGCCCATCACGTCGTTGAGCGAATCCTCAAACACATAATAGCCGCCCACCGGCACCAGCGGGTGATACAGCCGGGCCTCGTTCAGCACATGCGTTTTCTCATGATCCGAGTCCGCGATGATCAGCACCTTCTTGCCATGGCAGCGGCGGAAGATTTCCTCGCGAGTGCTCTCGGCAGTGCTGGAGCCTTCAATGTAGGAAATGCGCTTGTTGCGGATTTCCTTCACCTTGGAAAGCGTGATATCCACGCCGATCACTTCGCCATGGCCCACCAGATCAAGGATCGAGGCGTAGAAATGGCTGGCGCCGCCAAACATGACGCCGAATTCCAGCACGATATCCGGCTTGGTTTCCCAGATCAGTTCCTGGTAAATCCAGCAATCCATAGGCGTCTTGATCAGGTCATGGCCAAGCCAGCGCTGCTGCAAATCCGAGGCGCCGTAGCGATAGCCCTGATGGATATAGTAGTAGTGATAGTAGAGATAATCCTTCAGCGTCATATCCAGCAGCCGCTCGAAATTCGAGTGGTCGCCATAGAGCTTGGCGATGTCATGGATATGAGGATTGGAATAGAGCAGCTTCGGATGAATGCCGCTGGCATCGCAGAATGCCTTGCGCTGCTCGGCATTGTCCTGCGCATTGTTGGTGACAAGATGGCGCAGATACTTCTGCGCAATATCCTTGTCGAGGGCGGGGCCCGGTGCGGGCAAAGGCATGTGGCGATATCCCCCAGCTGCTAGAAATGCGCGGCCAGCGCGCGAATCGTGGTTTCAAGCGTAGAACGCGGCTCCGCGCTTGTATAGCGCGACCTGTAGGCCAGCGGCGCCGGCTGCGGCGCGGATTTTGGCGCGGGCCGTTCCACCAGGCCGCTCTCCGGCGCCAGCCAGGTGATGCAGGCCTGGGCAAAGGCGTAAACCGTCATGTCGTCGGCGCCGATGGCATTCTGCACCCGGCAGCGGCCCGGCTCGGCGGGCGCGGCGACAAAGGCTGCGGCCTCGGCGGCAATGCTGGCGGCAGAGACGAAGTTGCGGCGCTGCTCGCCATCGCTTTTCAGCACAATGCGGCCGGTCTGGCACAGCTCACGCGGAAATGAAAACGGGATCAGCGACCAGCGTTTGAAGCGACCCAGATCGGGCGGCAGGCCATAGACCGCACAGGGGCGCAGGATCAGCACATCCAGGCCGCGCTGCAAGGCGGCGCGGCGGCAAAGCTGCTCGGTGGCATAATGCGCCAGGGCATAATCGCCCAGCGGGTTCACCGGCCGCGCCTCGGTGATATCGCCCTCCAGCGGGCCATAAACATGCGCGGTGGAAATATAGATCAGCCGGGTGATGCCAGCGCGGCATGCGGCATCCAGCAAGGCCTGGGTTTGCCGCGTGGCGCGCGCCCAGGCCGCGGCCGGGTCGGCGGCAAATTCCTCATCGGTAATGCCGGCGGCATGCACCAGCGTGCCGCCATCCGGAAAAGCCGAGGCGTTCAGCCGTCCGGCGTTATTCAAATCCAGGTCGGCGCGGCCGGGACAATAGGCCCAGGGCAGCTTTGCCAGGATGGCGCTGCCGATCAGGCCCGAGGCGCCGAGGATATGGATAGCCGAACTCATTGGTCACGCCAGCGGATGAATTTGGCCGGCGTGCCGGCCATCACGGCATAGGGTTCCACCTTGCCCTGCACCACGCTGCCGGCAGCGATCACGGCGCCCTGGCCGATATGCGCGCCATCAAGGATGGTGCAATTGGCGCCCAGCCACACATCATCCTCGATCACCACGCCGCCTTTGGAGGGCAGGAAACCCTGATGCCGGATCGGGATGTCGCGCCGGCCATAGGCATGGTTGGTCGGCACGATCATGCAGCCCGGCGCCACCAGCACATAATTGCCGAAGCGGATGCCGTTGCCGGAATACAGGCAGCTATGCGGATTGATGTAGCAATGCTCGCCGATCACCACATCGCCGCTGCCGCCCACCGGGCGGATCACCACAAAATCGTAGATATGCGTATGCGCGCCGATGACGATGCGGCTGCCGCGGGAAGAGGGGATGATGCGTGCATCCGGGCTGATCTGCGCTGTCGGGTCGATTTGCAGGGCGGCGTCGCTCATGCCCAGGCCTCGGCGATGGGTTCCAGCTCGGCCAGCAGCGGCTGCACACGGTCGCGGTCGGAGAGAATTGGCTCGCGCACCGGCCAGTCTATGCCCACCGCCGGATCGTTCCAGCGCAGGCCGCCTTCCAGCGCGGGGGCATACATATTGTCCACCTTGTAGGTGACCACGGAATTGTCGGTCAGCGTGCAATAGCCATGGGCAAAGCCGCGCGGGATCAGCACCATGTTATGCTTGGCGGCATCCAGCTCCACACAATCCCATTGCCCGAAAGTCGGCGAGCCGGCGCGCAGGTCCACAAACACATCCAGCACCACGCCTTGCGTGGCGCGGATCAGCTTGGTTTCGGCGCTGGGCGGGCGCTGGAAATGCAGGCCGCGCACGGTATGGCGCAATTCGGTGCGGGCTTCATTCTCTTGCAGCCAGGCGCGGTCGATGCCGGCTTCGGCGAAAATCTGCTTGTCGTAAACCCGCATGAAATAGCCGCGATGGTCGCCGCGCGGCGCCAGCGTAATCTCATGCACACCGGGCAATTTGCGCTTCTCGATTTTCATGCGGCGCTCACATCTGCCGAATAGGCGGTTATCTGCTGCCGCGTTACCTCGGCCATGTCGGCGCCGGCATGGACGGCGCGATACCAGGCCACGCTCTGCGCCAGGGCCTGTTCCAGGCTCCAGGCATTCGACCAATGCAGGCGTTCCGCTGCCTTGGCGCTGTTCAGCATCAGCAGGCCGGCTTCCGGGATGCCGTCGCCGCCAGTATTGGCCCAGGCAGCGTTGTTGCCCCATGCGCGCACCAGGATATCAACCACGCGGCGCACAGGCGCGGCACTGGCCTGGGCCGGGCCGAGATTCCAGGCGCCGGCAAATTGTTTGGGCGCAGCGGCAAGCTGTTCGGTGAGCAGCAGCAGGCCACGCGCCGCTTCCAGCACATGCTGCCAGGGCCGCACCGCATCGGGGCGGCGGATTTCCAATGTCTGGCCGGCACCAAAGGCGCGGATCGCATCGGGCACCAAGCGGTCTGCGGCCCAATCGCCGCCGCCGATGATATTGCCGGCGCGGATCGTGGCCAGGCCGGCATCGGCGGCCAGATAGCGGTTGGCATAGGCTTCGGCCACCAATTCGCTGGCGCTTTTGGATGCCGAATAGGGCTCGTCGCCGCCCAGCTCGTCATCTTCCAGATAAGCCTGGCCGGTCTCGCGGTTGCGATACACTTTGTCGGTGGTGAACACCACGGTGGTGCGGATGCCTGGGCAGCCGCGCGCTGCTTCCAGCACATGGGCGGTGCCCATCACATTGGTGGCAAAGGTATCCACCGGATGGCGATAGGCTTCGCGCACAATCGGCTGGGCCGCCAGATGCAGCAGGATTTCCGGATCGGCCTGGCGCATGGCGCGTTCAACATGGGCCGCGTCGCGCACATCGCCCTCGATGCTATGCAGCTTTTCATGCAGCCGCACATGGCCGAAGAAATGCGGATTGCTCGGCGGCGGCAGGGCAAAGCCGGTCACCTTGGCGTCGAGTTCGGCGAGCCAGAAAGCGGTCCAGCCGCCAACAAAGCCGCTATGGCCGGTCAGGAAAACGCGCTTGCCGCGCCAGAAAGTCGCATCAGGGAGCGGCGCCATTGTTCAGGCCCGTCGCTTCAGCGCAGCCAGGGGGCGCGGCCGCTCTGCCACATCTCGTTCAGCATCTGCATTTCGCGGAAAGTGTCCATGCATTGCCAGAAGCCATCATGGTTGAAGGCGGCAAGCTGCTTATTCTGCGCCAGCGGCGGCAGGATATCGGTTTCCAGCACCATCTTCGGATTCTCGGAAGCGCGCTCAAACACGTCGCGCTCAAACACAAAGAAGCCGCCATTGATCCAGCCGCTGCCAACCTGCGGCTTTTCCTGGAAAGTATGCACGGCGCCTTCGCGGATATCGATCTCGCCATAACGCGACGAGGGATGCACGGCGGTGACGGTGGCTTCCAGGCCACGCTGCTGGTGCGTTTCATACAGCGCGGCGATATCCACATTGGCCACGCCATCGCCATAGGTGGCGAAGAACTGCTTGCCGCGCACATGGCGCAGGGCGCGTTTGATGCGGCCGCCGGTCTGGGTTTCGGCGCCGGTCTCGGCCAGCACCACACGCCAATCGTCGATATTCGGCTGGCTCAGCAATTCCACGTCGTTATGCGCCAGCGACACCGCCACATCGGCGTTACGCAGGCGATAATTCAGGAAGTAATCGCGGATCGCATCGCCTTTGTAGCCGAGGCAGAGCACAAAGTTGCGCACGCCGTAGGAGGCGTAATGCCGCATGATATGCCACAGGATCGGCCGGCCGCCGATTTCCACCATCGGCTTGGGCTTGAACTCGGTTTCCTCCCGCAGGCGCGTGCCAAGGCCGCCGCACAGGATGACGCATTCCATATTGTTCAAGCTGGCCATGGTTTCTCCCGCCCAATCGAATCACGGCGCTAGCTTTATAGCACCTGGATAACCGCAGATTGCCGGGGAATGGTTTCCCAAATGTTAAAGGCCGCCGGTTTCCCGGCGGCCCCAACAATCAGGTGCATGGCAACAGGCTCAGCCCAAAGCCGCCTGCACCGCGCGCTTGGCGATCACGCCCACCAGATGGGCGCGGTAATCCGCCGAGGCGTGGATGTCGTTATTCATCGCCTTGGCATCGGTTTTCACCCCGTTGAGCGCATCCGGCGAGAAATTGCCGGCCAGCGCCGCTTCCATGGCGGCATGGCGGAACACACCCGGGCCGGCGCCGTTGATGGCAACGCGGATGCCGCCAGCGGTTTCAGCCACAAAGGCGCCAACCATCACATAACGCGAGGCCGGGTTCGGGAATTTCACATAGCCGGCGCGTTTCGGCACCGGGAACACGATCTTCACGATGATCTCGCCTTCATCCAGCGCCGTCTCGAACAGGCCGGTGAAGAATTCATCGGCCGCAATGGTGCGCTTGTTGGTGTGGATGGTGGCATTGAGGCCGAGCACGGCAGCGGGATAATCCGCTGCCGGATCGTGGTTGGCCACCGAGCCGCCGATGGTGCCCATATTACGCACCTGTGGGTCGCCGATGCCGCTGGCCAGATGCGCCAGGGCCGGGATCGCCTGTTTCACCTCGGCCGAAGCGGCCACGGCGGCATGGCGGGTGGCGGCGCCGATGCTGACACTATCGGCACTCACCGTGATGCCGCTCAGTTCGGCGATGCCGGTCAGGTCGATCAGGTCAGACGGCGAGGCAAGGCGCTGCTTCAGGGTCGGCAGCAGGGTCTGGCCACCGGCCAGCAGCTTGCCATCGGCAGCGCCGCTGAGCAGGCTGGCAGCTTCGGCCAGGCTGGCGGGGCGGTGATAATTGAACTCATACATGCTGGTTATCCTCCCTTACTCTGCGGCCATGGCGGGCTGGGTCGCCTGAATGGTCTGCCAGACCTTCAGCGGCGTCGCCGGCATGGTGATGGTCTCGGTGCCGAGCGCATCGGTGATGGCATTCATCAGCGCCGCCGGGGCCGCAATGGCGCCGGCCTCGCCGCAACCCTTCACACCCAGCGGATTATGCGGGCAGGGGGTATGCGTCATGCTGACATTGAAGCTGGGCAGGTCGTCGGCCCGTGGCATGGTGTAATCAAGGAACGAGCCAGTCAGGAGCTGGCCGGTTTCGGTATCGTAGACCACGCCTTCAAGCAAAGCCTGGCCGACGCCTTGGGCGATACCGCCATGCACCTGGCCTTCAACAATCATCGGATTGATCACGTTGCCGAAATCATCCACCGCCACCCAATTGGCAATGGTGGTGACGCCGGTATCGGGATCAATCTCCACCTCGGCAATATGGCAGCCCGAGGGGAAGGTGAAGTTGGCCGGGTCGTAGAACGCGGTTTCCTCGAAGCCCGGTTCAAGATCGGCCGGGTAATTGTGCGGCACATAGGCGGTGAAGGCCACAGCGGCCATCGGCACCTGCTTGTCGGTGCCTGCAACCGAGAAGCTGCCGCGCTCATACACCACATCGTCAACCGAGGCTTCCATCAGATGGGCCGCGATCTTCTTGCCCTTGGCGATGATCTTGTCGGTCGCCTTCATGATGGCAGAGCCGCCGACGGCCAGCGAGCGGCTGCCGTAG
>DLGP01000094.1:0-9684 GCA_002482765.1 Alphaproteobacteria bacterium UBA7691
GGTGCCATGGCAGGCCGGGCAGCCGGCGGCTTCATGCAGATGATCCGGCGCCGGCAGCCCGGCAGCGGCAAAAACGGCCGCGGCCCGCCCGTCAACCGCCACCGGCCGGGCGCAATCCGGGCACAGCCGGCGCACCAGGCGCTGGGCCAGCACACCATTCAGCGTGGCCGACAGCAGATAAGGCTCCACGCCCATATCGAGCAGGCGCGGAATCGCACCCACCGCATCGTTGGTATGCAGGGTGGATAGGATCAGATGCCCGGTGAGGGCGGCCTGGATGGCGATGCGGGCGGTTTCGCCATCGCGGATTTCACCCACCATCAGGATATCCGGATCGTGGCGCAGAAAGGCGCGCAGCACACGGGCAAAATCCAGGCCGATGCCGGGCCGCACCTGAATCTGATTGATGCCATCGAGGCGGAATTCGACCGGGTCTTCCACCGTGAGGATTTTCACCTCCGGCCGGTTCAGCCGCGCCAGCAGGCCATACAGCGTGGTGGTTTTGCCCGAGCCGGTGGGGCCGGTGACCAGCAGGATGCCATGCGGTTTCTGCACCAGCTTTTCCAGCCCCGCCGACAATCCGGCATCAAAGCCGAGCGCGGCAATATCCTGGCGCAGATGGCCGCGATCCAGCAGGCGCAATGCCACCGCCTCGCCATGCAAGGCCGGCAAGGTGGCAACCCGGATATCGATCTCGCGGCCATCCACACTATGCCGCACGCGGCCATCCTGCGGCAGCCGGTTTTCGGCGATATCCAGCCCGGCCAGCACCTTGATGCGGCCAATGATGGCGGCAGCCAGATCGGCCGGCGGATCGGGCTGGCGCAGCAGGCGGCCATCCAGCCGGAAACGGATTTCCAGCCGGCTATCACCCGGCTCCAGATGAATATCGGAAGCCGCCAGCCGCACAGCGGCACCGAGCAGCTTCTGCACATAGGCCACCGCCGGCGCCCCGCTGGCAGCATCGGCCAGCATGTCGCGGTCTGCCGCCTTGCCCGGCATGATGCCGGCAGCTATCGCGGGCGCCACTGCTTCACCAAGGCGATCCAGCGCGCGTTCAATGGCGCCGCGCGGCGCCACAAAGCGCCGCACCGGCTTCTGCACCATCAGGCGCAGCGCATTGACGGTGAAATCATCGCGCGGATCGGCCATGGCGATATCCAGCGCCGCCGCATCATCCCGCAGCGGCAGCACGCAGGCATGGCGCAGAAAGGACAGCGCCAGGCGCTCGGCCAGCGGCGGTTGCGCCGGAAACTGCGCCGGCTCGGCATACGGCACCTGCAACGCCTCGGCCATCGCAGCCGCCATCTCGGCATCGCCCACCAGGCCAAGCCGGCTCAGCACGGCTTCCAGGCTGGCGCCACTGCCCCGCGCCAGATCGGCGGCGCGTTCCAGATCGCCGGCCCGCACCTGGCCACGCGCCAGCAGCAGGCCGAGCACGGCATTACCTTCGGCATGCGACGAGGCGGCGGGCGGCATCAGATTTTCTCCAGCAGCATGGGCGCAACATATACCAGCCAGCCGGCAAAACCGAGCCAGGTGCCAAACGGCACCATGGTGGCACCATCAATCGGCCGGCCTGTGAACCAGGCTTGCAGGCCGACATAGCCGAGCGCGCCCAGCGCCGCCAGCAGCAGGCAGGGCGCCAGCCCTTCCAGGCCGAGCCAGGCGCCAAGCGCGGCAAACAGCTTCACATCGCCGAGGCCAAGCCCATCGCGGCCGCGCCGCCGCCGGTAGAGCCAGGCCACCAGCCAGAGCAGCGCGCCGCCCAGCAGGACGGCCAAAGCATGATCCGGCAATGCTGCCGGCTCCAGCCAGGCGGTGGCGCCCAGGCCCAGCAGCAGCAGCGGCAGGCTGAGCAAATCGGGAATGATAAAATCCACCGCATCGCGCAAGGCGATGGCCAGCAGCACAGCACCAAACAGCAAAGCCGCGCCGAGGCGCCAGCCGGCATCGCCAAAGGCCAGCACGGCCGTAAGCGCGATCAGCAGCCCAGCCAATTCAGCCAGCGGATAAAGCGCCGGGATCGTTGCGCCACAGCTTTGGCAACGGCCACGACACAGCAGATAACCGGCAACTGGCAGCAAATCGACCCAACCAAGCAAACGGCCACAGCCGGCGCAGGATGAACGGCTGGGATGCAGAACGCTGCCGCCGCTTGCGGCGCGCTGTGCCGCCGTGGCGGCAAAACTGCCCCAGGCCGCCCCGGCCAGCACCAGGCTGCCAGCCAAGAGACTCATGGCCCCGCAGCGATATCGAGGCGGTATTGGCCCTGACCGGCGCAGCAATGCTCCACCACGATGGTGTAAAGGCCCGGCGCCAGGCTGAGGCCAAGGCGGGCATTGTAGCGCTGGCCCGAATCATCATCGCGGCCCAGCCGTGTGCCATTGGCATCCAGAACTGACAACATGGTGTCAGTAGCGCCGCTGGTACTGAAACGATAACTGCCGGGCTGCGCCAGCAGCAGCCGGTAATGATTACGCCCGCCAGCCGTCGGCAATGGATCAGACACACTGTCGCCGACCTGCAAAACCGGCGCTGCCTCGGCACGATCAGTGCCGCGCCGCACCGGCAAAGCCGGTTCACCATCGCCGGCCAGCAGATAGGCCGGCACAGTCTGCAAGGCGACAAAACCATGGCCGGGCGCAAATAGCCGCAAGACCAGCGGCCCGGCCTTAAGCGGCGCCGTTGCTGCAATACTGGCACTCAGCCCGTCGCCGCTGCGTTCCAGCCGATCAACCCGGATACCGGGCGGGCCGGCCAGCACAAGCTGCCCTGCCGGCAACGCCACCTTGGGTGTGAACGCAACTTGGCTGACTACGCCACGCGCCAGCATCAGGCGGCTATTTGCCAGGCTTTGTGCTGCCGTGCCGGCCACAACGGCCAATGTGGCGGTATTGGGCAGGGCGGCCAGACTGGCGCGGATTTCAGCCGGTGCCGCCGGGCTTTCCGCCACGAGGCTGCGCAGCAGGAAACCCTGCGCCGCCGCCGCATTATCAAACCATTGCCCGCCGCTGCCTTCCAGGCCGGCATAATATTGCTCGCCCTCGCGGCGATAATGCAGGCGGCTGGCCAGATTATCCGCGCCGAACAGGCGCGCCAGGGTATTCAGCGGCGCGGTATCCTCACTTGTTGTTTCCGCCCGTGCCGCCAGCGCAGCCACATCGGCCAGGAAGCGCCCGCGCAGATCACTCTGCACCTGGGCCTGAGACACAGCCGGCAGCATGGCAAGCAGCAAAAGCCCCAGCAGATATTTCATAATTCCCCCCCAAGGCAGCCGCGCGACACCCAGATGCGCTTGCCGCTGCTGAAGATACTGAGGAAACGGTTGCCGGTGCAGGGCGCCGAACTGAAGCCGATAGCGAAGAAGCTGTTCAACCGCAGCGAACGCACTTCAACCTCAACCTCGTTGCCCTCCTCGCGCAGCACGCGGCCACACCAATTGGCCTGTTTGGCAAAGATATTCGGCGCCGTGCAGACATAACGCCCGGCCAGCGGCTGGCGCCGCTCGGCATAATCCAGCGGCATGGTGCCCATCAGCGGCAAAGCGGCGCCGGGATAGGCGATCACCTGCACCGCAGGCGCACGCAACCTTTGGGCGCGTTCATTGGCCAGCAGGCCGGTGGCGGTGTTGCCGGCCACGGCGGCTATCTGGCCGTAAAGCTGCGCCGCCTCGGCATTGCGCCCGGCGCGTTCCAGCATCATCGCATCGCCCAAAGCCAGTTCCGGCCCGCCAAGAGCGTTCACCCGTCCGCTCGCCTCATACATCACACTGGCCGAAACCGGCTGCGGGTAGGGCGCCGCCTGATAAACCGGCGCCTGATAGGCTGGCTGCTGGTAGGCTGGAGCCTGATAAACCGGCGCCTGATAGGCTGGCTGCTGGTAGGCTGGAGCCTGATAAACCGGCTGCTGGTATACGGGCGGTTGATAGGCTGGCGCCTGGTAAGCCGGGGCGGCAGCGCCGCGATAGGCGCTGGGCGACCAGGGCGAGACATAACCGGCACCGGCCGGCGCCACAGCCGGCGCAACCGTTGTCGGCACATAAGCCGGCGGCACATAAACCGGCGGCGCATAAGCAGCCTGAGGCTGGTAAGCCGGCGGCGCCTGATACACCTGTTGCTGGTATTGTGGCGGTAGTTGCGCCTGAATTTGTGGTTGAACGGGAATCGGTTGCGGCGGACGCTCGCGCATCTGGCGCAGTTCCGACGCTTCCATCTGGCGTTCTGAAATCAGGGCGCCATCGGCATAAACCGCGCGGATGGTGGCGCCATTTGGCCGGCGCAGGATAAATTCGCCATGGCGGATGCCGCGCCGATATTGCCCCACCAGCAAGGTGCCATCAGCAAAGGTGGTGCTGGCCTGGCCATCCAGTTCGCCGGCAAGAAAACTGCCCTCATTCCGTTCACGCGGCTTGCCATCGCGCAACCACAGCAACGTACCCTGACCATGCAGCAGGCCATTGGCGCAATCGCCGCTCCAGCGAATGGTTTCGCCCAGGCGCGGAATCGGATTGGAAGTGGCGCAGCCGTTTTCTGCATCGGCAATAAAGCCTGGCATCTGGGCTGCGGCCTGCGGCTGCGCGACAACAGCATGATGCACCATCAGCGCATAACCGGCAGCCGCAGCAAGCAGCGGCCAGCCGAAAGGGCGCCTATGGACGAGTTGGTGCATTTGTTCACATATGCCGCGCTATCGGCGCGCATCCGGCGCCCCCGGCCGCGATGATTGGGGAAGCGGCACCGCCAAGTCAAGGGCAAGAGCATATTGGTTGACAGCGCCGACAGCATCGAACGACAATGCCGGCGGGGAAAATTGTTTCGCCAGAACAATGGGCTGGGGGATGGCGGAAGAGGCATACGGTATTGCCATCATCGGCGCAGGACCGGCGGGCTTGAGTGCCGCCGGGCGCGCTGCGGCGCGTGGTGTGAGCCATGTGCTGCTGGAACGCGCCGATCATGCCTCCGACACGATCTACAAATACCAGAAGGGCAAGTTTGTCATGGCGACGCCTGACATCCTGCCTTTACGTTCCGACATGTCGTTTGCTGCCGGCAGCCGCGAACAGATTCTTGGCGCCTGGGATAATGAGATTGCCTCGACCCGAATGAATATCCGCTACAACGCCGAAGTGACCGGCGTGAGCGGCAGTCGCGGCAATTTTCAGATCAAGCTGGCCGATGGCAGCAGCATCCGCGCCGAATGCGTGGTGCTCTCGATTGGCTTGCAGGGCAACATCAACAAGGTGAGCTGCCCGGGCGCCGACCTGCCGATGGTGCAATATCAGCTCGACGATCCCGACGCATACGAGGGTGAGCGTATCGTGGTGATCGGCGCCGGCGACAGCGCGATCGAAAATGCCGTGGCGCTGGCCAAGCAGAATACCGTGGCCATCGTCAATCGGCGCGGCGAATTTGCCCGCGCCAAACAGGGCAACCTGAACGCCATCACCGCTGCCATCGAAAACAATACGATCCAGGCGCATTTCAATTCATCGCCGGCCAAGATCGAGCCGGGGCAGATGACGCTGAAAACGGCGGAAGGCACCGCCATCGTGGCCTGCGACCGCATCATCGCCCGCCTGGGTGCCACCGCGCCGCGCAAATTCATTGAAAGCTGCGGCGTCAGCTTCCCCTCCGCCGATCCCGGCGCACTGCCCGAGGTGAGCCCACAATACGAATCCAATGTGCCGGGCCTTTATATCATCGGCGCGCTGGCCGGTTATCCGCTGATCAAGCAGGCGATGAACCAGGGCTATGAGGTGGTGGAATTCATCCTCGGCCATGCTGTGAAGCCGGCCGACGAGCCGTTGCTGGCCGAGAAATTCAAGGTGCTGGGCCAGGCCGATGTGGGCGCCGTGCTGGCCACCATCCGCGCCAATGTGCCGCTTTTCGCCGAACTCAATCCGCTGGTGCTGCGCGAACTGATTCTCGATTCAAACATCCATGTGCCAAAAGCCAATGACGTGGTGTTCCGGCGCAACGACTATTCCAACAGCTTCTACACCATCGTTTCCGGCAATGTGTATATCCAGGTTGATCCATCCGATCCAAGCAAGCTGGTATCGCTTGGCCAGGGTGAATTCTTCGGTGAGATGGGGCTGATTTCCGGCCGCCGCCGCAGCGCCACGGTGCTGGCCGGCAGCGAATGTGTGCTGGTGGAAACCAGCCGCCGCAGCATGCTCAAGCTGCTCAATTCGGCAACCTCGGTGCGGCGTGTGCTTGACCGCAAGGCAGCCGAGCGGCAGATCCAGCGCAATCTGGCGCCCAACGCCCCGCGCAATATCCTTGAAGCCGTGGCCGATGTGGCCGAGTTCAAAACCTTCGCCCCGAACCAGACGCTGTTCGAGGAAGGCGACAAGGGCGACGCGCTGCACATCATCCGCACCGGCTCGGTGCTGGTGCAGCGCCGCATCGGCGGCCGCGATGTGGTGCTATCCTATCTGGCTGCCGGCAATTATGTCGGCGAGATGGCTTTGCTGGCCGACCTGCCGCGTTCGGCCACGGTGCGCGCTGCCGTGGCCACCGAAACCATCAGCATCCCGGCCGATGCCTTCCGCAGCCTGGTGGATAGCGCCCCGGCGCTGAAAGCCGAACTGGAACGTAGCTTCCGCGACCGCATCATGGCGAATGAGCGCGCCGAGAGCCGGCCCGATGCCGGCAACATCATCCAGTTCCTGATCGAGCAGGGCGTGGGCGAAGCCACCGACGTGCTGTTGATTGACGAAAGCCTGTGCGTGCGCTGCGACAATTGTGAGAAAGCCTGCGCCGATACGCATCAGGGCGTGTCGCGGCTCGACCGCGAGGCCGGCCCGACCTATGCCTCGATCCATGTGCCGACTTCCTGCCGGCATTGCGAACATCCGCATTGCATGGCGGATTGCCCGCCCGATGCCATCCACCGCGCCCGCAATGGCGAGGTCTATATCACCGATGCCTGCATCGGCTGCGGCAATTGCGAGCGCAACTGCCCCTATGGCGTGATCCGCATGGCGGCGCCAAATCCGCCCAAACATAGCGGGCTGCTCTCCTGGCTGTTCCTCGGGCTGGGCCTGGAGCCAGGCGTGGAGATCGACCATCATCACGAGCCGGTGCCGCAAGCCAAACCGGGCGCTGCGCCGCCCGAGCCGAAGCGCAAGAAGGCCGTGAAATGTGATATGTGCAAGGACCAGCATGGCGGCCCGGCCTGCGTGCGGGCCTGCCCCACCGGCGCCGCGATCCGCGTCAGCCCCGAGCAATTCCTTTCGCTCGCCTCTTTGACACGGGAGCGATGACGCCAGCATGAGCGCGGAAGTAGCCCCACCCTCCCGCATCGAAGCCACCCATCACGAATCAGTGCTGGTGTATCGCAGCTTCCGCTACCTGAAGCTGGCGGCATTAACCTGTCTGCTGGCGGCGCTGGCCTATGTGATCCACGATCCGCAGCCGATGCCGAATGGCGGCACCTGGCTTGGCTATATCCTCGGCACGCTCAGCCTGGGCATCATCCTGTTCCTGGCCTGGTTCGGCATCCGCAAGCGGCAATACGGGCCAAGCAGCAGCCGCCTGGCCGACTGGCTCTCGGCGCATGTCTATCTGGGGCTGTCGCTGATTGTGCTGGCCACACTGCATACCGGCTTCCAGCTTGGCTGGAATGTGCATACCCTGGCTTATGGCCTGATGCTGCTGGTGATCCTGTCCGGCGCCTTCGGCGTTTACACCTATATCCGCTATCCGCAATTGATGACCGAGAACCGGCGCGGCATGGGCCTGCTGCAACTGATGGGCCAGATTGCGCAATTGGATCGCGAAATGCGCCGGCTTGGTCTGCCGCTGAGCGAAGCCGTGAACAAGGCGCTGCTTTCCGCCGCCAACGAAACCCGCATCGGCGGCAATTTCTGGCAGCAATTGCGCGGTTATGATCCGCATTGCGCCACCACCCGCGCCCGCCTGCTCATGACCCACCTGGCCGAGCATGAAGCCGGCAATTCAGCCGCGATGCGGCAATTGCTCGGCCTGCTGACCCGCAAGGAAGCCCTGCTCGGCCGCGCCCGCCGCGATGTGCAGCTTGCCGCCCTGCTGAAAGCCTGGCTGTTTGTGCATGTGCCGCTCACCTTTGCGTTGCTGGCTGCGCTGTTTGCGCATGTCTTCAGCGTCTTCTTCTACTGGTGAGCCATGCGCCTGCAACTGCTTGAAATCACCAGGCGCAGCAACGGTTCGGAGAGCCGGCGCGAACATGTGATTGAGGCCGGCACGATCCGCATCGGGCGCTCGGCGCAATGCGAAGTGCATATCGCCGATCCGCGTGTGCTGCTGCATCAGGCGATCATCGAACACCATGCCGTTGGCCCGGTGATCGTGGCCGAGCCCGAAGCGGAAACGCTCAAAGTAAATGGCCGGGATTTGACCTCGCATCCGCTGCGGCTGGATGATCGTGTGGAACTAGGCCCCTATCGCCTCACCGTGCGCCCGGCGCCGGATGGCTTTGACCTGTCGCTGAAACTGACCACCCAGGGCGCCCCAGCCGATGAACTGGCCGAACTGACAGCGCGCAGCCGCACCGATTTTGCCAGTGTCGGCCTGGGCCGGCGCGGCTGGTCGTATCTGCTGGCACTGGCCGTGTTGATCGTGTTCATGGCCCTGCCGCTGGCCGGGCGCTTTTTCAAGCCAAACCTGGAAACAGCCAGCACCAACCCGTCCGGCATGATGGGCCTGGCCACACATTGGCCGGCCAATGCCGACAAGGTCTGGCTTTCGGGCGAAATTTCCAATCCGCATAAATTCTTTGGCGCCACCTGCGAGGCCTGCCACCAGACTCCCTTTGTGCAGGTGCGCGACAATTCCTGCCTGACCTGCCATGGCAATATCCGCCACCATGCCGATCCGGCTGAAGCCCGCATGGCCGGACTCCAGGATGCCTCTTGCCAGGGCTGCCACAAGGAGCATAACGGCGCCCAGGTGGCGATCCTGCGTTCGGATGCCTTCTGCACCTCTTGCCATAGCGACCTGTCACGCCAGATGCCCACAACCAAACTGCTTGATGTGGGCGATTTTGAGCGTAAACATCCGCAATTCCGCCCCACGGTGCAGAGCGAGACCAGCGATAGCGGCTGGATGCGCGCATCGCTTGACGACAATCCGCGGCCGCGCGATCTCTCGGGCCTGAAATTTCCGCATGACAAGCATCTGGTGGGCAATGGTGTGCGCCATCCGGAACTGGGCAATGTGAAGCTGGAATGCGGCTCTTGCCACAAGCCCGATAGCGGCGCTGTCAGCTTCCAGCCGATCCGCTTTGCCGCCGATTGCCAGGGCTGCCACAAGCTGGCCTTTGAAACCTTGGCGCCGCAGCGCGAGATGCCGCATGGCAGCGCCACCAAGGCCAAGGAATTTGTGCGGGATTTTTATGCCGCGCGCGCCTTGGCGGGCGGCCTCGACGACCCGGCTGCACCCGACGTGGTGCGCCGCCGCCCGGGTCAGAGCCTGAGCGCCGCCGAAAAGCTGGAAGCGCTGGCCTGGGCCGACAGCAAGGCAAAAACCGTGCTGAGCGGCAAATTCGGCCCTGGCCTCTGTGGCGAATGCCACACTCTCAAGGATGGCGAAGACGGCCTGTTTGACGTTGCCGCGCCGGAGATTCCGCCGATCTGGCAGCCGCTGAGCCGTTTCCCGCATCAACGCCATCGCGAAGTGAGCTGCACCGAATGCCACAAGG
>DLGP01000094.1:9694-28087 GCA_002482765.1 Alphaproteobacteria bacterium UBA7691
CCCCCTGCCGCAATTGCCATGGCGGCGAGAAGGCCAGCGAGAAAGTGGCGACAAGCTGCGTTGCCTGCCACAAATTCCACCAGCCCGGCATGCCGACCATGCGGCATGGCGCCAAGGCGGCGCAGTTGCCCAGCCTGGGGCATTCGCCTCTAGTGACACTGGCGCCGCTGGCGGCTTTGGCGAAAGGCGACAAGCCATGAAATGGCTGACGCTCGTCTTGTTGCTGCTGGCGCCCGCCGCACAGGCTCAAGATACGGCCAGCAAACCGCTGACCGAGGCCGGCAGCACAATAGCTGCGCCGGTGAAACTGACGCCGGGCGTGGCGCAGCGCCTGCAAGTGACCGTGCCGCTGGCTGGCGACCGGCCCAGCGCCACCCATGTTTTTGCCCGCTTTGGCAACAACCAGCCGATGCAGCGCAGCAATGAAGGCTATTGGCTGCCCTGGTCGGGGGCGCGCGACGACCTGATCGACAATCGCTTGCAGCCAAGTGGCGACAGCCTGACATTCAAGATTGCCGATGAAGACCTGAGCGGCGCTTTCCTGCCCGTGCATATCTTTGTTGCCTACCGGGTTGGCAGCAGCTTCAAATATGGTTCCTTCATGCTGGTGCAGCCATGAAGCGCCTGCTCGCCGTCCTGGTTTTCATCGTCCTGGCCGGACACGCCCAGGCGCAGGCCTTGAGCGCGCCGGATGTGAACCTGATCCTGAGCCGCGCGGTGCAGGAAGCCCAGGCGCGCGGCACCAATGCCACCATTGCGGTGGTGGATCGGGTTGGCAATGTGCTGGCCGTGCATCGCATCGGCGGCGCGGTGAATGTCACCATCACATCAGGGCGCGGCATCGCCGCCGGCAACGGGCTGGAGCAGGTCAGCCTGGACAGCACCTTTGCCGCCATCGCCAAGGCCATCACCGGCGCCTATCTTTCTTCCAGCGGCAATGCCTTCACCACCCGCACCGCCAGCCAGATTGTGCAGGAGCATTTCAACGTCGGCGAAACCAACCAGGCCGCCGGGCCGCTTTTTGGTGTGCAATTCAGCCAGTTGCCCTGTTCCGACCTGATGAGCGGCGGCGATGTGGTGGGCGGTATCGGCCCGCGCCGCTCGCCGCTGGGCCTGTCTGCCGATCCGGGCGGCATGCCGCTTTATATCAACGGCCAGGTGGTGGGCGGCATCGGTGTGATTGCCGATGGCATCTACGGCCTGGATCGCGATATCAGCAATTACGACCGCGATCTTGACGAATTGATCGCCCTGGCCGGCCAGAGCGGCTTTGTCCCGCCCGAGGAGATCAAGGCCTATCGCATTGCCGTGGATGGCCGCCTGCTGCGCTATGCCGATGTGGATGAGCGCGACCTGCTGAGCAATCCAGGCGCCGCACCAGCCGGGCCGGCTGCCGGCGCCCTGGTGACCGTGACCGGCTATTTCACTGCCGGCGGCGGCGTGCGCGCCGGCGTTGCCTATGGCAGCAATGCTTCCGGCTACCGCAGCGATGGCGGCACGGATTTCCCAGGTCTGCCCTCTGCCACCTTTGTGCTGACCGATGGCGCCGGCACCAACCGCTATCCGCCGACCAACAGCACCGCCGCATCGCTTGCAGCCGGCGACCGCATGACGGCGGCGGAAGTGCAGCGTATCCTGCAAGCCGCCTTGCTGGTGGCGTTTCAGGCCCGGGCGCAGATCCGGCGGCCGCTGGGCAGCTTTGCCGAAGTCACCATTTCGGTGGTGGATGTGGAAGCTGCCATCCTGGGCATGGCCCGCACCCGCGATGCGCCCGTATTCGGCACCGATGTCAGCTTGCAGAAAGCCCGCAGCGCTGCCTTTTTCTCACGCACCACCGCCTTTGCCGAACTGAATGCGGCCGGCGGCACGGTGCCGAATTATGCCGCAGCCGCCCGTGCCTTCATTGGCGGCAATGCGCTGGCCGATGGCACCGCCTATTCGGCGCGCGGCCTGGGCAATCTGACGCGGCCGTTTTATCCCGATGGCATCACCAGCAATGGCAACGGCCCCTACAGCCTGCCCTTCACGCGCTGGAGCCCGCTGAATGTCGGCTTGCAGCTTGATCTGATCCAGAATGACATCGTGGCGCGGCTGGATGGTTCGCTGATTGGTGCGCAAGGCTGCGTCAACGGCGCCGGTGGTGGCCCGACCCTGCCCAATAACGGTGCCGGCGGCCCGACCCGGCTGGCCAATGGCATGCAGATATTTGCCGGCGGCGTGCCGATCTATCGCAACGGCGTGCTGGTGGGCGCCATCGGCGTATCCGGCGACGGCATCGACCAGGATGACATGATCGCCTTTCTGGGTCTGGCCAATGGTGCCAGCAACGGCCTGGGCAATGCGCCCGATGGCATTCGCCTGGAACGCCAGGTGATCCGTGGCGTGGCGCCGCGTTATGTGAGCTGCCCGGTGAAACCCTTCAACTATTCCCATGTGCAATTGCCATGTCGCGGACGCTGAAATACGGTGCGGCTTTGCCGCTGCTGCTTGCCCTGCTGGCGAGCCAGGAAGCCCGCGCCGGCAAGGAAGACTTTTTTGAATTCCGCGAAGCCGGCCAGGGTGTGCTGATGGCGCAGGACGAGCCGCGCCGCCGTCCCGGCGCCCGCGCTGAGCCGCCGGCCGAGGCATTGCCGCCGATTGATCCAGCCGCCGTGCCGCCGCCGGCCCCCGCCCTGCCGCGCGAAACCCTGCCGGTGCCAGATCGCTGGCGCCTGATTGAGGCCATTGGCGTCAACGAAAAATGGTGGGACCCCTATAACCAGAATACGCTGAAGGCCGACCGGCCGATTGCCAAGGATTACTTCTTCAACCTGTCGGTCATATCCGACACTGTGTATGAACCACGCAGCTTTCCGCAGCCGGTCAGCCTGACCGGCAGCGCCGACGCCAACAAACGGCTGGATGCCTTTGGCCGGGTGGACCAGCAGCTTTTCGCCACCACACTGATTCCATCCTTCTCGCTGATCAAGGGCGACACCGCCTTCAAGCCGCCGGATTTTGAACTGCGCCTCACCCCGGTGCTGCACTATAATCGGGTGCAGGCTGAGGAAGACCGCATCCTGCGCATCGACCCGACCCAGGGCAGCACCCGGCAGGACCCGTTCCTAGGTATCCAGGAAGCCTTCGTGGATTACCATCTGCGTAATGTTTCCGACCGCTACGATTTTGATTCATTGCGCGTTGGCATCCAGCCGATCACCAGTGATTTCCGCGGCTTCGTGTTTCAGGACAACCAGTTCGGCGCCCGCATCTTCGGCACCCGCGACAACAATTTCTGGCAATATAATCTCGGCTGGTTCCGCCGTGTGGAGAAAGACACCAATAGCGGCCTGAACGATATCCGAGAGCCTTTGCGCAAGGATGATGTATTCATCGCCACGCTGTTCCGCCAGGACATGCCGGTGGTGGGCTACACGTCGCAATTCGCCATCCTGCATAACCGCAACCGCGAAGGCGACGAGGCCGCCTATTTCAACCGCAACGGCTTCCAGGAACGCCCGGCGGTATTCGGCGCGCAACGGCCGCATAACTATAACGTGACCTATCTGGGCTATAGCGGCGACGGGCATTTCGGCCGCTTCAACCTGACCCATTCGCTGTATTATGCCTATGGCCATAACGATGCCAGCCAGTTCATCTCGCAAACCCGCGACGAACGCGCCGATATCCGCGCCTGGTTTGCCGCCGTGGAACCATCGATTGACCTGAGCTGGCTGCGGCTGCGCGGCAGCCTGCTTTATGCTTCCGGCGACAAGGACCCCTACGACAAGACCGAGCAGGGCTTTGACGCCATCTTTGAAAATCCGCAATTTGCCGGCGCCGATACCAGCTATTGGGTGCGCCAGGCGGTGCCGCTGATCGGCGGCGGCGGCGTGGCGCTTTCGGGCCGCAACGGCTTGCTCAACAGCCTGCGTTCCTCCAAGGAGCAGGGCCAGTCGAATTTCATCAATCCCGGCCTGATCCTGATCGGCGGTGGCGTTGATGCCGATATCACACCGGAACTGCGCCTCAGCACCAACCTCAATTACCTGCGCTTTGCCGACACATCCTCGGTGGCCACCTTGCGCAACCAGGGCAATGATTGCGCCGCGCTGCCGCTTGGCACCCAGCCCGGTTTGGGCAGCAAGCCCAAATTATGCAGCAACGAAATCGGCTGGGATCTGTCGGCGGCACTGATCTATCGCCCCACCTTCATCCAGAATGTGGTGTTCCGCGCTTCCGGCGCCGTGCTGTTTGGCGGCGAGGGCTTCCGCGAATTGTTTGCCGTTGATCCTGAAAGCGACAAGTCACGCTTCTACTCGGTATTGTTCAACATGATCCTGACCTATTGACCATGCGCCGCATCGCCACCGCCTTCGCCGCCCTATTGCTCAGCCAGGCCCTGCTTCTGGCCGGCGAGGTGCGTGCCGCCGGTGGCGAAAGCCCGCGTGACATCAAGTATGTCACCGCGCCGCCGGCCCCGTTCCAGCAGACCCCGGAAGCCGCCGCCGGCAAGAGCGAAGGCTGCCTCACTTGCCATAGCAGCACCGATGCCGCGACAATGCACCAGAATGCGGCGGTGAATATCGGCTGCACCGATTGCCATGGCGGCAATGCCGCGATCCGCGCGCCGCAGGCGCTGGAGCAATACGCCGCCACGCGCGACCAGGCGCATGTGCTGCCGCGTTTTCCGCGTGCCTGGCATTTTCCGCGCAGCAGCAACCCGGAACGCAGCTATACACTGCTCAATCATGAAAGCCCGGACTATATCCGCTTCGTCAATCCATCGGATTACCGGGTGGTGCGCGAAGCCTGCGGCGAATGCCATTTGCCGATCATCCAGGCCGCCGAACGCAGCCTGATGAGCACCGGCGCCATGCTATGGGGCGGCGCGGCTTATAATAACGGCATTTTGCCCTTCAAGAATTACATCATGGGCGAAGCCTATACCCGCGATGGCCAGCCGGCTTTGATCAAAAGCCCGGGCAGCGTGACGCCGAAGATGACCGAGCAGCGCGGCGTGCTGCCGCAATTTGTGCCGATGCCGGCCTGGGAAGTGATTCCGCCGGGCGACATCTTCCGCGTTTTTGAGCGCGGCGGCCGCAATATCGTGACGCAATTCCCGGAAATTGCGCTGCCCAATATCGCCACCGCCGGGCCGGGCGCGATCCAGCGCCTGGATGAACCCGGCCGGCCGGATATCCGGCAATCCAATCGTGGCCCCGGCACCGGCCTGCGTATTGCCGTGCCGGTGATCAACATTCACAAGACCCGCCTGAACGATCCCTTCATGTGGTTCATGGGCACCAACGACCAGCCCGGCGATTATCGCCATTCCGGCTGTGCCGGCTGCCATGTGGTTTATGCCAATGACCGCGACCCGCGCCATGCCGGGCCGTATTCCTTCGCCGGCCATGACGGCAAAAGCGAAACCCGCGACCCGACAATCCCGAAGGATCGCTCCGGCCATCCGCTGAAGCACCAATTCACCCGCGCCATCCCGACCAGCCAGTGCATGACCTGCCACATGCACCAGCCCAACATCTTCCTCAATTCGATGCTGGGCTACACCATGTGGGATTACGAGCCGGATGCGCCGAAGATGTTTCCCACCAAGCAGAAATATCCCAGCCCGGAGGAAGAACACGCCATCCTGATGCGGAACCCGGAGGAAGCGGCGATACGCGGCAAATGGGGCGATGTGGATTTCCTCAAGAAAGTGTGGGAACTCAATCCGGAATTGAAGGATACACAATTCGCCGATTATCACGGCCATGGCTGGAATTTCCGCGCCATCTTCAAGCGTGACCGCAAGGGCAATCTGCTGGATGCGTCCGGCCGCAAGATCGATGACGAAGACCCGCAGAAATTCAAGAAGGCGGTACATATGTCGTCGGTGCATGTGGATGCCGGCATGCAATGCGTGGATTGCCATTTTGCCCAGGATTCACACGGCAACGGCTATATCTATGGCGAAGTGGCGAATGCCATCGAAATCCGCTGCAAGGATTGCCATGGCACCAGCGCCAGCCATCCCAGCCTGCGCACTTCTGGCCCGGCAGCGCCGCCCGGCGGCACGGATCTATCGCTGCTGCGCTTGCAGGATGGCCGCCGCCGCTTTGAATGGCGCGGCACCGAATGCTACAAGCCGGCCACCGAAAAGCGCGATTGCAAGCTGATCCAGCGCGCCGCGCTGGACCCGAACCGGGAATGGGAAGTCAGCCTGGTGAAGGATACCGTCGATCCCGCCAATCCGCATTACAACGAGAAGGCGGCACGCGCCAAGCTGATGGGCAAACTGCCCGGCGGCATTGCACCCGACACAGCCGGCAGCATGATGCAATGGGGCCCGGGCGTGGCGCCGGGCAAGCTGGCGCATGATGACAGCGAGATGGAATGTTATACCTGCCATCTATCCTGGACCACATCCTGCGCCGGTTGCCATCTGCCAATCCAGGCCAACCGCAAGACCGAACGCCACCATTATGAAGGCGGCGAGACGCGCAATTTCGCCACCTACAATCCGCAGGTGGCACGCGACGAGATGTTCCAGCTCGGCCGCCATCAGAGCACCAAGGGCAACACCATTGCGCCGATCCGCTCAACCTCGGCGCTGATCCTTTCGTCTACCAATATCAACCGCGAGCGTATCTATATCCAGCAGCCGCCGATTGCCGCTTCGGGCTTTTCCAGCCAGGCCTTCGCGCCGCATTACCCACATACTGAACGCCGCACCGAGACCAAAACCTGCACCGATTGCCACGTCTCGGCCGCCAACGACAACAACGCCATCATGGCGCAGCTACTGCTGCACGGCACCAACTTCGTCAACTTTGTCGGCTTCAATGCCTGGGCCGGCGCCGAAGGCGGTGTTGAGGCGGTGCAGGTGACGGAATGGGACGAGCCGCAGGCGGTGATCGGCAGCTTCCTGCACAAACATGCCTATCCGGATTATTTCGCGCAGCATCAGCAGCGCGGCCGCAAACTGCCCGAGGCGCCGGAGCTTGGCACATTCAGCCATGACGGCGGCAATGTCGGCTGCCTGCAATTACGCGGCGAATACCTGTTTGCCGCCGAGGGCAGCAAGGGTTTCCGTGTTTATGATGTGGCTTCGATCGCCAACAAGGGCATCTCGCAGCGCATCATCACCGCGCCCTTCAGCCCGCTGGGCCACGATACCCATGTGGCCAGCAAAAACGCCACCTGCATGGCGCTGCCCACCAACCAGCCGATTGCGCCGCAGCGCCAGATGAAGGACGAAGCGACACGCAAGCTGATGTATGAGGCCAACCAGGAGCAGGCCTTCCATCCGATCTATCATTACGCCTTCATCACCGATGCGGTGGAAGGTCTGATCGTGGTGGATGTGGATACCCTGGCCGATGGCGAGCCGCGCAACAATTTCCTCAAGCGCGCCTTGACCTGGAATGAGAACGGCGTGCTGGATGGCGCCCGCCACATCACCATCGCAGGTCATTATTTCTATATCACCACACCACGCGGCATCGTGGTGCTGGATATGAACGATCCGCTCAAGCCGAAGACCTTGGCACAATTGCCGCTGGCCGGGGCGCGCGCCACGGCGCTGCAATTCCGCTACCTGTTTGTCACCCATGACGGCGGCCTGAGCGTGGTGGACATGACCGATCCGAGCCGGCCACGCCGCGTCGAAGGCGCCGAGATGGCGATCAAGGATGCCCGCCGGGTTTATCTGGCGCGCACCTTTGCCTATATCGCCGCCGGCGCCGATGGCCTGATGATCGTGGATATCGAAAAGCCGGAACAGCCGAAGCTGTATCAGCGCTACACCGCCGAAGGCCAGATCAAGGATGCCTCGGATGTGATCGTGGGCAGCACCAATGCCACGCTGTTTGCCTATGTGGCGGATGGCCGCCATGGCCTCAAAGTGGTGCAACTCACCTCACCTGATAGCCAACCGGCTTTCTATGGCTTCAGCCCCGATCCGAAGCCGGAATTGATTGCCTGGAAACCGAGCCGCTGGCCGTTGCGCAGTTTGTCGAAGGGCCTCGACCGTGATCGCGGCGTGGATGAAACCGGCGGCCAGATTGCCGTATTCGGCCGCATCGGCTCGCGGCCGCTGAACATGCAGGAGCAGCGTCAGCTTTATCTCGACCGGCGCCAGAAGCTGTGGAGCGTGACTGACGATGCCCAGCCGGGCGAATTCCAGCCGGCGAAAAAGCCATGAAGCGGCGCGGCGCCCTGAGCCTGACCATCCTGGCGCTGTGCATGGCGGCGCCTGCTTTTGCACAAAATTTTCACCAAGCCCTGGCCGGCAAGACCATCGCCTTCAAGGCCGATATCAGTTTTCCACAGCCGGTGGTGTTGCAGCCCGGGCGCGGCGCCAGTTCACTGGGCGCCGCCATCGCCATCGCCTATCTGAAACCCGATGGCAGCCTGCGGCTGAAACGCTGGAACGAGCCGAAGGGTGAGTATGATCCTGTGGCCGATGGCCGCTGGACCACAGAAGACAACCAGCTTTGCCTGATTGCCGATTGGCCCTTGCTGAAGCGTGACCGCTTCTGCATGCGGCTGCGGCTTGATCCGCCGGTGATCTCTGGCCACGGCGCCGGCATCGATGCCCTGATCAAAGGTGATATCCGCCCCGGCAACCCGGACGGATTATAAGCGCGATCAGCGCTGCACCACCTGATCGAGCGCATCCAGCGCGGCGATAAAATCCGCCGGTTTGAACATCTCGTCATGCTCCACCGCCTTATAGGCGCGATCCAGCAATTCGTTGTAGCGCTTGAAACGGGCATCATCAATCTGGCCGCCACGCTTGAGCGCATTCAGGATCGCCGCCACCGCCATAGTGGCTTGTTCGGCAGCGGCATAATCGGTGTATTCGCGCGTGGCGGCATCGCGCAGCACGGCGCGCAGCAGCTTCTGCGTGGCGGCGCCATCAAACCGATGCTGCACCAGACGATCGATCAGCGGCGAAACCGTGGCGCGCATCGCATTGGCAGCGGCCACCATCGCCGGCAGGCTTTGCTGGCTGGCCGCATGCAGCGCGCGCGACTGTTCCAGCAGGCGTTCGCCCAAGGCCAGATCAAGCTGCGTCGCGATCAGCCGCAGCATGATCATATTGGCATCGTTGAGCCGCACCAGCCCGGGGCCAAGCCCGGTGGAAGCGCGTGGTTCCCAGCGCAGATTCGACATCGGGTGGTGGCAGGAATGGCAATCAAAATGCACCAGTTCCGGGAACAGGCCCTGGCTGTTGCGATTGGGATCGGCCAAAGCCTCCAGCCCCATCTGCACCATCACTGCCTGGCCGATGGCCCAGGTCTGCACCGGATCGGCCACCTTCTTACGGGCGCGGTAATCATCATCGATGCGGAAATGCGCCGGCTGGGTGACGGTGAAGGTATCCAGCTCAAAGGCCATGCGCGGATGGCCGGCGCCCATGATGCGGTGCGTGACGAATTTATCCTTGGTGCCCATATGGCAGGACAGGCAGAGCTTGGCCCGCGCCACCGGTTCCTCGGTGGGATACATGCCGGCGGCCACATTCTGCGCATGACTGGCGGCGCCCGAGATATGCACACCCAGCCAGCGCACCGAGCCGCCATGGCAGCTTTCGCAGCCGACGCCATCGGAAATCTGGAACGTCTTGGAGCGCAGATTCGGCGCCACGTTATTGGCGTGGCAATCCAGGCAGATCTTGGCTTCATGCGCGTTGGGCAACCCAAGATTGGCAGCAATGCGCTTCGATTGGGCATTCAGCAGCGTGGCATAGGCCTTGGAATGCGGGTCCTTGGTCTGCCAGGTGACATATTCGTTTTGCAGCACGGTGGAATTGCGCCAGGGTGTGACCGCGCCATGGCAGGTCGAGCCGGCGCAGGAGCCGACCCCGAGATGGGTATCGGCAGCATATTGCGGCAGGGTCTGTGCCTTGGCCGCACCTGAGACGAGCGCCAGCAGCAGCAGGGCGCCAAGCCCCACAGCCAAGGATAGCCATTCCACTGCCCGCCCGTGCTTTGCCGTCACGCCCACATCCCCCGCTTACCTGCCGCGATTTTCGGCTGCATGGATCGAAATGGCAAGTGCCGGATTGACGGCGGCGAGATGGCAGCCGACACTGTGACAGGGGAGCCACCACAACCACACGCATGAAGCTGCATTCGTTTATTCGCCAACACCAATATGGGCCGCGTTTCTGGATTGCGCTGACCATGCTGGGCCTGTTGCTGCTGCCCTGGTATGCGCTGCCGGCTGGTGGCCTGGGTGATTGGCGCTGGCTTGCCGGCTATCCCGATCAGGCTTCGGCGCCGGCCTGGCTGCTGGCCTTGCAGCATGGCCGCCTCTGGCTCTGGCCGCTGCTGCTGCCGCCGCTTATCGCCTGGTTCGGCCAGCAGCGCCCGCCTTGGCTGATCGCCGCCGGCATAACCGGGCTGGCTTATCTATTTGCGCAAGGTTTCGCTATCGATCACAAAGGCCCGGTGCTGCATTGGCTCGGCGGCCTGGGTGCCGGCGGCCAGCCCGGCTTTGGCATCGGCGCGGCGCTTTATGGCCTGGGTTGCCTGATGCTGCTCAGCCTGGGGCTGGCGCGGCGTGGCTGGTGCCGGGGCGATGCCTTTGTGATCGCCGCCATTGGCGGCATCGTGGCGCTGATTGTGCTGTTTGTTTTTTTCCCGGTGCTGATCGTGCTGGTGGAAGCCTTGAAAGCCGCCGATGGCAGTCTTTCGCTGGGTGCCTTCTGGCAGCGGCTGGCCGATACCTCGATCTGGAGCCTGGCCTGCCTGAGCGGGCCACAACGCTGCGGCGTGGCCTGGAACACCTTATTCCTGGCCTTGCTGGTGGGCGCCGGCACCACCATTCTGGGCCTGGCATTCGCGCTGATCGCGGTGCGCAGCGCCTTCCGCTATAAGCCCCTGCTGCGCGCCCTCACCCTGCTGCCGATCATCACGCCGCCTTTTGTGATCGGCTTGGCGCTGATCCTGCTGTTTGGCCGCTCCGGTGCAGTCACCACGCTGATGACCGACTGGTTCGACATTCCGCGCTCACGCTGGATTTATGGCCTGACCGGGGTGTTCATCGCGCAATTGCTGGCCTTCACACCCATCGCCTTCCTGGTGCTGATCGGCGTGGTGCAAGGCATCGCGCCCTCGCTGGAGGAAGCGGCGCAGACCCTGCGCGCCAATAGCTGGACCACCTTCCGCACCATCACCTGGCCGCTGCTGCGGCCCGGCGTGGCCAATGCCTTCCTGCTCGGCTTTGTGGAAAGCCTGGCGGATTTTGGCAATCCGCTGGTGCTGGGCGGCAATTTTGATGTGCTATCCACCAAGATATTCTTCGCCGTGGTGGGCGCGGCGCATGACCAGGGCCGCGCCGCCACGCTGGCCTTTGTGCTGCTGGCCTTCACGCTTGGCATATTCTGGGCGCAACAACGCTGGCTGGGCCGCAAGAGCTACACCACCATGACCGGCAAAGGCGATGCCGGCATCGCCCTGGCTTTGCCGCGCCGCGTGGCAATCACCGCCTATTGCCTGGCTTTGCCCTGGGCTTTGTTCACCGCCATCATCTATGCCACGATACTCTTTGGCGGCTTTGTCAAAGCCGTGGGGCGCGACCACAGCTTCACCCTGGCGCATTACCTGGCCGGTTTCAGCCTGGAATGGGGCGCCCGCGGCCTGCAATTCACCGGCGCGGCCTGGGATAGTTTCTGGGTCACGCTGGGGGTGGCCGCCAGCGCCGCCCCGCTCACCGCCGCCATCGGCATTCTCACCGCCTATCTGCTGGCGCGGCAGGATTTCCAGGGCCGCCGCGCCTTTGAATTCGGCACCCTGCTCAGCTTTGCCATTCCCGGCACGGTGATCGGCGTGGCCTATGTGATGGCATTCAACACGCCGCCGCTGGAACTGACCGGCACCGGCCTGATCCTGGTGCTGTGTTTTGTGTTCCGCAACATGCCGGTGGGCGTGCGCGCCGGCATTGCCAGTTTGAGCCAGATCGACAAGAGCCTGGATGAAGCCTCGCTGACCCTGGGCGCCGGCACCAGCGGCACATTACGCCGCATCATGCTGCCACTTTTGCGCCCGGCCATCGTGGCAGCCCTGGTCTACAGCTTCGTGCGCGCCATGACGGCGGTCAGCGCCGTGATCTTCCTGGTTACGGCGCAATATAATCTGTCCACCGCCTATATCGTTGGCCGTGTTGAAGCCGGTGAATTGGGCCTCGCCATCGCCTATTCTTCCGTGTTGATCCTGGTGATGATCCTCGCCATCCTCGGCATCCAGCGGCTGGTGGGCGAACGCCGGCTCGGCCGCCGGGCACCGGAACAGATCGCCCCCTTTGGTGCTGGCTGACATGCAGGAGTGCACATCATGCTGAAACGCAGTTTATTCGCCGCCGCCCTGGCCCTGCTGATGACGCCCGAGGCACAGGCGCAGAATCAGGTGACGGTGTATTGCAGCCTGCTCAGCGAATGGTGCGAATTGATGCGCGCCAGCTTCGAGCGCGATACCGGCGTGAAGGCGATGGTGACCACCAAGAGCACCGGCGAGACCTTTGCCCAGATTCGCGCCGAGGCCGACAATCCGCGCGCCGATATCTGGTGGGGCGGCCCGAGCGATTCGCATCTGCAAGCCGCCGAGCTGGGCCTGCTGGCGGAATACAAGAGTCCGACCCTGGCCAAGCTGCATCCTTGGGCGCAGCGCGCCGCCGAAATGTCGGGCTGGCGCAGTGTCGGCATCTATGCCGGCACGCTGGGCATCGTGTGGAACACCGAATCGCTGGCCAAGCGCAAACTGCCGGCGCCGAAATGCTGGGCTGACCTGCTCAACCCGGCCTATCGCGACGAAATCCAGATGTCGAATCCGGCCACGTCCGGCACTTCCTACACTGTGCTGGCCACGCTGGTGCAGATCATGGGCGAGGAACCGGCCTTCGCCTATATGAAGAAGCTGCATGGCAACATGAACCAGTATCCACGTTCGGGCGCGGCGCCGATGGCCAATGTGGTGCGCGGCGAAAGCCTGCTCGGCATCACCTGGATGTTTGCCGCCGTGGCAGAGGCACAACTCGGCGCCCCGGTCACTTCAGTGGCGCCCTGCGAAGGCACGGGCTACGAGATCGGCTCGATGTCTATCCTCAAAGGCGCCAAGAATCCGGAAACAGCGCGGCGCTGGTATGAATATGCTCTCACCCCCGCCGCCCAGGCCACCGGCGCGCGGGCCAAGAGCTTTCAGATTCCAAGCCATGTTGAGGCGCCGATCCCGCCCAACACACCGAAGCTGGAAGAGGTGAAACTGATCGATTACGACTTCGTGAAATACGGCTCGACCGCCGAGCGCAAGCGGCTGCTGGAGCGTTGGGACAAGGAAGTGGCGGCGCTGCCGAAATGAAAAATCAAAAAAGTTCTGGAGGAAACCATGCGTAACACCCTGCTCGCCGCCGCCCTGCTGGGCAGCACCGCCTTGCTAACCGCCAGCCCGGCGCAGGCCCAGGTCACCGTCTATTGCAGCGCGCTGATGGATTGGTGCCAGTTGATGGCCAATGCCTTCGAGCGCCAGAGCGGCATCAAGGTGACCATGACGCAGAAAGGCTCGGGCGAGACCCTGGCGCAGATCCGCGCCGAGGCCAGCAACCCGAAGGGCGATATCTGGTGGGGCGGCACCGGCGATCCGCATTTGCAGATGGCCGAAGAAGGCTTGAGCGAAATGTATCGTTCGCCCAATCTGGAAAAGCTGCATGTTTGGGCGCAGAATCAGGCCAAGCAATCCAATTATCGCACTGTGGGCATCTATGCCGGCGCGCTTGGCTTTGCCTATAACACCGAATTGCTGGCCAAGAAAAAAGTGGCGGCGCCGGCCTGCTGGGCCGATCTGCTCAAGCCGGCCTACAAGGACGAAGTGCAGATTTCCAATCCGGCTTCATCCGGCACCGCCTACACCGCCATCGCCACGCTGGTGCAGGTGATGGGCGAGGAACCGGCTTTTTCATATCTCAAGGCACTGCACGGCCAGGTGAATCAATATACCCGCTCCGGCCCGGCGCCGGCGCGCAACACGGCGCGCGGCGAAACCATGATCGGTGTGATGTTCATGCATGATGCCGTGGCCGAGGCGGTGGAAGGTTTTCCGGTGGCGGTGCAAGCGCCCTGCGAAGGCACCGGCTACGAGATCGGCTCGATGTCGCTCATCAAGGGCGGCCGCAATCTGGAAAATGCCAAAAAATGGTATGAATTTGCGCTCACGCCGGAAGCCCAGGCCCTGGCGGTGCAGGGCAAGTCCTATCAGGTGCCGAGCAACCCGGCAACCCCGACCCCGCCCAAGGCACCACGCCTTGAGCAGATGAAGCTGATCAACTACGATTTTGCCAAATACGGCAGTTCCGCCGAGCGCAAACGCCTGATCGCGCGCTGGGAGAAGGACGTGGCATCGCAGCCGAAATGAGCCAGACCACACCAGCCTCCGTCGAATTCCGTCAGGTGGTGAAGCGCTACGGCGACTTCACCGCCGTGGCTGGTGTATCGTTCAGCGTGGCGGCCGGCAGCCTGGTGACATTGCTGGGGCCTTCAGGCTGCGGCAAGACCACCACGTTGCGCCTGGTGGCCGGGCTGGAAATGGCTTCTGCCGGACAAATCCTGATCGGCGGCAAGGATGTGACGCGGCTTTCGGCGGCCGAGCGCGGCGTCAGCATGGTGTTTCAATCCTATGCCCTGTTTCCGCATATGAGCGTGCTGGAAAATGCCGCCTATGGCCCGCTGGTCAGCGGCCTGCCGAAAGCCCAGGCCGAGGCGATGGCGCAAGAGAAACTTCGTCTGATGGGCCTGGCCGGGCTGGAGCAGCGGCTGCCATCCGAGCTTTCCGGTGGCCAGCAGCAGCGCGTGGCGGTGGCCCGCGCCCTGGTGCTGGAACCCACCCTGCTGCTGTTTGACGAACCCTTATCGAATCTGGATGCCAAGCTGCGCCGCCGGGTGCGCGAGGATATCCGCGACCTGCAACAGAGCCTCAAGCTTACCGTGGTTTATGTCACGCATGACCAGCAGGAAGCATTGGCGGTTTCTGACCGCATCATCGTGATGTCGAATGCGCGCATCGCCCAGGAAGGCAGCCCGCGCGACCTGTATGAACGCCCGGTTGATCTGTTCGTGGCCGATTTCATCGGCGATGCCAATCTGCTCGAAGTGGAGGTGGTGCCGCTGGATGCCGAGCGGGCGCAAGCACGCCTGGGCGATGTGGTGCTGGAATTGCCGCGCCGCGGCCTGGGCGCGGGCACAGCAAAAATCGCCGCACGGCCCGAGGCCCTGATCCTGAGCGAAACCGCGCCGGCCGGCCCGGCCCTGTTTGGCACGATCCGCAAGGCGGCCTATCTCGGCACCCATATGGAATACACGGTGGCGACGCCGCAGGGCGAGATATTCATTGTGGATCGCCAGGTCGGCCGGCCGCTGGCGATTGGCGCCGATGCCTGGATCGGCTTCGGCAGCGGCGGCGTTACACTGGTGCCGGCTTCGGCCTGAGCGCGAGCAGTAAAAGCACGATCCAGCCCAGGATGGTCCAGCCCAGCGCCGCATTGGCAATCAGGATCAGGCCGGCGCGTGGCGCGCGCCGGCGCCAGGCGATCAGCGCGGGCAGAAAATACACCGCGCCGACCATGATGGCGAAAACCAGAAACGGTAATCCTGTCATGATGATCGGCGCGGCTGTATGTCAGCCGACCGGCAAGGTGCTTTTCAGCGCAGCCCGCTCGTTGAACTTGGCGGCCCAGGCAGCGGCAGTCTTGTAGCTATCCTGCCATTTCATATCGGCATAGCGGAAATCCAGATAACCCAGCGCGCAGGCGATGCTGATCAGGCCGATATCGATGCCATCGCCGAATGACGCCGCCTGGCGTTCGATCTCTTCCAGGCTGCCGATCACCTTCTTCATCTGGCCCTGCGACCAATCGGCCCAGCGCACCGGCTCGGGGCGCAGGAAGCCCTCGTAACGCACCAGCAAGGCGGCATCCAGCAGACCATCGCCCAGCGCCTGGCGGGTCAAGGCGGTCCAGCGCGCCGCGCCGCTGGCGGGAAACAGCTTGCCGCCGCCCAGCGCATCAAGATATTCGCAGATCACCCGGCTGTCATACAGCGCCATGCCGTCATCGGTCAGCAGGGTCGGCACCTTGGCCAGCGGATTGCTGGCCGCCACCAATTCATCACGCGCCACCGGCGACACGGTCTTGTTGATCCGTTCGATCTTGTCGGCCAGGCCGGTTTCAATGGCAACAATCGAGACTTTGCGCACATAGGGCGAAGTCGGCGAGTAATACAGCTTCATGGCGTTTCCCTTGGTCCTTTTTTGGGGCGGTTACTGAATGAAAATCATGGCCGCAAAGCGGCCAGCGTGGCCTGGGCGCGCGCGGTGATGCCGGCCCAATCGCGGGCGCGCACCAGTGCATCGGGCGCCAGCCAGGAGCCACCGACACAGGGCACATTGGCCAAGGCCAGATAGGCCTTGGCCTTTTCCGCATCGATGCCGCCGGTGGGGCAGAAGCGCAGTTCCGGCACTGGGCCGCTCACTGCCTTGAGATAAGCGGCACCGCCAGCAGGCTCGGCCGGGAAGAATTTCAGATGATCGAAGCCAAGATCGCGCAAGGCCAGCATCTCGCTCAAACTGGCGCTACCGGGCAAGGCCGGCAGACCGGATCTGGCCAAGGCTTCGGCCAGCTTCGGCGGCGTGCCGGGCGTGACGATAAACTGCGCCCCGGCATCGCGGGCGGCGGCAAGCTGGCGGTGATCCAGCACCGAGCCGATGCCCAGTGCAATGCCCGGCACGGCTTTTGCCACCCGGGCGGCGGCTTCCAGCGCCTGTGGCGTGCGCAGGGTGATCTCGATGATGCCGATGCCGCCTGCCAGCAAGGCTTCGGCCAATGGCACGGCATCCTGCACCGCCTCCACCACCACAACCGGGATTACGGGCGAAAGGGCGGCGATTTCGGCGATGCTGCGCGTCATGGCGCGGAGAGTAGCCCGGCCTTCAGAAGCCGGCAACGGCTCCGTCGCTGCGCGGATCGGTGGCGCCTTCCAGGCTGCCATCGGGATGCCGCACAATGGCGCCGGCATGGCCCATCGTGGCGGTGAAATCCGCCAGCAATTCGATATCATGGCCGGCGCGGCGCAGACGCGCCACCAGATCGGGATCGAAACGACCTTCCAGTTTCAGCGTGATGCTGTTTTCACCCCAGGTTTTGCCCAAAAGCCAGCGCGGCGCCGTCACCGCCTGCTGCAAGGGCTGACCAAACAGGCCATAGCGGCTGAACAAAGCCGACTGGGTTTGTGGCTGGCCCTCGCCGCCCATGGTGCCATACACCATGTCGCGGCCATCCTTGAAGCGCGCCAGCGCCGGATTGAGGGTGTGGAACGGGCGCCGGCCCGGCGCCAGCAGGCGCGGCCCCTGGCCATCCAGCAGGAAGCTGGAACCCCTGTTCTGCCACACGATGCCGCTTTCCGGCAGCACACAGCCGGAGCCGAATTCAAAATAGATGCTCTGGATGAAGCTGGCCTGGCGGCCTTCGCCATCAATCGCGCCCATCCATACCGTGTCGCCCGGATTGGCCGGATAGGGCCAGGGCAAAGCCTGCTCGCGGTTGATCCGCTGCACCAGGGCATCCAAAGCCGCCGGCTCCAGATACCGCTGCGGCTGCTCCGTCATGCTATCGGGATCGCCCAGGATACGATCACGCACCAGAAAAGCCTGTTTGGTGGCTTCCACCAGGCCATGGATATGCTCAAAGCCCTCGGCCTCGCGCACCCCTAGGCGGTCAAACAGGCCCAGAATCATCAGCGAGGCGAAACCCTGGGTCGGCGGGGCAAAATTGTAGAGCGTGGCTTCACCCAGTTCGACCGAGAGGGCGGCTGGGCGCCGCGCCTGATGCGCGGCCAGATCGCCGGCTGTCAGCGGCGTGCCGAAACGGGCATGATCGGCGGCCATACTGCGCGCCAGCTCGCCGCGATAAAAATCTTCCGTGCCGGCCTGGCCGATGCGGCGCAGGGCTGCACCCAGCGCCGGCAGCTTCATGATCTGACCTTCGCGCGGCAAGCGGCCATCGATCAGGAACACCTCCTTGAAGCCGGGGGCATCTTTCAGTTCCGGCCATTTCGCCTCGGTCAGTTCGGCCTGGCTGAGCGTGACGGCAAAACCATGCTCGGCATGCCAGGCGGCTTCTTCCACCAATCGCGCCAGCGGCAGGCGGCCGCCCCAATCGGCAGCGATCCGCAAAACCTCGCCCCAGCCTGAGATTGTGCCGGCCACCGTGTTGGCGGCCAGCGGCCCGCGCCATGGAATGCTGGCCAGGCCCTGCGCCTTGTAAAGCGCCGGGCTGGCCGCAGCCACGGCGGCACCGCAACCTTCCACCGCCTCTGGCGCTTGCCCCGGCTGTGCCACCAGCCAGAAACCGTCGCCGCCGATG
>DLGP01000094.1:28104-28278 GCA_002482765.1 Alphaproteobacteria bacterium UBA7691
TCATATGCGGATAGACCACGGCCAAAGCCGCCGCCATCGCCACTGTGGCCTCGATGGCATTGCCGCCTTCACGCAACACAGCCAAGCCGGCCTGCGACGCCAGATGATGCGGCGCTGTTACCATGCCTCGGCGGGAACGCGGGGTATGCAACATGACTGAACCTCAAGACCTCG
>DLGP01000094.1:28311-67826 GCA_002482765.1 Alphaproteobacteria bacterium UBA7691
TGGCTTCGTCCGGCCGCCCAGTCTTACCAGCCGATGGCCTTGGGCAGCCAGGTGGCGATGGACGGGGTGTAGAAAACGATCACCACGGTGAAGAATTGTAGCCCGATGAATGGGACCACACCCTTGTAGATGTCAAGCGTTGTCACCTCTGGCGGCGCCACACCGCGCAAGTAGAACAACGCCCAGCCGAACGGTGGGGTCAGGAACGAGGTTTGCAGGTTGAGCGCGATCAGCGCGGCAACCCACACCATATCCACGCCCGCTGCCTGCAAAATCGGCAGGAACAGCGGCACCACGATATAGCTGATCTCGATCCACTCGATGAAAAAGCCAAGGATGAAGATCAGGATCATCATGAACCACAGCACACCTTCGGTGCCGCCGGGTACAATCTTGAAGAAATCATGCACCAGTTGTTCGCCTTGCAGGCCACGGAAGGCCAGGGCAAAAACCTGGGCGCAGATCAGGATGAACATCATCGAGGCGGTGATGCGCCCGGTGGCGTAGACGGTTTCCTTCAGCATGCTCCAGTTCAGCCGGCCGGAAAGCGCCGCCACCAGGATCGAGCCGAGCGCGCCCATCGACGCCGCCTCGGTGGGCGCCGCCACGCCGCCGATGATTGAACCCAGCACCATCAGCACCAGGGCAATCGGCGGCAAGCCAACCTTGAGGGTTTTCTCCAACAACTCCTTGCGGCTCATGGCGAAGCGCTCATCTGCCGGGATGGGCGGCACCATTTCCGGCTTCACCATGCCGATCACCAGCAAGTAGAGGCAGAAAATCGCAGCCAGCAGCATGCCGGGCAGCAAGGCAGCGGCAAACAGGGTGCCGACGGACTGGCCGAGAATATCCGCCAGCAGGATCAGAATGGTGCTGGGCGGAATGATCTGGCCCAGCGTGCCGGAAGCGCAGATGGTGCCGCAGGCGATGGATTTGTTGTAGCCGCGCTTGAGCAAGGTGGGCAGGGTGAGCAGCCCCAGCGTGACAATGGTGGCGCCGACAATGCCGGTGGTGGCGCCCATCAGCACGCCCACCAGCACAATGCCGATGCCCATGCCGCCGCGTACACCGCCCGCAAGATGCCCGATCACTTCCATCAGGTCGTTGGCGATTTTTGACTTCTCCAGCATCATGCCCATGAAGACAAAAAGCGGGATGGCGATCAGCGTGTAATTGGCGGTGACGCCAAAGATTCGCGCCGGCAGCAGGTTGAACAGCAGCGAGCCGAAACCGAGCCAGCCAAAGACAAAGCCGCTGATTGCCAGGGTGAGCGCTACCGGCACGCCAACGGCAAGCAGCAGGAAGAAGGAAACGATACAGGCTATCGCCAGGATTTCATTAAGCGGCATGTTCCAACTCGTGTTCCGGCTTCGCAGCCGGTGGTTCGCCGCCGAGCAGGGCAATCAGCGCCCGCAACGTGGCCGCCAGGCTTTGCAGCAGCAACAGCGTGAAGCCGGCCGGGATCATGGCTTTCAGGATGAAGCGATAGGGCAGCCCGCCGGGATCGGGCGAGCCTTCGCCGATGCGATAGGATTGCTCGACATAGCCATAGCTCAGCTTGATCACGATGACGCAGAGCGCCACGGCGCAGAGGCAGGAGATGAATTCGATAATGCGCTGCCAGCGTGGCGAAAAGCGGCCATAGAGAATATCCACCCGCACATGGCCTTCATGCTTGATCGCATAGGCCATGCAGAGCAGCGAAACCGGCGCCATCAGATGCCATTCCAGTTCCTGCATTGCCACCGAGCCGGTATGGAAGCCATAGCGCAGCAACACGTTGAAGGCCATCACCAGCACCAGCGCAAAGCCGGTCCAGGAAGCGAGGCGGCCGGCAACCTCGACCACATGGTCGAGGCTCCCGGCCCAGCGGTGCAACCGCCCGATGCTGCTGTTCACGCGCCCATCGCACCGCGAATCTGGCTCTGATAGACCGATTCCGAAATGCCGGCCCATTTGTCATGCTTGGCCTTGAAGGCCATGAAGCTGTCATGCACCTTCTTAACCGCCGCATCCTTGGCCGCGCCCTCGCTCAACACCTGCACGGTGACATCACGCAGCTTGGCCACAATGGCCGGTGGCAACGGCTGAGCGATCACGCCTTGATTGGTTATCAGATCATCCAATGCTTCGGCATTGGTCGCTTCGCACCAGGTATGGCTGATGGTGTTGCAGGCGGCAGCGGCGGCCTTGACGATCTCCTTCAGATCATCGGGCAGCGAGGCCCAGGCCTTGGCATTGACGATCAGCTCGGTGACGTTGCTCGGCTCATGCCAGCCGGTGGTGTAGTAGTATTTCGCCGCCTTCTGCAAACCAAGGCGACGATCCTGATAGGGGCCGACAAATTCCGCCGCATCGATCACGCCGCGCTCCAGCGCCGGGAAAATTTCACCGCCGGGCAGCAGCTTCACATCCACGCCGAGTGCCGCATAAACCTTGCCGGCCAGGCCGGGGATACGCATCTTGAGGCCCTTGTAATCTTCCACGCTGTTGATCGGCTTGCGATACCAGCCGGTCATCTGCACGCCGGTATTGCCCATCGCCATCGGCACCAGGTCAAACGGCTTGTAGAGGTCTTCCCACAGCTTCTGGCCGCCACCATGATAAAGCCACGCGGTCATGCCCTGAAAATTCAGGCCAAACGGCACCGTGGTGAAATACTGTGCGGCAGCCGACTTGCCGGCCCAGAAATAGCTGTTGGCGGCATTCATCTCCACCACGCCTTTTGACACCGCGTCAAAACCTTCCAGCGCCGGAATCAATTCACCGGCGGCAAAATGCTGGATGGTGAGCCGGCCGGCCGACAGCTTCTTCACCATGTCGCAGAAATCAGTCGGGCTGCCGGGGCCGGCCACATAGAAGGGCGAGCCCGGACCATAGGCATTGGTCATCTTCCACTGGAAGGTCTTGGCCTGGGCGGTGACGATATTCGGCCTGGCGAATGCGCCGACGGCGGCGCCGGCAAGGCCGGCTTTCACGAGCGAGCGTCGGTTGATCGGCGTCTTGCGAGTCATCTGGCTGCCTCTTTTGCGATTTGTCTGCCTGGGAAGTCTGAAAGCTTTCCGACCGCACCCGACAGCCTGGCCCAAGGCCATTTTGCATACAGTGTGCAATCAGTCCCTAAACTGTGTGCAATCGGCGTGCCAAAACGCATTCACTTCAGTATTGGCGCTGTAAACAGCAAAACGCGCCGGGATGGCTATCATCCGACGCGTTTCTGCCCGCATTCGCGGCAATCGCCTGCCCAACAGGGCGGCAAAAAATAACAAGATGATTATGGTTTGGCGGCTTCCAGCAGGCTGACATGCGCCGCCACGATGCGCCAGCCATCCGCTGTGCGCATCCAGGTATGGCTCTGGCGGCCGCTGCGCGGGCTGTTTTCGCGCTGGAATTCGGTATTGGCGGTGCCGAAATCACGGCCATAGGTGGTGATCACCGTGTTGTAGATGCTGCGCGCCAGCCCTGCCGAGGGCCGCGCCGAGCGAAACGCGGCGATGGCATCATAGCCATTCAGATTCTCGGTGACGCCATAGCGCAGGGTATGCGGGCTGTGCCAGAACAGCTCGTCCAGCACCGCCACATCGTTGCTCACCAGCGCGGCTTCGTAGCGCATGAAAGCGGCGGTCACTTCGGCCACGATTTCGGGGATGTTGATTTCCAGGCTCATGCTGCCACCTTCGCACTGACGATGCCGATCTTCTCCAACTGCCGCGCTACCCGCAAGGCCAGTTCCTCGCGCCACGGCGCGGCGATCACCTGCACACCGATCGGCAATGGCGCCGCCTCGGCATAAGGCACCGCCACCACCGGCAGGCCGGCAAACGAGATCGGCTGGGTGAACAGGCCGAGATTGGCCCGCACCGGCAATTCAACACCATCCAGCACCATCGTCTTCTGCCCGAGCCGGGGCGCCGAACAGGGCGTGGCCGGCGCCAGCAGGATATCCACCTCCTGGAACAGTTCCAGCAGCCGGGCGTGATACCAGCGCCGGAAACGCTGCGCCTGCACATACCAATCACCGGGCAACAGGCTGCCGGCAATGAAACGGTCGCGCGTATCGGGGTCAAAATCCTGCGGCCGCTGGCGCAGGCGCTGGCGGTGCAGATTGGCGCCTTCGGTGGCGGTGATGACATAGGCCGCCGAACGGCCACGGCCGGCTTCCGGCACTTCCACCACACGGCTGGTGCCAAGCGCCTTGGCGATGGCGGCCACGGCGGCATGGGCATAAGCTTCGCCGCCCTTGGCGAAATAACCACCGGCAATGGCAATGCGCAGGCCGTCAATGCCGCCTTCAAGCTTTGGCACCACTGGTTCCAACGGGCGCTGGGCACAGGCCGGATCGCCGGCATCCGGCCCCTGCATGGCATCGTAGCTCAACACCAGATCGGTAACCGAGCGCGCCATCGGGCCGAGATGGTCCAGGCTGGCGACAAACGGAAAACTGCCATGGCGAGACAGGCGGCCAAAAGTTGGCTTCAGACCGAACAGGCCGCAGAGCGACGACGGCACCCGGATCGAGCCATTGGTATCCGAGCCGAGGCTGAGCGGCACCATGCCGGCCGCCACCGCCGTGCCGGAACCGCCCGACGACCCGCCCGACATGCGTTCCGGATCGTGCGGGTTGCGCGAGGCGCCGTAATGGCAATTCTCGCCGGTGAAGTCGTAGGCATATTCGCCCATATTCAAGCCGCCAAGCAGCACAGCGCCGGCCGCTTCCAGGCGCTGGATCAGCGTGGCATCGGCGGCACTCGGCGCCAGATCGCGGTTGATTTTTGAGCCGGCCAGGGTTGGCAGGCCGGCGATATCGAACAGATTCTTGACCGCAAACGGCACGCCGGCCAAGGGCCCGATCTTGTCGCCGCGCGCCACGGCGGCATCGATGGCTGCGGCGCGGCTGCGGGCACGTTCAGCGGTGATGCTGGTGAAGGCATTGAGATTGGGGTTGCAGGCCACAATGCGGCCCAGCGCCATCTCGGTAACTTCGGCGGCCTTGAGCTTGCCATCGGTGACGGCAACGGCGATCTCGGCGGCTGTGCTGGTGAAATCGATTGTCATGCTCGGCGGCTCAGGGTGTGAAGGTGGATGCCGGTTCAACATCATCGGGCAGCGGGAAATCCAGGAAGACCCGCGCAATCGCTGCCGAGCGTTGCAGGTTGTCGATCACGCCCGGCAGATAAGCCGGATCAAGCTTCAGCCCGGCCAAAGCCGTAGCCTGGGCGATATAGGTTTCGGCATCAAATTCAGACATGTCAGGCCACCTCACGCAACAGATCAGGATCGGGCTGGGCCAGATGGCAAGCCGCCTGGTGCTGCGGCGCCATCGGGCGTAATTGTGGCATTGTCGTCTCGCAGGCCGCCTCACCCTTCGGGCAGCGGCCATAAAAGCGGCAGACATTGGGCGACGGATCAACCGGGCTGCGTGGTTCGCCGCCGAGCCGCACCCGGGTTGATTCGACGCCCGGTTCAAAATGCGGAATCGCCGAGAGCAGAGCCTGGGTATAGGGATGCCGGGGCTGGCGGAACACGGCCTCGGCCGGGCCGATCTCAACGATCTTGCCGAGATACATCACCATCACCCGGTCGCAGAGCAGCCGCACCACGTTGAGATCATGGCTGACAAACAGATAGCTCATGCCGAGCCGCTGCTTGAGGCTTTCCAGCAATTGCAGGATCACCACCTGCACCGACACATCAAGCGCCGCCGTTGGCTCATCCAGGATCAGTAATTCCGGGTCAACCGCAATGGCGCGGGCAATGCCGACGCGCGCCTTCTGGCCGCCGGAAAGCTGATGCGGGAAGCGGCTCAGCAAAGCCTGTGGCAAGCCGCAGAGATCGGCCAGTTCCTCCACCCGCGCCTTGAGCTTGGCTTTCGGCAGCGGCTTCAGGCGGTGGATCGGATCGGCGATGGCGTCAAACGCCGTGTAGCGCGGATTGAGGCTATCCGTGGCATCCTGAAACACCATCTGGATACGTGGGCGATACGGGCTGGAACCAAAGCCCTTGGCCGGCATATGGCCAATTTCCTCACCATTGAGCCGGATTCTGCCATCGCTGGGATCAAGCAGCCGGGTGATCAGGCGCACCAGGGTGGATTTGCCGCAGCCGCTTTCGCCCACCAGACCCATGGTTTCACCACGCATGATCTGGAAATTCACGTTATCCACCGCATGCAGATGCGGCACCGGCTTGGCGGCGCCGCGTGCGCGGGCAAACAAGCTGGGCTTGTGGCCAAGCGGAAACAATTTGTAGAGCGCGGCAATATCGAGCAGAGGGGCGGTGCTGTTGGTCATAGCGGATTCCAGCAGGCGACCAGCCCGCCCTCCTCGCGTTGCAATTTGGGCAATGGCCGGCTGCATGTGGGCAGCAGGCGTTCGCAGCGTAACGAATAGCGGCAGGGCGGAATTTCCGCCGCGCGCAGATCGGGCAGCGAACCCGGGATCGAGGCCAGCCCGGCCAGGCTGGCGGTTGGCTTCGGCGTGGCAGCAATCAGCTTGGCGGTGTAGGGATGGCGCGGGTTGCGGAATAGCTCGGCGGTGGGCGCACTTTCCACCACATGGCCGGCATGCATCACCACGATACGATCACAATATTCCGCCGCCATGCCCAGATCATGGGTGATCAACACCGTGGCCATGCCCTGGGCGCGGCCCAGCTCGGTCACCAAATCCATGATCACCGCCTGGGTGGTGACATCCAGGCCAGTGGTCGGCTCGTCAGCGATCAGCAGCTTGGGGGCGCAGGCCAGCGCGATGGCGATCATGATACGCTGGCACATGCCGCCGGAAAGCTCAAACGGATAGGCTTTGGCGCGGCGCTCCGGATCGGGGATACGCACCTTCTGCAACATCTCGATGGCGCGTTTCGGCGCCTCGGCACGGGTGATGCCACCATGCTCGATCAGTACATCGGCAATCTGCTGGCCGACGCGGCGGATTGGATTGAGCGCCACACGCGGATTCTGAAAGATCATTGACATTTCACGGCCGCGCAATTCGCGCAGCACATGTTCGGGCGCATCCAGCAGTTCGATGCCGCCAAACACCGCCTGGCCGGATGTGACCTTGCCGGCGGCATCCAGAATACCCATCACGGTATAGGCCGTGACCGACTTGCCGGAGCCGCTCTCACCAACAATCGCCACCACCTCGCCCTTGTGGATATCAAAATCCACCCGGTCGAGCGCCTTGACGATACCCGAGCGGGTGCGGAATTCGACGCTGAGATCGGAGACCGCAAGAAGTGGGACACTGCTCATGTGCGCCTCGTTTTATCTCGGGTCGGCGCACTCATGTGCGCCTCCGGGGGTCCACCATGTCGCGCAGGCCATCACCCAGCAGGTTGAAGCAGAACACGGCCAGCATCAGCGCCAGGCCGGGGAACATCGCCACCCACCATTCGCCGGAGATGATGTATTGCGCGCCATCGGCCACCAGGATGCCCCATTCCGGCGTGGGCGGTGCAATCCCTAGGCCGATGAAGCTGAGGCCGGCGGCATTCAGAATGGCATAGCCCATGGTGAGTGAGCATTGCACCATCAGGATCGGCAGGATGTTGGGCAGGATATGCATGAACAATATCCGCCCTTCCGAATTGCCGGAAAGCCGAGCCGCCTCGATGAAGCCGGCATTACGCCGCACATTGGCCTCGGCGCGGGCCACGCGGGCATAAAGCGGCATGTTGATGATCGCGGTGGCGATGACGATATTGCTCACCGTGTTGCCCAAAGCCGCCACGATGCCCATCGCCAGCACAAAGAGCGGAAATGCCATAATGGTATCGGAGACGCGGCCAACGATGCGGTCCGTCCAGCCGCCGAAATAACCCGCCGCGATGCCGGCCACGGCGCCAAGGCCAAAGGTGAGGATCACGGCGGCGAAGGCGATGGTCAGATCAAGCCGGGTGGCCACCAGCACCCGGCTGAAAATATCCCGCCCCAGGGCATCGGTGCCAAACCAATGCTGCGCCGAAGGTGGTTTGAGCGCGCGGCCAGAATCGGTGAATAGCGGATCATATGGCGCCAGCCAGGGGCCGAAGATGCCGGCAAACAGCAGCAGCGCAAACAGGCTGAAGGCGAATAGTGTGACCGGGTTTTCGGTCAGCACATAGCGGATATGTTTGAGCGTGGCATTCATGATTCAAACCCGACGCGCGGATCGATCACGATATAGAGGATGTCGATCATCAGGTTGAGCGCCACATAAAGCAGCGCCATGGTGAGCACAAAACCCTGGATCGGCGCGTAATCCGAAGCGATCAAGGCTTCAATGGCGAACGTGCCGATGCCGGGCCAGGAGAATACTTTCTCCACCAGCACATTGGCGCCAAGCAGGAAGGAGAACACCATGCCCAGCGTGGTGATCACCGGCAGCATGGCGTTGCGGAAGGCATAGGCATACACCACCTTGGCCGGGCTTAGGCCGCTGGCCCGCGCGGTGCGGATAAATTCGCTGTTCAGCACCTCCAGCATCGAAGCACGGGTCATGCGCGCCAGCGGCGCCAGGGTGAAGAAGGCCAGCGTGAAAGCCGGCAGCACCAGTTGCTTGAGCGCCGAGATGAAGGTTTCAAAATCGCGCGCCAGCAGGCTATCGATCAGATACAGCCCGGTGACATTGGGTGGCGCCGAGGAATAGATATCCAGCCGGCCGAGCGGCGCCGGCGCCCAGCCAAGCTGGAAATACAACACGTAGATCAGCAGCAAGCCGCTGAAAAATGCCGGCAGGCTGACCCCCGCCGTGGTGACGATGCGGCAGCTATGATCAATCCACGAACCCGGCCGGTTTGCCGCCGCAATGCCGAGCGGCACGGCGATGACCACCGAGACGATCAGGCCCAGCAGGGTCAATTCAAGCGAAGCCGGCAGCCGGGTGGTGACCTCTTCCAGCACCGGGCGGCCGGTGGCGATGGAATTGCCCAGATTGCCGCGCATCAGATCGGTGACATAAACCAGGAATTGCTCGGGCAGGGTTTTGTCCAGCCCGAGCGACTTGCGGATTTGTTCAATGGCTTCCTGGCTGGCGGCCGGCCCGGCGAAATACACCGCCGGGTCGCCGGGCAGGGCGCGGGTGAGCAGGAAGGTGACCACCAGCACCCCGAGGATGCTGGGTATCGCACTCACCAATCGTTGGCCGATCAGCCGCAGCATGCCGCGCCCTCCTGTGGCTCAGAGCTTTTCGAGCTGGCGGAAATCAAGCTGGCGATGGAACCAGTAGGTATAGCCCTTGATGTTCTTCTGCATGCCAACATCGAGAATCTGCTGATACATCGGCACACGCGGCACTTCGTCGATGGCAAGCTTGATGAAGCCCTTGACCTGTTCGGCATATTTCGCCGGGTCTTCCTCATAGCGCGAGGCATCGATCAATGCGTCCATCGCCGGGTTCTTGTACGACATGGTGTTGAACACTGCATTCTGGCCGTGATAACCCCAGAAGAAGAAGTAATCCGGAAAGTTCAGCCAGCCGCCGAAGCTGGCGATATGCAGCGGGCGGTTCTTCTGCAACATCGCATTGCGGAAATTAGCGCCCGGAATCTTCTCGATCGTGGTCTTGATGCCGATCTGCGCCAGCGATTGCTGCAACAGCACGGCTTCCGGCTCGGAGGCGGTGGCATCACCCAGGTCAATCGAGATGGTGGTTTCAAAGCCATCCGGATAGCCGGCTTCGGTCAGCAACTGCTTCGCCTTGGCCAGATCGGTCTTGTAGGGGAAGGGCTGCGGCCAGACGGCATCCTTGGGCGCATCGGCCGGCCCGGCCGACATCGGGATGCCACGGCCATAAATCGCGGTCTTGTAAATCTGCTCAAACGGCGTGGCATAGGCGATGGCCTGGCGCACCTTCGGGTTATCAAACGGCTTCATGGTCGAAACCATGCCGACATATTTCAGCGAGTTTTCCACCGGCACGCCAACGACGCGATATTTTGCGGCATCGCCCAGCGCCAGCAATTCCGCCGAATCCTTCTGCGGCATATCCACCGAGATATCGGCATCGCCGCGTTCCATCAGGGCGCGGCGGTTGCCGGCCTGCGGCACTTCACGCAGGATCACGCGCTGGATTTTCGGCTTCGGGCCGCTCTTCCAGTCATCATAACGCACCAGCACGGTTTCCTGGCCCGGCACCCATTTTTCCAGCTTGTAGGCGCCACTGCCGGCATCGTTGGTCTTCATCCATTCCATCGCCCACGGGTCTTTTTCCGTGGCATGCTGCTTGGCCAGCTTGGAATTGTAGATCGCGGGCACCACCACGGCCATATCGGGCAAAGCCAGCTTGTCGCGCTTCGGCAGGTCAACGCGGAAGGTGTAGTCATCCACCACCACAAACTGCTCCGGCTTGGTCAGGCTGCCGGCCGCCATCTGGAAAGTGGGGAAGCCGCCCACACTGACGGCACGGTCATAGGACCATTTTGCGTCATGCGCCGTCACCGGCGCGCCATCGTGGAATTTGGCATCGCGGCGGATTTTGAAGGTGAAGGACTTGCCATCCGGCGCCACGCTGTAGCTTTCGGCCAGTTCCGGCACGATCTTGCTGTAATCATACATCTGCGTGCCATCGGGCAGCGTCTTGATGCCGAAGCTGACCAGGCGGTCATACATGTTCCAGGCCGCCACATAGGAGCGGAAGCTGGTGCCGACACCATGGATATCCATGCTGTTGGGGCCATTCTCCACCAGCACCAGCAAGGTATCCTTGCGGCCCTGGGCCTGGGCGGCACCGGCGGCGCCAAGCAGCAGGCCTGCGGCGGTGAGCATTGAAGTGGCAACGAGGAAAGCACGGCGGCGCATGGCTGTCTCCAATTCGTGTCGATAGTTGCTGCACTGCAACCTACGTGCCATGAGTGCTGCCGCCGCCACGGATTGTATGCACGTGACTGATATGCTTGGGAGAATCATCCCGGGCCAGGTCACAAAACGGCCTGGCCGGTCGTAATGATAAAATTATATAGTGATTATTTCTTAGTCATACTTAGCAGGCAACATGACCAAGCAGGCGGCAGGTACTGGAAAAAATATCGCATAATTTCAAGGCAATCACGGATTTATGACGCGGTACGACAGTTGCATACAACATTCCAGAAACAAGCTTTCGGAGCCCGTCATGACCCTGCCCAGCCTTACCATCGCCGCATTGCAGGCTGCCTATACACAAGGCGAAATCTCGCCCTCCAGCCTGGTGGGGCTGATCGATGCGGCCATAACGGCACGCGGTGAGGATGCGGTATGGCTCGCACGCCCAAGCCTGGCTGAGTTGCAAAGCCGTGCTGCCGAACTGGAAGCGCGCGGCCCGGCCGGCCTACCGCTGTATGGCATTCCGTTTGCGGTGAAGGACAATATCGACGTGGCCGGGCTGCCAACCACGGCGGCTTGCCCCGGCTTTGCCTTCACCCCCAATGTGTCGGCCACGGCGGTGCAGAAACTGGAAGCTGCCGGCGCGATCCTGATCGGCAAGACCAACCTGGACCAATTCGCCACCGGGCTGGTGGGCGTGCGCTCGCCTTATGGCGTGGCGGTGAATCCATTCAACAAGGAGTATGTGCCGGGCGGTTCCTCCTCCGGCTCGGCAGTGGCGGTCAGTGCCGGCTTGGTCAGCTTTTCGCTTGGCACAGATACGGCAGGTTCAGGCCGTGTGCCGGCCGGCTTCAACAATATTGTCGGGCTGAAGCCTTCCATCGGCCTGATCGCCGCCACCGGCATGCTGCCGGCCTGCCGCTCGCTGGATTGTATCTCGATCTTCGCGCTGACCGTGGCCGATGCCATGACCGCGCTTGAGGCGGCACGCGGCCCGGATGATGTGGATGCCTATGCCCGGCCGGCACCGGCCGGCTTCCGCGCCATGGTGCCGCCGGCCCCGGCGCGGTTCCGCTTCGCCGTGCCGAGCCGGCCGGAATTTTTTGGCGATGCGGCGGCGGCGGCGCTGTTTGCTGCTGCCGTCACGCGCTTTGAGGCTATGGGCGGCGAGGCGATCCGCATTGATTATGCGCCTTATGCCGAGGCCCAGGCGATGCTGTATTCGCCGCCCGGCGCTGCCGAACGCACCGCTGCCCTGGGTGATTTCCTGCGTGATCAGCCGGAAGCGATCCATCCGGTGACACGCGGCATTCTGGAAAGCGGCCTCAAGGCCAGCGCGGTGGAGCTTTACCGCATGCAGCAGCGCCTGCGCGCCCTGAAGCTGCAAACCGATATGGTGTGGAGTGAAGCCGATTTCCTGCTGGTGCCAACCAGCGGCACGATCTATCGCGTGGCGGAAATCCTGGCCGAACCGCTGAAGCTGAATGCCAATCTGGGCTATTATACCAACTTCGTGAATTACTTCGATCTCAGCGCGTTGGCAGTGCCCAATGCGATGCTGCCCGATGGCCTGCCCAGCGGCGTGACGCTGATCGCCCCGGCTTTCCACGAAGCCCGCCTCGCCGCTTTCGGCGCGGCCTTTCAGGCCGCAGGCGGCCTGCCGCTCGGCGCCACCGGCCACCCGTTGCCCAAATCCACCACGGCCACCGCACCGGCCTGGCCGGAAATCGCTGTGGCAGTGTTTGGCGCCCATATGCGCGGCCAGCCGCTCAACCCGGAACTGGTCGGGCTGGGCGGCCGCTTTGTTGCAGAGGTGCAAACCACAGCGGATTACCGGCTCTATCGCATCGATGCCGGCGGCCCGCCGCGTCCGGGTGTGCTGCGCGTGGCCCAGGATGGTGTTGCCATAACCGGCGAAATCTGGCACCTGCCTACCGCCGGCTTCGGCGCCTTTGTCGCCGGCATTCCGGCGCCGCTCGGCATTGGCAGTGTGCAGCTTGCCGATGGCAGCCAGGTGAAGGGTTTCCTCTGCGAAGCCGAGGCAACGCGCCAGGCCGAGGATATTTCTCGCTTTGGCGACTGGCGCGCCTATCGCGCCAGCCTGAAATAACTCAGCCGGCTTCGGCCTCGCCAGGCTGCTGCTGGCGGCGGCCTTCGATCAGCGTGACGGAAGCCACGCTGACCTTGCCGACATGTTCACGCATGCAGGTTTCGGCGGCCAGTGCATCGCCGCGCAGCACCGCTTCCACGATACGGTCATGCTCGGCAAAGGAATTGCCGAGCCGGCCCAGCACCTGGAACTGGCTGCGGCGGAACGGCTGCACCCGGCGCCGCACCGATAAGGTGGTTTCCTCCAGGAAGCGATTATGCGCGCCGCGATACAGCGCCGAATGAAAGGTCAGGTTGGCGGCATCGTAATCCTCGATGCGGGCTTCGCGCACATGCTCCAGCGAACGGCGATGCAAGGCTTCAAAGTCGCGCCGCTCGCTAGCATCCATGCGCAAAGCCGCCAACCGGGCGCAGAGCGCTTCCAGCTCCGACATCACCTCAAACATCTCGGCGATACGCTGCTGTTCCGGAAAGGCCACGATCACGCCACGATGCGGGCGGTATTCCGCCAGGCCAACGGCGGCAAGCTGGCGCAGGGCTTCGCGCACCGGGGTGCGCGACATGCCGTAGCGCTCGGCCAGGTCATGTTCATCCAGCCGGCTGCCGGGCGGCAATTCACCCGCCATGATGGCATCGGCCAACCGGCGCCGCAGATCGTCGGCCAGGGTGGGCCGGCCACCGGATCGGCGCGGGGCATCGTCGATCGAAAGGTCGAGCAGGATCTTGCGGGTTTCGGACGTCACGGTCACAACACTTCTGCCTAAGGATGAACTGACTCTACAGGCCAACCCTAGCGAATACCGTGCCAAGTCTGGCCGGAGCATCTTGGCTATCGTCTGCCGGCGCGCTTCATGCTACCACAGCCTTCATGACCCAGTTTGATCCTGCCGCCCTGGTATTGCACAAGGATTCCTGCCTGCTGGTGCTCAACAAACCGGCCGGGCTGGCGGTGCATGGCGGGCCGAAAACCCCGGAAAGCCTGGAAAACCATTTGCCGGCATTGTGCTTTGGCAACCGTTTCACGCCGCAGCCGGCGCATCGCCTGGATCGTGATACCAGCGGCTGCCTGGCACTGGGCCGCCATGCCAAGGCGATGACCCGGCTGGGCCGCTTATTCGCCGAGCGGCTGGTGGGCAAAACCTATTGGGGCATCGTGCAAGGCCAGCCGCCGCAGCCCAGGGGCCGCATCGATCTGGCCTTGCTGAAAGTGCAGCATCGCCAGGGCTGGCAGATGCAGGGTAACGCAGCCGGCCAGGCTGCCTGCACGGATTATGAAACACTCGGCCAGGCCAACGGCCAGACCTGGCTGGCCTTCCGGCCGCTCACCGGCCGCACACACCAGATTAGGGTGCATGCGGCAGCTTTGGGCTGCCCGTTGCTGGGCGATACGCTGTATGGCCCACCCGGCGCGACCGACTTGGCGGCCGGGCTGATGCTGCATGCGCGGCAATTGACCATTCCCTACTATGCCGAGCGTGCGCCGGTGCGGGTGGAAGCGCCGCCGCCGCCGCATATGCTGGCACGGCTGGCGGCACTCGGCTTCAGCGCCTGAGATTATCCCTTTGCCAGCAACTGGCCGCCATCCACCACAATGGTCTGGCCGGTGATCCAGCGCGCCAGATCAGAGGCCAGAAACAGCGTGGTATCGGCGATTTCCTCAGCCGTGCCAAGGCGGCCGAACGGGATCGAGGCCAATGTGGCATCGTAAAGCGGCCGGTTATGCTGGCGGGCCTGATCCCATACCCCACCCGGAAATTCAATCGAGCCCGGCGCAACACAATTCACCCGGATCTGCTGCTTGGCCAGCAAGGCCGCCTGGGTTTGCGTATACTGGATCAGGGCTGCTTTGATGGCGCCATAGGGCGGCGTGCGCGTGGTGGCCACCAGGCCGGCGATGGATGAAATATGGATGATGCTGCCGCCGCCGGCACGCTCGATATGCGGCAGCGCGGCGCGGCTGGCGCGCACCGTGGCCAGCAGGTCAACATTGATCGCCGCCGCCCAGCCGTCTTCATCATCGCTGCGGCCAAAGCCGGAAGCATTGTTGATCAGGATATCGATGCCGCCCAGCGCTTGCGCCGCCGCTTCGATATAAGCCGCCACCGCCTTGCCATCAGCCAGATCGCAGGGCGCACCATGGCCCTTGGCGCCAAGCGCCGAGATTTCCGCAACCGCCTTATGCACCCCCTCGGCGCCGCGCGCGCAGAGTGAAACCGCCGCACCACCGGCCGCAAAGCCGAGCGCGATGGCGCGGCCGATACCCCGGCTGCCGCCCGCCACCACCACACGCTTGCCGGCGAAGGCGTCTTTGAAAATTGTTGTCATGCTTGCCGCTCCTAACGATTTGACTGCCCACAGGATAGCGCTTTCACCCTGGCTTGCTAGCCACCTCGGCATATATGCCTAAATATTGACCATATCGCCGCCTCATTGGGCGCAATTGTATCCACCGATTTTACTTAGCCTGCGGATTCCGCTTGCACTCTGCACGGCATACCGATTGCATTCATATCGGGGTCAGAACCCTAGGGTTTCTTGTGAGCATGGCGGGGAAGAATGAGCATTCAGGTTGCGCTGCACCATCGCACCACGTATCGCTATGACCGTCTGATCAATCTGGGGCCACAGAGCGTCCGCCTGCGGCCGGCGCCGCATTGCCGCACGCCGATCCTGAGCTATTCGCTGACCATCTCGCCGAAAGAGCATTTCATCAACTGGCAGCAGGACCCGCAGGGCAATTACCTGGCCCGGCTGGTTTTCCCGGAACGCACCGACCATTTTGAGGTGACGGTGGACTTGGTTGCCGATATGGCGGTGATCAATCCGTTCGACTTTTTCCTCGAACCCGAGGCCGAGACATTCCCCTTCGATTATGACCCGGCCTTGCAGGAAGACCTGGCGCCATTCCGCCGGCTTGATCCGCCCGGCCCGCTGCTGGCGAAATGGCTGGCCGGTGTGGACCGCAGCCCGCAGCGCATGGTGGATTTCCTGGTCGGGCTGAACCAGCGCCTGGCCAATGAGATCAAATATCTGATCCGGCTGGAACCCGGCGTGCAGACCGCCGAGGAAACCCTGGGCAATGGCAGCGGTTCCTGCCGCGACACGTCGTGGCTGCTGGTGCAGGCCCTGCGCCATCTTGGTCTGGCGGCGCGTTTTGTCTCCGGCTACCTGATCCAACTGGTGGCCGATGTGAAGCCGATTGAAGGCCCGGAAGGGCCGAAAGAGGATTTCACCGATCTGCATGCCTGGTGTGAAGTGTATCTGCCCGGCGCCGGCTGGATCGGGCTTGACCCTACCTCCGGCCTGATGGCCGGCGAAGGCCATATCCCGCTGGCCGCCACACCGGAACCGCAATCAGCAGCGCCGATTTCCGGCATGCTGGAAGAATGCGAGGTTGAGTTCGGTCATATGATGAATGTGCGCCGTTTCCATGAAACGCCGCGCGTCACCAAGCCGATCAGTGATGAAGCCTGGGAAGCCATGCTGGCGCTGGGCGACAAGGTGGATGCGGCGCTGAACCGCGCCGACCTGCGCCTGACCATGGGCGGCGAGCCGACCTTTGTGTCCATCGACGATATGGAAGGCGCGGAATGGAACACCGCCGCGCTTGGCCCCAACAAACGTATCCTGGCCGGCCGCCTGCTGCGCCGCCTGGCCGACCGTTTCAGCAGCGGCGAATTGCTGCATTACGGCCAGGGCAAATGGTATCCCGGCGAACAATTGCCGCGCTGGGCATTATCCTGCCATTGGCGCCGCGATGGCGAGCCGATCTGGAAGGATCGCGCCCTGTTGGCCGCCGACGAGGATGCCGGCGACGGCGCCAGTGAAAGCGATGCCGATATCTTCTCTGCTGCGCTGGCCGAGCGTTTGCAGGTTGATCCCGGCCATCGCATCCCGGGCTTTGAGGATGCCTGGTATTACCTCTGGCGCGAGCGCCGGTTGCCGACCAATGTTGATCCGTTCAAATCGCGCCTGGGCGATCCGCAGGAGCGCGCCCGGCTTGCACAAATCTTTGAGCAGGGGCTGGAAAAGGTGGTGGGCTATACCCTGCCGCTGCTGGCCGAGCCGGTGGCCGGCAATGGCCGTACACGCTGGCGCTCCGGCCCGTGGTTCTTCCGCCCGCAAACCATGTTCCTGCTGCCCGGCGACAGCCCGATGGGCTATCGCCTGCCGCTCGACAGCCTGCCCTGGTCAGCGCCCGGCGACATGCAATTCCAGTATGAGCGCGACAGCATGGCAGAGCGTCCGCCGCTGCCGCCACATGATGTGTTCAGCGAGGCCAACAAGATTGTTGCCGAACGCATGCAGGCCTGGAGCAAGGGCGGGCTGTATCAGGCAGCCGGTGCGCCACGCGCGCAAACCCCGCTGCCCAAGAACCAGCAATCCGCCACCGATGTGGTGCGCACAGCGATCTGCATTGAGCCGCGCGGCGGCCTGCTGCATGTTTTCATGCCGCCGCTGGAACAGGCCGAACAATATCTCGACCTGGTGGCCGCCATTGAAGACACTGCGGCTGCCTTGCAGCGCAAGGTGGTGATCGAAGGGTATCTGCCGCCGCGCGATCCGCGCCTAGTGCATTTCAGCGTCACCCCTGATCCGGGCGTGATCGAGGTAAATATCCATCCCTCATCAAACTGGCGCGAATTGGCCGAGCGCAGCACAATTCTCTATGAGGAAGCGCGCCAGACCCGGCTTGGCACGGAAAAGTTCATGCTGGATGGCCGTCATGTCGGCACCGGCGGCGGCAACCATGTGGTGATGGGCGCGGCACAGCCGGCGGATAGCCCCTTCCTGCGCAAGCCCGGCCTGCTGCGCAGCCTGCTTGGCTATTGGCAGAACCATCCTTCGCTTTCCTACCTGTTCTCCGGCCTGTTCATCGGCCCGACCAGCCAGCATCCGCGCGTTGACGAGGCCCGCGACGATGCCCTGGTCAACCTGGAAGTGGCCTTCGAGCAATTGGACAGGCATGGCGACAATCCGCCGCCCTGGCTGGTAGACCGCATCCTGCGCAACGTGCTGGTGGACCTGACCGGCAACACGCACCGCACTGAATTCTGCATCGACAAGCTGTTCTCGCCCGATGGCCCGACCGGCCGGCTGGGCCTGGTGGAATTGCGCGCCTTTGAGATGCCGCCCGATGTGCGCATGAGCCTGGCGCAACAGGCTTTGCTGCGTGCCCTGCTGGCCGCCTTTGCCGAACGCCCCTATGCGCGCAAGCCGGTGCGCTGGGGCACCAGGCTGCATGATGAATTCCTGCTGCCGCATTTCTGCATGCAGGATTTCAACGATGTGCTGGAGGACCTTGACGAACATGGCTTCAGCTTTGCGCCGGAATGGTTCGCCGCCCATGCCGAATTCCGTTTCCCGCATGTCGGCAGCGTGGCGGCGCGCGGCATTGAGCTGGAATTGCGTCATGCGCTGGAGCCGTGGCATGTGCTGGGCGAGGAAGCCACGGCCAGCGGCACCGCACGCTATGTCGATTCCTCGGTGGAGCGCTTGCAGGTGAAGCTGAAAGGCCTGACCGATACGCGCCATGTGGTGGCCTGCAATGGCCGCGCCGTGCCGTTGCGCGCCACCGGCGTGCCGGGCGAATATGTTGCCGGCGTGCGTTTCAAGGCCTGGGGACCATCCAGCGCGCTGCACCCCACCATTGCTGTGCATACGCCGCTGGTTTTTGACCTGTTCGATACCTGGAATGGCCGCTCGCTGGGTGGCTGCACCTACCATGTCGCGCATCCGGGCGGCCGCAACTACGATACTTTCCCGGTAAACGCGAATGAGGCCGAAGCGCGCCGCCGCGCCCGCTTCTTCACCATCGGCCATACACCGGGAGTCATGCCGCAACCAGCAACGCAAGCACCGGGCCAGCAACCGCTTACCCTGGACCTGCGCAGCGGCTAGACTGCCCGCTGCGATTCTGTACCAGGAAGCCATGTCATCCGCCCCCACAGCCAAGGCCGATAAACCGCCTGCCGAACCGGCAGCGTCGGCGGCTGCCGAAAGCCGGGCGCGCGATCCCGAGGCCTGGGACGAGATGGTGACCGGCCAGGGCGGCATCCGGCCGCATTGGCAGCCTTTGCTGGCATCGCTCAGCCTGCTGGGCCAGAACGGCTTGGCCGAACGCGCCGAGCGCGGCCGCCAGCATCTGGAAGATGAAGGCGTTACCTATAACCTCTACGAATTGCCCAATGAGCCGGGCCGCGCCAGGCCGGTGGAAATTGCACCGCCGATCCCCGAGCAGCGGCCCTGGCAGCTTGACCCGGTGCCGGTGATCCTCTCCGCCGAGGAATGGGCCGGCATCGAAGCCGGGCTGATCCAGCGGGCACAGTTGCTCGACCTGCTGCTGCGCGATGTGTATGGCCCGATGCGCCTGCTGAAAGAAGGCCGTTATCCGCCGGCACTGGTTTATGGCCATCGTGATTTTCTGCGCCCGGCACGGCAGACCGATGGCAAACTGCCCGGCCGCATGTTGCAGCATTACGCGGCAGAGCTGGTGCGCGGCACTGATGGCGTGTGGCGCGTGATCGCCGACCGCAGCCAGGCCCCGGCCGGTGCCGGCTATGCCTTGCAGAACCGCCGCGTCATGTCGCGCCTGATGGGCAATGCGTTGCGTGAATCGCGGGCGCGGCCGATCAACGCCTATTTTGAATATTGGCAGGCTGATTTGCAGGCGCGCGGGCAAGCCACCAGCGACAATCCGCGTGTCGTGCTGCTCACCCCAGGCCCCTATAACGAAGCCTATTTTGAGCATATCTATCTGGCCCGCGAACTGGGCGCCACGCTGGTGGAAGGCGCCGACCTGACCATGCGCGACGACCATGTCTACCTCAAGACATTGGGCGGCCTGAATCAGGTGGATGTGATCCTGCGCCGCCTGGACGGCGAATGGTGCGATCCGCTCGAATTACGCGCCGAATCCGCACTTGGCGTCACCGGCCTGCTGCATGCAGTGCGCGAAGGCTGCGTCACGGTGAGCAACAGCATCGGCACCGGCATCGCCGAACAGCCGGCAATGCAGGCTTTCCTGCCCACCCTGGCCGAGCATTTGCTGGGCGAGCCGCTCAAGCTGCCCTCGGTGGCCACCTGGTGGTGCGGCCAGAGTTATGCCTTGCGTGAAGTGGAGCAGCGTTTTGACGCCATGGTGGTGCGTGGTGCGCGCGATCTGCGTTTCGCCCCGATCACCGTGCGCGACCTGAGTGATGCCGACCGCGCCGCCCTGCTGGCGCGGATCAAGGCACGGCCGGCGGATTATGTGGCGCAGGAACGGATCGTACCTTCAGTGGCGCCGGGGCTGGGCGCCAACGGCAAGCTGGAGCCGGCGCCGATCCTGCTGCGTGTGCAATTGGTGGCCGATGGTGATGGCTATGTGGTGATGCCGGGCGGCCTGGCCCGGGTGCCGACCGGCGGCGATCCGTTCAGCGCCACGATCCAGCGCGGCGGCATCAATAAGGATGTGTGGGTGGAAGCCACCGATCCCGGCCCGCTGGTGATCCGGGGCAGCGCCTCGCGCCAGCGCCTGCAATTACGCCGCTCGTCCGGCACGCTGCAAAGCCGCGTCGCCGATGACCTGTTCTGGCTTGGCCGCTCAATCGAACGGCTGGATGACGGCGCCCGCCTGCTGCGCGCCACACTGAGCCGCCTGATCGGCGAAATCGGCTCGGCGCGTGACATGGTGGAGATGTCGGTGCTGGCGCGCGCGCTGGCGCGCTGCGGCATCATTGATCAGCGCGCCGCTGCTGCGCCGCCTGATACACAGCTTTTTGCCCGCGCCGTCACCAATGCCTGCGCACCAAGCCAGACCCTGGGGCAGACCCTTGAATCGATGGAACGCCTGGCCGCCGTGGCGCGGCATCGTTTCTCGGCCGATATGTGGCGCATGCTGAATCACCTGCTGGGCGAATTGCGGCTATCGCGCCCGGGCGCCGGCCGCGACCCGGATGCGATGCTGGAATTCTGCGACCAGATCATCCGTGCCACCTCGGCCATTGCCGGCATGCTGGCCGAACACATGACCCGCGGCAGCGGATGGCGCTTCCTGGATTTTGGCCGCCGGCTGGAACGCGCCATCTATATCGCCCGCACCGTGTCGGCCGCCTCCATGGTGCTGGGCAGCAACCAGGAAAGCGCCTTCCGCATCGCCCTGGAACTGAACGATTCCAGCCTGACCTATCGCCGCCGCTACCGTGCCTCGCTGCAAGCTGCCGCCGTGTTCGACTTGCTGCTGCTGGATGGCAGCAACCCGCATTCGCTGGGCTTCCAGTTGCAAACCATGGCGCAGCATCTGGATATCCTGCCGCGCCGCGAACAGCCGCCGCGCGCCGAGGATTGCCTGAGCCTGAGCCAGCCTTTCACCGACATCGTGGAGCGCTTTGACCGCGAGGACCTGCCGCAGGCCGAATGGCAGGCCCAGGTATCGCGGTTGCGCGGCAGCCTGGATGCCACCACGCAGGCGCTGATGGATGTGTCGGATCAACTGACACGCACCTATTTCTCGCATATCCAGTTGGCGCATGCCTTCGGCTTCGGTAGCTGACGATGAAATACCGCCTGCGCCACACCACCTCCTACAGCTACAGTTGGGCTGTCGACATGTCGCACCACCTGCTGCATCTGGCGCTACAGGATGGCGAACGCCAGACGGTGCGCGATTGCCGCATTGTCACCGCGCCGGAAGGCGGCAGGATCACCGAGGGCATTGACCATTTCGGCAATCGCACCGGCTATCTGGCCATCGAGGAACCGCATACGCGCTTTGATGTGGAATTGACCGCCGAGGTGGAAGTGCTGCCCTTCACGCCGCCCGACATGGCGGCAACCCCGGCCTGGGAAAAGGTGCGTGCGGCGCTGAACGGCGATGGCATCCCGGAAGCCAGCGCGCCGTGCGAATTTGTGCTCGATTCGCCTCTGGCGGTGGCCAACAAGGCGATCAGTGATTACGGCGCAGTGTCATTAACGCCGCAGCGCCCGATCCTGGCAGCGGCACGGGAATTGACCACGCGCATCAACAAGGATTTCCGCTACGACCCAACCGCCACCGAGGTTTTCACCCCGGTGGCCGAGGCGATGGAGAAACGCGCGGGCGTGTGCCAGGATTTTGCGCATCTGCAAATCGCCATGCTGCGCGCCCATGGCCTGGCGGCGCGTTATGTCTCGGGTTACATCCGTACCATGCAGCCGGGCGACAAAGCCGACCTGCGCGGCTTCGATGCCAGCCATGCCTGGGTTTCAGTATGGTGCGGCGAGGAATTTGGCTGGATCGACCTGGACCCGACCAACAACCTGATCGTCTCTGAAGATCACGTCACCACCGCCGTGGGCCGCGATTACAGCGATATCAGCCCGGTGCGCGGCGTGGTGCTGGGCGGCGGGCCGCACCGGGTCAATGTGGCGGTGGAGCTGCTGCCGTTAACCTGACGCACCGCCATCAATCACCAGCGCCTGGCCGGTGACATTAGCCGCCGCCGCGCTGGCAAGATACAGCACCATGGCGGCCACTTCCTCAGGCTGTGTCACCCGGCCGGTTGGCGCCATCGCCGCCGCATCGGCTGCCGTGATGCCCAGATCGGCATAGCGCGCCTGGGCCATCGCGGTATCGACCCAGCCCGGGCAGATTGCGTTCACCGTGATGCCGCGCGGCCCAAGCGCCTGGGCCAGCGCGCGGGTGAGGCCAACCACACCATGCTTGGCGGCAGTATAGGCCACCTGATCCGGCGCGCCTCGCAAGCCAAGCACAGACGCGATATTGACGATGCGGCCGGCATGATCCGGCAGCAGATCGGCAGCGGCACGGCAGCACAGATAGGTGCCGGTGAGATTGGTGGCCAAGATGCCATCCCATTCCGCTGCCTCGCGGGCGCTGGCAAAGGCGGCACCGCCGGCAATGCCGGCATTGTTCACCAATAGATGCAGCGCGCCATGGCGCTGGCGGATACCGTCAAACAAGGCCGCCACCTGATCGGCATCGGCCACGTCGCAGCGTTGCGGCTCCATGCCGGCCAGCGGCGCAATATCGCCACGCGCCGCACCCACCACATGATAGCCGGCGCTGCTCAGCGCCACCGCAATGGCATGGCCGATACCCTTGCTGGCACCGGTGACCAGCGCAATCAATTTTTCCTGGCTCATGGCAACACGCTACTGCGCCGTGCCGCCGCCATCCACCGGAATCACCGCACCAGTGACAAAGCCGGCGGCATCGGATGCCAGGAAGGCAACCATGGCGGCAATTTCCTGCGGCGCGGCGAAACGGCCCAGCGGCACGGCTGCTGTATAGGCCTGATCCACGCCGGCGCCAAAGGCATCGGGATAACGCTCGGCCAAACCCTGGATCACCTGATGCAGCATCGCCGTATCGGTGCTGCCCGGCGCAACACAGTTGAAGCGGATATTATGCCCGGCCCAATCCAGCGCGGCGCTTTTGGTCAATTGCGCCAAAGCCGCCTTGCTGGCGCCATAGGCGGCGCTGGCACGTTTGCCGATCAATGCTTGATCACTGGCGATATTCACCACCGCGCCACGCCGGGCAGCAATCATGTCGGGCAGCACCGCTTGGATCAGCGCAAACGGCGCCAATACATTGATACGGAATACCCGTTCGGCCTCGGACAAGGGCGTGTCGAGCAGATTACCCAGCAGCGTGACGCCGGCATTGTTGACCAGGATATCAAGCGGCCCGGACCTGGCACGCAGATCATCGACCAGGCGCGGGATGGCAGCGAGATCGCCCAGATCATGCTCGGGCAGGTCAAAGCCAAACACTTCTGCGCCACAAGCCGCCAGGGTGGCGGCTATGGCCTGGCCGATACCGCCCTTATGGCCGGTTACCAGGGCGCGCCGGCCGCTCAGATTAACCAGCGGCGCTACAGCAAAGGCAGGCATCGGCACCCCCGATTCGGCGGACATTTTCTAGCCGTTATACTGGCCCTGCCAGCGCCCGGATCAACCTTCGCCTGGAAAATAAGCAGGCCAGGCTGGCCGGCAGGATTGCCCGAAGATGCGGCAGCGCAGCATATTTCTTATATTTTTCAATATGCTGTGAAAAGCCAACACTTCCCATTGGCAGGCTTGGCATGACGGCTGCATACTGCTGCATACTGTATGCGAAGCTCTTTCGCTCAAGTAAGGCGCATGAACGAAACCGTTGCCCTGAAATCCGTTATCCTGAAGCGCAGCACCACCACGGATGATGTGCGTGAACGGCTGGCGGACGAAATCCTGCTCGGCGAATTGCCGCCCGGCAGCCGGCTGGACGAACAAAGCCTGGCGCTACGTTTTGGCGTGTCGCGCACCCCGGTGCGCGAAGCCCTGAAGCAACTGGCGGTGACCGGGCTGGTGGAAGCCCGGCCGCATAAGGGCGTGGTGGTTTCAGCGGTGACGCCGGAGCGGCTGGCACTGATGTTTGATGCCATGGCCGATCTGGAAGCGGCCTGTGCGCGCCGCGCCGCTCTGCGCATGGATGATAGCGAACGCCAGGCACTGACCCAACTGCATGCGCAAAGCCGCGAGGCGGTATTGGCCGGCGATTTTGAACGCTATGACCAGCTCAACCGCGATTTTCATGCCCTGATCCTGCGTGGCTGCCATAACGATTATCTGGCCGAGGCTGCCCAGGCCCTGCGCCTGCGGGTGATCCCGTTTCGCCGTGCGCAATTCCTCAATCCGGCGCGGATTGAGGAATCCTATGCCGAGCATGAAGCCCTGGTGGCCGCCATCCTGGCCCGCGATGCCGATACCGCCTTCAACGTGATGCATGGCCATCTTGCCCAGGCCGGCGATGCCTCGGCCGAATTCCTTGCCCGCCCCAAACATCCCATCTGATTGGTATTGTCTCATGTCGCAGCAGCCGCGTTTCACCACCCGCCCGGAAATCCGGGGCAATTTCGGCGTTGTCGCCTCCACGCACTGGATCGCCTCCAGCGCCGCCATGGGCGTGCTGGAACGCGGCGGCAATGCCTTTGATGCCGCTGTTACTGCCGGCTTTGTGCTGCAAGTGGTGGAACCGCATCTGAACGGCGCCGGCGGCGACCTGCCGGCGCTGATCTGGAGTGCCAAAAGCCGCAAGATGGAAGTACTGTGCGGCCAGGGCCCGTCTCCGCAAGCGGCAACGCTGGATGCCTTCCGCGCGCTCGACCTCAAACTGATCCCCGGCTCCGGCCTGCTGGCGCCCTGTGTGCCCGGCGCGATGGATGCCTGGCTTTTGCTGCTGCGCGACCATGGCACCATATCGGTGGCCGATGCCCTGGCGCCAGCGATCCATTATGCCGGCCAGGGTTACCCGATGGTGCATCGCGTGGTGGAAACCATCGCCACCGTGACCGAACTGTTCCGCGACGAATGGCAAAGTTCGGCGGCGATCTACCTGCCCAATGGCAATCTGCCGCGCCCGATGCAGATGTTCCGTAATCCGGCCCTGGCGGCTTTTTATGCCAGGCTGGCGCAGATCGGCGAGCAGGCCAGCGGCAGCCGCGAAAACCGTGTTGATGCCGTGCGCACAGCGTGGCGCGAGGGCTTTGTCGCCGAACGTATTGACCGTTTCTGCCGCGAGACTGAGGCGATGGATGCTTCCGGCCGCCGCCATCGCGGCCTGCTGACCGGCGCCGACATGGCGGCCTGGCAGGCCGGCTGGGAAGCGCCGCTGACCTATGATTACAAAGGCTGGACCGTGGCCAAATGTGGCCCCTGGAGCCAGGGGCCGGCATTCTTGCAGCAACTGGCCCTGCTGAAACATTTTGACCTGGACAAGATGGACCCCTCGGGGCCGGATTTTGTGCATGTGGTGACGGAAGCCGCCAAGCTGGCCTTCGCCGACCGCGAAGCCTGGTATGGCGATCCCAATGTTGTGGACGTGCCGATGCAGGCGCTGCTGTCGGATGCCTATAATGCCGAACGCGCCAAGCTGATCGGCGCCATGGCTTCGTTGGACCTGCGCCCTGGCGACCCGACCGGCCTGGGCGCCAAACTCGCCTCGGTGAAGGCGGAAGCCGGCCATGCTGCCGGCGTGGGCGAGCCGACCGTGGGCAATCTGGAGCCGGTGCCGAACAAGCGCGGCAGCGCGGTGGGCGATACCTGCCATGTCGATGTGATCGACCGCTGGGGCAATATGGTGGCCGCCACGCCTTCGGGTGGCTGGCTGCAAAGCTCGCCGGCAATCCCGGAATTCGGCTTCTGCCTCGGCACCCGGGCGCAGATGTTCTGGCTGGAAGACGGCCTGCCCAATTCGCTGCGGCCCGGGGTGCGGCCACGCACCACGCTGTCGCCCTCGATGGCTTTGCATGATGGCGCACCGGCGCTGGCTTTTGGCACCCCGGGCGGTGACCAGCAGGACCAATGGTCGCCGCAGTTTTTCCTCAAGCATGTGCATCATGCACTGAACTTGCAGGAAGCCATCGACGGGCCGGCTTTCCATTCCGAACATTTCCCGAGTTCCTTCTATCCACGCGCCGCCAAGCCGGGTTTCCTGGCACTTGAAGGCCGCTTTCCCGCCGCCACGGTGGAAGAGCTGCGCCGGCGCGGCCATGTTGTGGCTGTGGGCGGCGACTGGTCGGAAGGCCGGCTCTGCGCCACCGGCATCGAGCCGACCCCGGAAGGCATGGTGCTGAAAGCCGGCGCCAATCCGCGCGGCATGCAGGGCTATGCGGTGGGGCGCTAGCACATGACCTGGTCGATCGTTGCGCGCGATCCTGCCAGCGGCGCCTTCGGCGTTGCCGTCACCACCAAGTTTTTCGCCGTTGGCGCCCTCTGCCCACATGCGCAGGGCGGCATCGGCGCATTGGCCACCCAGGCGCTGGTCAACCCGACCTGGGGGCCGCGTGGCCTGGCCCTGCTGCGTGCCGGCGCCAGTGCTGCGGAGACATTACAAAGCCTGGTGGCTTCCGATGCCGGGCGTGAAACCCGGCAATTGCATCTGATCGACAATCAGGGCCGGGTAGCGCAATTCACCGGCGCTGACTGCATCGGCTGGTGCGGCCATCTGGCTGGAGATAATTTTTCCGTGGCCGGCAACATGCTGGCAGGCGAAGCCGTGATCAATGCCACTGCGACCAGCTTCGCCGCATCAAGCAAGCCGCTGGCCGAACGCCTGCTGGATGCGCTGGATGCGGGCCAAGCCGAAGGCGGCGACAAGCGCGGCAAACAATCCGCCGCCCTGCTGTTTTTTGGCAGCGAGGATTACCCGGAGCTTTCCCTGCGGGTGGACGACCATGCCGAACCGCTGGCGGAATTGCGCCGGCTTTATGCTGTGTCGCAAGGCCGTTTTGCGGCATTTCGCAAATTCATGGCCACCCGTGCCAATCCCAGCGGCATTTTTGATCGTGCCGTAATTGAAGCCGAGGCGCAGCGCCTGGAGCGGGAGGCCGGCTGATGGCATTGCTGGAAGTGGATAACCTGCACACCTATTTCCGCGTTGATGGCGGCGAATTCCGCGCCGTTGAGGGCGTCAGTTTCCAGGTTGAAGCCGGCCGCACGCTTGGCATCGTTGGCGAAAGCGGCTGCGGCAAATCGGTCACGTCGCTGAGCGTGATGGGTTTGCTGGCCAAACCGGCCGGCCGCGTGGCGGAGGGCAGCATCCGTTTTGACGGCATCGACCTGCTGAATCTGCCGGATGCGGCCTTGCGCGACCTGCGCGGTAACCGGCTGGCGATGATCTTCCAGGAACCGATGACTTCGCTGAACCCGGCTTTCACCATCGGCGACCAGATCATTGAAGGGCTGCGCCGGCACAAGCAGCTTGGCCCAACCGAAGCCCGCGCCCAGGCCATCGCCATGCTGCGCAAGGTGCGCATCCCGGCGCCGGAACAACGCATTGATGATTACCCGCACAAGCTCTCGGGCGGCATGCGGCAGCGCGCCATGATCGCCATGGCTTTGGCCTGCGGGCCGCAATTGCTGATCGCCGACGAGCCGACCACGGCTTTGGACGTGACCGTGCAGGCGCAAATCCTCGATCTGCTGCGCGATTTGCAGCGCGATACCGGCACGGCAATCCTGCTGATCAGCCATGATATGGGCGTGATCGCGGAAATGGCTGACAAGGTGGCGGTGATGTATGCCGGCCGCGTGGTGGAGGAAGCGCCGGTGGCGGCTTTGTTCGAGGCGCCGCAACATCCCTACACAATCGGCCTGCTGGGTTCGATCCCGCGCCTGGATAGCGAGCAGGAGCGCTTGGCCGCGATTGAAGGCAGTGTGCCCGACCCGATGGCGCCGCCACCCGGCTGCCGCTTTGCGCCGCGCTGCCCGTTTGCCGAAGCAGAATGTCAGAGCGTTGCGCCGCCGCTACGCGAGATCGCAGCCGATCATCGCGTAGCCTGCTGGAGGGCGCCGCTATGAGCACGCCTTTGCTGCAAGTGCGCAACCTGACCAAATACTTCAAGGCGCGTAGCAACTGGTATGGCCGCACCACGGCGCATGTCAGCGCGGTGGAGGATGTGAGCTTCGACCTGCATGCCGGCGAGACTTTGGGCCTGGTGGGCGAAAGCGGTTGCGGCAAGAGCACCACCGGCCGACTGGTGCTGCGGCTGATCGATCCGACCAGCGGCAGCATCCAGTATGACGCACGCGATATCACGTCATTGCAGGGCGAGGCATTGCGCAGCCTGCGGCGTGACCTGCAATTGGTGTTCCAGGACCCCTATGCTTCGCTTAATCCACGCATGACGGTGGCCGATATCCTGGCCGAACCGCTGATGCTGCATGGCCTGGTGCCGCCCGCTAAACGCGCCGAGCGGGTAGCCGAATTGCTGCGCATCGTCGGCCTGCGGCCGGAACATGCCAAACGCTATCCGCATGAATTCAGCGGCGGCCAGCGCCAGCGTATCGGCATTGCCCGCGCCCTGGCGGTGGAGCCGCGCCTGATTGTCTGCGACGAGGCAGTATCGGCGCTGGATGTATCGGTGCAGGCCCAGGTGCTGAATCTGCTGCGCGATTTGCAGCGCAAGCTGGGCCTGGCCTATATCTTCATCGCGCATGACCTGGCCGTGGTGCGTCATATCGCCGACCGCGTGGCGGTGATGTATCTCGGCCGCATCGTGGAAATCGCGCCGACACGGCAGCTTTTTGCCCAGCCGCGCCATCCCTACACGCGCGCGCTGCTTTCAGCGATTCCGGTGCCCGATCCTGGTGCGGCGCGTCAGCGCACCATCCTGGCCGGCGATGTGCCAAGCCCGATTGACCCGCCCAGCGGCTGCCGCTTCCATAGCCGGTGCAGCTTCGCCACAGCCTTGTGCAGCCAGGCCGTGCCGGCGCTGGAGGATGGTGTCGCCTGCCATCATTGGCGCAGCCTGCCTGCCGCCGCGCCCTTGCCGCAAACAGCCAGCGCCGCTGGCCCGGGCGCAGAACGGTTGCGCCGCCTGCAAGCCCGTTTCATCGACACCGCAGCTTACTCCCAACCGTGAAACCCTGGAGGATATGATGCTCAAACGATCCCTGATGCTTGCCGCACTGGCCACGATGGTGGCCTTGCCGGCCAGCGCGCAAACCCTGCGCTTTGGCCTGGCCGAAGACCCCGATGCACTTGATCCGACAATGGCGCGCACCTTTGTCAGCCGCGTGGTGTTTTCGGCGTTGTGCGACAAGCTGGTGGATATCGCACCCGATCTTACCGTGGTGCCGCAGCTTGCCACCGAATGGGCCTGGTCGGCCGACAACAAGGCGCTGACCATGAAACTGCGCCCGGGCGTGACTTTCCATGACGGCGAGAAATTCGACGCCGCCGCTGTGAAGTATAATATCGAGCGCCACAAGACCATGCAGGGTTCGCAGCGCCGCGGCGAACTTTCTGCCGTCACCAGTGTGGACGTGGTTGATCCGCTGACCGTGATGATCAACACCTCGGCGCCGTTTGCGCCTTTGCTGGCGACACTGACCGACCGCGCCGGGATGATGATCTCGCCCAAGGCGGGCGCCGCTCTGGGCGATAAATTCGCCACTGCCCCGGTTTGCGCCGGTGCGTTCAAATTTGTTGAGCGCGTGGCGCAGGACCGCATCGTGCTGGAGAAATATGACGGCTATTGGAACAAGGCCAATATCCATTTCCAGCGCATCGAATTCCGCCCCTTCATCGATGCCACCGTGCGCCTGGCCAATCTGCGTTCCGGCCAGCTAGACCTGCTGGAGCGCCTGGCCGCCACCGATGCGCCCGCCGTGCAGAAAGATAGCAAGCTGAAATTCGGCTCGATCACCGAGATCGGCTATTACGGCATCACCATCAATATCGGCAAGAGCGACAAGGCCAAGTCGCCGATCGGCTCGAATGCCAAGATCCGCGAAGCGTTTGAATTGTCGCTGGATCGCAACGGCATCAACAAGGTGGTGTTCGACGGCCTGGCCACGCCGGGCAATCAGTGGGTGGCACCGAGCAATGCCAACTACACCAAGTCAGTGCCGGTGCCGAAGCGCGATGTGGCCAAGGCGAAGCAGTTGCTGAAGGAAGCCGGCAATCCCAATCCGGTGGTCAATCTGGTGACGCCGACCACCACCGATGCCCGCAACATCGCCCAGGTGGTGCAGGCAATGGCCAAGGAAGCCGGCTTTGACGTGCGCATCCAGGCGACCGAATTCGCCACGTCGCTCAACATGGCCGACAAGGGTGATTTCGAGGCTTATATCCTGGCCTGGAGCGGCCGCCCCGATCCGGATGGCAACCTGTATAGTTTCCATGGCTGCAAGCAGCCCTTGAACTATTCCGGCCTGTGCAATCCGGCGCTGGACGAAGCGCTGAATGACAGCCGCCTGACCACCGATCTGGCACAGCGCCGCAAAGCCTGGGAAAGTGCTGCCAAGATCGTGCTGGCGGAACGCCCGATCATCTACTTGCTGCATCGCAAGTGGCTGTGGGCCTACAACGCCAAGCTCAGCGGCTTCAAGGAATATCCCGATGGCCTGCTGCGTTTCACCGGCATGAAGCTGAGCTGATCAAGAAAGGGCGGCGGGTTCAGCTTCTGGACCCGCCGTTATCCAACCATGCTGCGTTTCCTCGCCCGCCGCGTCGCCATCCTGATCCCGACGCTGCTGTTTGTTTCGATCATCATCTTCGGGCTGCAACAATTGCTGCCCGGCGATCCCGCCATCGCCATGGCCGGCGAGGAACGCGACCCGGTTGCCATCGAGGAAATCCGCGAGAAGTATAATCTCAACAAGCCGCTGCCGGTGCGCTACTGGCTGTGGATCAGCGGCGTGCTGCAAGGCGATTTCGGCGAATCGATCCGCATCCAGCTGCCGGTGGCGCAGTTGCTGGTGGAGAAACTGCCAGTCACCATCGAGCTTGCCGTGCTGGCAATGCTGATCGCGCTGCTGATCGGGCTGCCGGCCGGCATGATCTCGGCGCTTTATAACGGCCGCTGGCCGGATTATCTGGCCAATGTGATCGGCCTGTGGGGCCTGTCGACGCCGAATTTCTGGCTCGGCATCATGATGATCCTGCTGTTCTCGGTGCATCTCGGCTGGCTGCCGGCTTCGGGTTATGTCTCGCCGGGCGAGGATTTGCTAGGCAATCTGGAAGCCATGCTGATGCCGGCCTTTGTGCTGGGCACCGGCATTGCGGCAGTGATGATGCGCCACACCCGCAGCGCCATGTTGCAGGTGCTGAGCAGCGACTATATCCGCACCGCGCGCGCCAAGGGGCTGTATGAGCGGATGGTGATCGGCAAACATGCGCTGCGTAATGCGGCTGTGCCGGTGATCACGCTGGGCGCGCTGGAATTCGGGCAACTGCTTTCGGGCGCCGTGCTGACCGAGCAGATTTTCTCCATCCCCGGGTTCGGCAAGCTGATCGTGGATGCGGTGTTCAACCGCGATTATGCAGTTGTTCAAGGCGTGGTGCTCTGCACTGCGACAGCCTATATCCTGCTCAACCTGCTGGCCGATATCGCGTATTTCCTGGTTAACCCGAGGCTGCGGTCATGAGCGCCGTTACCATGCAAAACCCTGCCGCCAAAATACAGGAAGCCAGCCCGGCGCGTCGTGCCTGGCGCCGCCTGCTGCAACGCAAGGGCGCCGCAATCGGCCTGGTGGTGGTATGCCTGTTTCTGGCTTTGGCCGTGCTGGCCGATATCGCCGCGCCCTACGATCCCACAGAAGCGGATTGGAGCGCGTTGCGCGGCGAACCGACCTGGGCGCATCCGTTTGGCGGCGACGAATTGGGCCGCGACGTGCTGAGCCGCGTGATCCATGGCGCCCGCGCCTCGCTGCTGGCCGGTGTGGTGTCGGTGTTCATCGCTTTGCTGCTCGGCATCCCGCTTGGCCTGCTTTCCGGCTATGCCGGCGGCCTGCTGGATGGCGTGATCATGCGCATCACCGATGCCATGCTGGCAGTGCCGTTCCTGATCCTGGCGATTGCGCTGGCCGCCTTTCTGGGGCCGAGCCTGACCAATGCGATGATTGCCATCGGGCTTTCGGCGGCGCCGATTTTTGTGCGGCTGACGCGCGCCCAGGTGCAATCGGTGATGGTGGAGGATTATGTCGAGGCGGCGCGCGCCGTGGGCAATCCGCCCCTGCGCATCGCGCTGCGCCATGTGCTGCCGAATATCTGGCCGGCGCTGATGGTGCAGGCCACACTCACCATCGCCTCGGCGATCATCGCCGAAGCCAGCCTGTCCTTCCTCGGCCTGGGCCAGCAGCCGCCAGCCCCGAGCTGGGGCAGCATGTTGAATTCAGCCAAGGATTTTCTCGAACAGGCGCCCTGGATGGCGCTGTGGCCGGGCATTTCGATCTTCGTGGTGGTGCTGTCTTTCAACCTGCTGGGCGATGGCCTGCGCGATGCGCTTGACCCGCGCCATCGCGGTTGAGACGCCTCAGCCTCAGCCCTCGATCTCCTCGCGCAGCATTTCCAGCCGCAGCCATTCCTCCTCGGCGGCAGCAAGTTCGGCCTGGGCGGCTTCCAATGCTGCGGCAGCCTTGGCGAAGCCTTGTGCATCGCGGCTGAACAGTTGCGGATCGGCCAGCCGGCCTTGCGCCACGCCGATCTCGGCCTGCAACTGCTCCATACGCTTGGGCAGGCTTTCCAGCGCATGCTTCTCCTTGAAGCTGAGCTTGCGCTTGCGCTCGCTTGCAACACCCGCCGGCGCCGCCTTTTCCTTCTCGGCCTTGGCAGCGGCGGCCTTGGCGGTGACACCCTGGCCGCGCTGCGCCACCATGTCGCTATAACCGCCGGGATAAAGCTGCCAGCGGCCATCGCCTTCATAACCCAGCACATTGGTGCAGGTGCGATCGAGGAAATCACGATCATGGCTGACCAGCAAAACCGTGCCTGGATATTCGCCGATCATCTCCTGCAACAGATCGAGGGTTTCCAGATCAAGATCGTTGGTCGGCTCGTCGAGCACCAGCAGGTTGGACGGCAAAGCCAGCGCACGCGCCAGCATCAGCCGGCCACGTTCGCCGCCTGACAGCACACCCACCGGGGTGCGCGCCTGCTCCGGCCCGAACAGGAAATCCTTCATATAGCCGATGACATGGCGCAGGCTATCACCCACCCGCACCTGATCGCCGCGCCCGCCGGTCAGCGTATCCGACAACGTCATGGCCGGATCGAGCGCCTCGCGTTTCTGATCCAGGGTCACCATCACCAGATTGGCGCCGAGCTTGATCTTGCCGCTATCGGGCGCCAGCGCGCCGGTGAGCAGATTGACCAAGGTGGTCTTGCCGGCGCCATTGGGGCCGACAATGCCGAGCCGGTCGCCGCGCCGCAGCCGCACGGATAAATCGCGGATGACGTGGTTGTCGCCATAACTCTTGCTGATGCCCTCGGCATCCACCACCAGCTTGGCGGAAAGCTCGGTTTCGCTGAGGGTGAAATTCACCGCGCCGGCCACCTTGCGCTGGTCGCGGCGCTCTTTGCGCAAATCCTGCAAGCCGCGCAGCCGGCCCATATTGCGCTTGCGCCGCGCCGTCACGCCATAGCGCAGCCAATCCAGTTCGGCGGCAATCTTGCGATCCAGCTTATGGCGCTCGGTCTCCTCCTGCTCCAGGCAATCATCGCGCCAGGCTTCAAAAGCGGCAAAGCCCTGGTCCAGCGCCCGGGTCTGGCCACGATCCAGCCACAGGGTGCGCCGGGTCAGGTTGGCCAGGAAACGCCGGTCATGCGAGATCAGCACCAAAGCCGAGGCCATGCCGGCCAGTTCACGCTCCAGCCATTCGATGGCCGGCAGATCAAGATGGTTGGTCGGCTCGTCCAGCAGCAGGATATCCGGGCTGGGCGCCAGGCAGCGCGCCAGGGCGCAGCGCCGCGCCTCGCCGCCCGAAAGCCGGCCGGGTTCCTCCTCGCCGCTCAAGCCCAGTTCATTCAGCAGATAGCGCGCGCGATGCGGATCGTCGCCCGAGGTCAGCCCGGCCTCAACATAGGCCAGCGTGCTGGCAAAGCCCGACAAATCCGGCTCCTGCGGCAGATAACGCAGGGTGACGCCCTGCTGCACGGCGCGTTCGCCCTTGTCAGGCACCACCAGCCCGGCCGCCACTTTCAGCAGGGTGGATTTGCCCGAGCCATTGCGCCCGACCAGGCAGAGCCGATCCCCCGGCATGACCGAGAATTCGGCGCCTTCCAGCAGGGCCGGGCCGCCAAAACTCAAATACACATCACGCAGGATCAGCAGCGGCGCCGCCATCAATCATCACTCCGACAGAAAGACGGCGCCCTGCTTACCCCGGGCAAGGCCGGATTGCTACTGCCGCCTAAAGCTTATCCGGCCCCAGCCGCACCTGCATCTTGCCGAAATTGTCGCCGCGCAACAGGCCGGCAAAGGCCGCCGGGGCATTTTCGATGCCATCCACAATATCCTCGCGATATTTGATCTGGCCGGATTTCAGCCAGGCCGCCATGCGCGGCAGGGCAATAGGGTAGCGCGAGACAAAATCAAACACGATGAAGCCGCGCATCGTCACCCGCTTGCCAACAAACAGGCCAAGCAGGCGCGGCCCCATTTCCGGCGCCGCCAGGCTGGTTTGCGACACCGAGCCGCAGAGCGCGATGCGGCCGAAAAAATTCATCTGCTTGAACACCGCATCGGCCACCACACCGCCGACATTATCAAAATACACATCCACGCCGCCGGGCGCCGCCGCCCGCAACGCCGCATCCAGATCGCCGGCCTTGTAATCGACACAGGCATCAAAGCCCAATTCGCGCGTCACATACGCGCATTTGGCTTCACCACCGGCGATGCCAACCACGCGGCAGCCGGCGATTTTGGCCAATTGCCCCACCGCCTGGCCCACCGCGCCGGACGCGGCGGAGACAACCACAGTTTCGCCGGCCTTGATCCCGGCCACGTCAAACAGGCCAAAATAGGCGGTCATGCCCGGCATGCCGAGGATCGAATTCGACCACGAGATCGGGCCATGCGCCGGATCGATCTTGCGCAGCTCACTGCCCTGCGCGATGGCATATTCCTGCCAGCCCAGGCTGCCTTCCACATATTCGCCCACGGCAAAATCCGGATGGTTGGAGACCACCACCTGGCCAACAATGCCGCCAGCCATCACGCCGCCAATCGCCACCGGCGGGGCATAGGATGGCACATCCTTCATGCGGCCGCGCATATAGGGATCAAGCGACAGATAAATCGCCCGCACCAGGATTTCGCGGTGTTTCGGCTGCGGCAGCGCCACGGTTTCCAGCCGGAAGTCATTCGGGCTGACTTCGGCGGGCGGCCGGGCGGCCAGCACAACACGGCGATAGGTCTCGGGCAGCATGGGCATTTCCTCTATGGTTTTCTGCACTTACCAGCGGCAATCTAGGGCAGCAAAGCTGCGCTGTTTAGCCCGGCAACGGAATTTTCCGTTTCCGCCCGCCTCGCTTCGCATTCCCAACGCTTCCGCCGCGCTCCCGGACACTCGCAGGTTTTTGTCATGGCTCATTCCGCTGCGACTGGCCGGGTTTCAGAGTTTAGCACAATGTTCGACAATTGTTCGGAAAAATCCGCGTTGCTCAACTCACTCCCCCGCTAGAGGTGAAATAATTAAATTTCCTGACTGAAACAATTATTTGGCCGAAGGCTCCGCAAAAGTACAGGCATTATCAATAGGTTATGCGGGTGTCGCATGGTTCCCAATAGGGTCCCCAATATTAATTTTAGAAAACATCATGCTTTCAATAGCTTAGGTGAGCAGGGTCCCCAATCTGAAATAATTATTCAGTCGCTTGGGGACCCGGGGCGAAATGAGGCGTACGGATTTCAAATCACCTTTAAACGCTCAATTACTTCAACCAATTCGGTTGGACCTAAGTTATCAATTGTTTCTCTTATCTTTTGCGCAGCAGAGTCTGTTGAAGAAAAGTCCGCCTCTTCATTTTGCTTAGAGAATGTCATATCAACAATCTGATTTTCATAATATTGAATCAGCATTGGTATCTTACTTGACCACCAAAATGACGTATTCCACCTATCTATATATAGTATATTTTCCCGAACTCTTTCATAAAAATACAAAGATAGGGCGGTAGAGTATCGTGTTATTTCGTGCGCGGCACCGCTCAAGCCATATCCTGAATCTCCATTTACAACTGAATTGAAAGATACCATTTTTATATTACAGAATTTCAATATTTTTTCTATAGGAACGGCTTTTCTTCGCCGCCATGCCGCAACAGTTACTTTGGAAACACCAAGAATGTTTGCGAGTTGTATGTCAGTTTTTAACCCGGCGATAGTCTTCATATTAGCAATCACCACGTCTGCGTCGTGCTCTCGCTCGGTCATGCAATCATTTCCTTGACAAAGTTTACTTTTGCAATCTTATTGGTTCATGATGAATCAATCATAGACACAAAGCCATGTTTCGCAAGACAATTGGAAATCAGCGCGCCCTGCTAAAAGTACGAGCAATGTTCACGCTCAAAGGCACCTCACTTAGTCGCTGGTGTGCTGAGAATGGCGTATGCCGCCCCTATGCTGAGCGCTGCCTGAGGGGGGAAAATAGCGGCCCTGCTGCCCAGGTTCTTGCTGAAAAAATCTACCGCGCGGCAAAGGGGGCATAGGATTTGCCCGATTTTTTCACATGGATATCAGCGACCGATTTTTGCTGTTTGATCGGCATATCACGTCGAAAAGCCAGCAATGCTTTACGCAAATGTCTTGAAGGCAAACCCTGGCGCGGTCACCAGTTGCAGGTTCGGGCGGTGCATGGTCGTGGCGGGCGGGCTGGTGTGCGGTATGAGGCGGCGCTGGCTTCGCTGCCCGCCGATCTGCAAGAGGCTTGGGCGCAGCAGAATGCCCGCAAGGTGGCGGTGATTGTGCCGGAGCGAGTGAAGACACCGCAGGTCCGGCTTGATGTGATAAACGCCGTGCTGGCGCACAAGCCGCGCTCACCCAAGCGGGCCGAAGCGGTGCGGCAGGCCGCACAGGCAACCAAGTTATCCGAACGCCGCATCAATGACCTGGCGGCAAAATTCGGCGACCGGGACCTCAAGGTGTTTTTCCGCAAGCCACGCGCTGACAAGCAAAAGCTGCGGTGCCGGCTGTGGCGAGCGCTGGACAAGGCGCTGGATAATACCAGCCTGACGGCGCAGGAGCGTGCCGATCTGGACGATACGGTGCGCAAGATCATCAAGAATCTGTGGCGCAGCGGCGCACCATCCACGCGCCAGGTGGCGATTTTAGCACGCCCCGATATCATTGCAGCCATCGAGCAAACCGGGTGCGGAATATCACACAGTGAGTTGACGAAGCTGGCCTTGGCGCCGCCGAACTTTATCCGCTATTACCGGCGATACCGGATGATCCACCGGCAGGAAACCGACGCCGGCACCTTCGCCGCCGAAAACAGGCCACGCATTCGCCGCCACCGCGACGATCTGGAGCCGATGCAGGTTGTCGCGCTGGATGTGATGCATTTCAACATCTATCTGCGCCGTGCCGATGGTACGCTTGCCACGCCCAAACTGATCTGCTTTGCCGACCTCGCATGCAATCGCCTGTTCCATCATGTGGTGCTGTTGGAAAAGGGCCAAGGCGTTCGGCAGGAGCATGTCTTGGAAGCATTGGCGCGCATGTTCGCCAAGGCTGAATGGGGTGTACCGGGTTCGCTCTACGTGGATAATGGCGGTGAGAATGGCGCGCTGGGGCTAGCCGAACCGCTTCTGGAACTGAGCTTCCCGGTCATGGATGGCCGCGAGCAGCGCGACCGCGTAATCAAGGCCCAGCCCTACAACGCGCAAGCCAAGGTGATTGAGACCTTCTTTGCTTCCTTCCAAAAGCAGGTGGAGCCGATGCTACCGGGCTTCATTGGCGGCGACCGTATGAAGAAAAAAGTAGCCAATCAGGGCAAGGAACCCACGCCTTATCCCGGCAGTTTCGATGCCTTTTTGCATGACATAGATATCGCTTTCGATTACTGGCACACGCTTGAACAGCGCGGCCATCTGAAAGGTCAATCGCCCCATAGCCGCTTTCAGGCATGGTGCCAGCAAGGCTGGACGGCTTCGATCATGGCGCCGGATATGCTGCCGGCGATCTTCTGCAAGCAGTTCACGCGGAAGGTGGGCAATGGCGGCACGCTTTCAATTGATGGTGCCACCTACTATGCGCCGGAACTCACCTCGCGGATCGATGAAACCGTGATCGTGCGCAAGCCCAAATATGGCGGCTTTGACGGCGTGATCATCCGCGACGAAAAAGGCGCCCCTCTCTGCATAGCCCAGCCGGAAGAACCCTTGCCGTTTCTCGACCAAGCCGGCGCACAGAGGGCCAAGCAGCGTATCGCAGACCAGCGCGGCGTCTTTGCCGATGCCAGGGCCGATGCCGGCCCGCGTGTGCCGCTGGTGGACAGCATGGCCGCTGCGGCAGCCTTGGGGCGGGATGCCGGTGCAGCGAATGTCATCGAGATGAACGGCCAATTGGCGCTTGAGGGGCGCAAGCTGATTGCCGGCCCGCGCAAGGCAAAGCACCAGCCCGCGACACATAACAAGAAACTATCGGCGCTTTTCGACGAGTTGGAAAAGCTGAACAACGCATCGTGAAAGCAGCGGGCGGCAACTGGAATTGCCGCCCGCGCCACCCGGCGGCGTGGTGCCACCGGGTATTCCCACCGCCAGCCTGGAGGCAACGATGGACGTGAATATAATAACATTTCCCAAAGCAGACGGAAGAAGCGGCTTTGTGCCGACCCAAACCGCCAAACGCATCTTCCTGGCAATGGATGAAGTGATCCGCGAGGCGCCCTATGGCTCGGGTGGCTTGGGGCTGATCGTTGGCCCGCCTGGCATCGGCAAAACCGAAGCCGTCAAAGCCTACGGCCCGAGCCGGGGGATTCATGTTGCCATCGCATTGATCGAAGCAGCGAACAACAGGCCCAAGGGCGTGCTGCAAACCATCTACTCAGCCATTTCGGGACACCGAATTTATGCCCCGTTGAGAGAAACCTATGAAGCGATTGTCTTTGACCTTGGTCGAAAAAGCTCACGTCGTCCCGATCTTCTGGTGATCGACGAAGCACAAGAGGCAGACAAATCACTGCCGATGATCCGGCAGCTACAGGACCATACCGGTGTGCCGGTGATTCTTTGCGGAAACTCGCACCTCACGAAACTGATCAAGGGGCGCAAAACGCAAGTGGCATTTTCGCAAATCGCATCCCGGACGGTGCAGGAACTGCATTTGACCGCTTCGACCAAAAATGACATTGCCGCATTTTGCCA
>DLGP01000070.1:0-763 GCA_002482765.1 Alphaproteobacteria bacterium UBA7691
CAGGCCGGCCAGGCCGACCACGATATTGAGGCCCCAGCCGAGCATGACATAGATCAGCACCACGGTGCCCAGATCAACCACGGTGCGGTTGGCGAAGGGCAGCATCGGCAGCATCACGGCGAAGGCGATCAAAGCCGGCATCAGCCAGGTATCCGCCTTGCGGCCCAGTTCGGCCAGCCGGTCACGTTCGCCCACTTTGCGCTGGCGTGGCGCTTTGCTGCGATGCCAATCGAGCAGCAGCATCAGCGCCAGCCGGCCAACAAACACACCGGCAGCGGCATAACCAACCAGATGCCAGCGGGTTTTGATCCCCAGCGGGCCACCGGTATCCACGGTCTCGAAGCCGAGCAGCGGCAAAGCCAGCACGGCAGCAACCAGGGCGGCAAGGAAGGCGTCTTTCAGCCGGGCCTGGATATCCATCAGACCTTCTCCACCTCAGGCCGGCCAAGCAGGCCGGTGGGCCGGAAGATCAGCACGATCACCAGAATCGAGAAAGCTGCCACATCCTTGTATTCAATGCTGAAATAAGCCGACCAGAATGCCTCGATCAAACCGATCAGCAAACCGCCCAGCATGGCGCCCGGCAGGCTGCCGATGCCACCCAGCACGGCGGCGGTGAATGCCTTCAGCCCGGCCAGGAAGCCGATATAAAAATCCACCACGCCGTAATATAGCGTCACCATCACACCGGCTACGGCAGCCAGCACGGCGCCGAGCACAAAGGTGAGCGAGATGGTGCGGTCCGTATTCACGCCGAGCAGCG
>DLGP01000070.1:818-3402 GCA_002482765.1 Alphaproteobacteria bacterium UBA7691
GATCAGCCAGGTGAAGCCGGCCATCAGGCTGACGGTGAGCGCGATGATGATCATCTGCAAATAGCTCATATTCACCGAGAAGCCATCGCCATGCAGCAATTCCACGCCGCCACGAATCATCGGTTGCAGCGGCTTGATCTTGGCGCCCTGGGCGATCTGCACGTAATTCTGCAAAAAGATCGACATGCCGATGGCCGAGATCAGCGGCGCCAGCCGGAATGAGCCGCGTAATGGCCGATAGGCCACCCGCTCCACGGTCCAGCCATACAAAGCTGTGAGAATCATTGATGCCGCCAGCACGATCAGCAGCGCCAGCGGCACCCAGGTGACACCGACCAGGCCGAGAATCGAAAAAGTGATGACCGCGATGAAGGCGCCGATCATGTAGATTTCGCCATGGGCGAAATTGATCATGCCGATAATGCCGTAAACCATCGTGTAGCCGATGGCGATCAGGGCATAGACCGCCCCGAGCGTAAGACCGTTGATGAGCTGTTGCAGGAAATATTCCATGGCTTCGGCTCACCTCGCCTGTTGTTGGCGTTTATTGAGGGCATAGCGCAGCTTTTGCAAGGCCAGACGACCAAGCTCCTGGCTGGAACTGCGCGGATCGCCGATCATCGACACCTCGAAGCCGGTCACGGTATCCACCGCCACCACCTTAAGCATAGAACCGACCCGGATAAATTCGACGATAGCCTCGTCACCCGGTTTGCCGTTTTGCGTCCCTGTCATGACAACCGTGTTAGCATTGTTCGGCGACGCGGCTCAAGTCGATTGTACCCCTACAATGGGTGTTTCCGCCCTCGCCCTTGCCGCCACAGCATCCGGACTATTAGATAAGCCGGAAAGCGGAGGAGACGATGCGGATTCTACAGCCTGCCGAATGGGCCAAGCCAAAGGGTTATGCCCATGGTGTGCTGGCCGAGGGCCAGAGCGTGCATATTGCCGGGCAATTCGGCTGCAACGGCCAGGGCCAGTTTGAGAGCGATGATCTGGCCGATCAGGTGCGCCAAGCCCTGCGCAATATCGTCCGTATACTGGCCGAAGCCGGGGCGCGGCCCGAACATATCGTGCGTATGACCTGGTATGTCACCGACCTGGCCGAATATCGCGCCGCCGCCGAGCGGATCGGCCCGACCTGGCGCGATCTGCTGGGCCGGCATTTCCCGGCCATCACCCTGGTGCAGGTGGCCGGCCTGCTGGAGCCGCGCGCCAAGGTGGAGATCGAGGCAGTGGCGGTGATTCCTTCCAAGGCATGAGCGCTTGGTATAGTCTCCGCGCCCGCCGGTATCGGCCGAGTCAGAACAACCCAAACCATCCGAGAGTTCGAGAGGACATCACCCATGGCCAACACCCTCGCCCCCTTCACCTGGGAAGACCCCCTGCTGCTCGATGCCGAGCTGACCGAGGAAGAGCGCATGGTGCGCGACACGGCGCGCGACTATGCCCAAGCCAAACTGCTGCCGCGCGTCAAGGAAGCCTTCCGTGAGGAAAAGACCGATCCGTCGATCTTCCGCGAGATGGGCGAATTGGGCCTGCTCGGCTCCACCATCGACGGTTATGGCTGCGCCGGCACCAATTATGTCTCCTACGGCCTGATCGCGCGTGAAGTTGAGCGCGTGGATAGCGGCTACCGTTCGATGATGAGCGTGCAATCCAGCCTGGTGATGCATCCGATCCATGCCTATGGCACCGAAGAGACGCGGCAGAAATATCTGCCCAAGCTGGCCAGCGGCGAATGGATCGGCTGCTTCGGCCTCACCGAACCCGATGCCGGCTCCGATCCGGGCAGCATGAAGACCCGCGCCGTCAAGGTGCCCGGCGGCTACAAGCTGACCGGCAACAAGATGTGGATTTCCAACGCACCGATCGCCGATGTGTTTGTGGTATGGGCCAAGACCGAAGACGGCATCATTCGCGGCTTTGTGCTGGATAAAGGCATGAAGGGCCTGTCGGCGCCGAAGATCCAGGGCAAGCTTTCCTTGCGCGCCTCGATCACCGGCGAAATCGTGATGGACGATGTGTTTGTGCCGGATGAAAACTGGCTGCCCAATGTGCAGGGCCTCAAGGGGCCGTTCGGCTGCCTCAACAATGCCCGTTACGGCATCGCCTGGGGCGCCATGGGCGCCGCCGAAGCCTGCTGGCATCAGGCGCGGCAATATACGCTGGATCGCAAGCAGTTCGGCCGTCCGCTCGCCGCCACGCAATTGGTGCAGCTCAAGCTCGCCAACATGCAGACCGAGATCGCCCTGGCGCTGGCCGCCTGCCTGCGCGTCGGCCGGCTCAAGGACGAGGACAAGGCCGCGCCGGAAATGATCTCGCTGATCAAGCGCAATTCCTGCGGCAAGGCACTGGATATCGCCCGCACCGCCCGCGACATGCATGGCGGCAACGGCATCCACGAGGATTTCCATGTCATCCGCCACATGGTGAACCTGGAAACGGTCAACACCTATGAAGGCACCCATGACGTGCACGCCCTGATCCTCGGCCGCGCCATCACCGGCATCCAGGCGTTTTCGTAGGCTGGAAGCAGGATGCGCGGATCAAGTCCACTGGTGTCCGGTTTAATCTGATGCCG
>DLGP01000018.1 GCA_002482765.1 Alphaproteobacteria bacterium UBA7691
GTCGGCTCGTCGGCAATCAGCAGGTCCGGCCCGCACATCAGCGCCATGGCGATCATCACGCGCTGGCGCAGGCCGCCGGAAAGCTGGTGCGGATATTGCCCAAGACGGCCGGCGGCGGAAGCCATGCCAACCTTGCCCAGCAGATAGATGGCGCGCTCGCGTGCCTCGGCCATGCTGGCCTGCTTGTGGCGGATATAGCCTTCGGTAAGCTGATCACCGATGGTATAGGCCGGGTTCAGCGCCGTCATCGGTTCCTGGAAGATCATGGCGATGCGGTTGCCGCGCAGGGCGGCCACGGCTTCCGGCTGGTTCAGGTCGATGCCGTCAAAGCTGAGGCGGGTGGCTTCGCGCCGGGCGCGGCGCGGCAGCAGGCCCATGATGGATAAGGCGGTCATCGATTTGCCGCAGCCGCTTTCGCCCACCAGACACAGGGTTTCGCCGCGCGCGATATCAAAGCTGATGCCGCGCACGGCTTCCAGCGCGCCATCCGGGGTTGGCAGCGCCACGCGCAGGTTCTGCACTGACAGCAGGGCGGGGCTCATGAGCGGCCCTCCGGCGCCAGCAGGTCGCGCAGGCCATCGCCGGCCAGGTTGATCGAGAAAACCAGCACGGCCAGGGCGCTGCCGGGAATCGCGATCAGCCAGAAGCTGAAGAACATGTAGCTTTTGGCTTCCGAGATCATCAGGCCCCAGGATGGCAGCGGCGGCTGCACGCCAAGGCCGAGGAAGGAGAGGGCGGCTTCCAGCAGGATGGCACTGGCAGCTTCCAGCGTGGCGATCACGATCAGATGCGGCGCCACGTTGGGCAGCACTTCGCCCAGCACAATACGCGGCGTGGACGCACCGGCGGCCTCGGCGGCAGCAATGTAATCCTGCGAGCGGGTTTGCTGCGTGGCGCTGCGCATCACCACGGCAAAACGATCCCATTTCAGCAGGCCGAGCGTGATGATCACCACCGGCAGCGACGAGCCGAGCAAAGCCACCACCGCCAGCGCAAACAGGATCACCGGCATGGCTAGCCGGGTGGTGGTGAAAAAGGTGATCAGCATGTCGATACGGCCGCCGAAATAGCCGGCGCACATGCCCATCGCCGTGCCGATAGTGCCGGAAATCGCCACTACCGAAAGCCCGATCAGCAGCGAGATGCGGGCGCCATATAGGCTGCGCGAAAGATAGTCGCGGCCCAGATTGTCGGTGCCGAGTGGATGCGCCCATTGGCCTTTTTCATGCCAGAAAGGCGGGATCAGCCGGCGGGTCAAGTCTTGCGCATAAGGATCATGCGGCGCCAGCAAAGGCGCAAACAGCGCCACCAGCATAATCAGCAGCAGCAGGCCGCCGCCGAAGATCAGGCTGTGATTGCGGCGCAGCCGGCGCAGCAAACGCTGGCGCTGGCTTGGCTCGGGCATTGCGGCGGGAAGCGCCTCGCTGTTGCTCATCATGACACCCGGATGCGCGGATCGAGCCAGGCATTGGCCAGATCGGCGAGCAGGGTGAGCAGCACATAGAAGACCGATAACAGCATGACCACCGATTGTGTGACCGGGAAATCCTTGTAGACGATGCTCTGATAGGCCAGATAGCCCAGGCCATCGAGCGCGAAGATCGCCTCGATCACCACTGAGCCGCCGAGCAGGAAACCGAGCTGCACGGCAGCCAGCGCCACCACCGGGATGGCGGCGTTGCGCAGGCCATGCTTGAACACCACCATGCCCTCGCTCAGCCCCTTGGCGCGGGCGGTGCGGATATAATCGGCTGACAGCACTTCGATCATGCCGGCGCGCACCAGGCGCATGAAGGCCGGCGCGATATAATAGCCCAGCGCGATGGTGGGCATGACAAAATGCAGCCAGCTATCACTGCCGGAAACCGGCAGCCAGCGGAGCTGAATTGAGAACAGCATGATCAGCAGCAGGGCGAAGAAAAAATTCGGCAAAGCCTGACCCAGCACGGCAATGCCGAGCGCCACGCGGTCGATCCAGCTATTGGCGAAGATGGCGGCGCAGACGCCCAGCGGGATCGAGATGCCAAGCGCAAATAGCAGCGCCGAGAAGCCCAGCATCAGCGTGGTGGGCAGCTTGTCGAGCACCAGGGCGGTGACTTCGGTTTTGAAATACAGCGACATGCCGAAATCGCCCTGCAAGGTGCGCCAGAGCCATTCCAGATATTGCACGATCAACGGCCGGTCGAGGCCGTAATTCTTGCGCACGGTATCGATATCGGCCTGCCGCGCGCCCTCGCCGGCGAGGGCCGCAGCCACATCGCCGGAAAGGCGCACCAGCAGGAAGCACACCACCGACACGGTGAGTGCCACCAGCAGGGCAAGGCCAAGCCGTTTGGCAATAAAGATCAGCATCGGGCTTGGCCTACCTGCTTACTTCCAGGTCATTTCCCAGAAACGCGGCATTTCATCCGGATAGGCCTTGAACACCAGGTCCGAGGTGGCGGCGTAGAATACCGGCAGCGAATAAAGCGGCACGGCATAAGCCTGCTCGGCGATGATGGTCAGCGCCTCGCGATAGGCCGCCTTGCGCGCCACCGGCTCCACCGTGGTATTGCCCTTTTTCAGCAGGTCGCGCACCTTCTCGTCGCGGGTGATGTCCTCACCCTCGAAGGCGTAATAGTTCGGGGTTGAGGCCGACACGTCGTTGACCGAGAAGGAGCCCCAGGTCTGGTGTGTCAGCGCCGCCTTGTTGCCCCTGATCTGCTCGCGCATGGCGGCATATTGCAGGAAATTCAGGTTGGCCTTGATGCCCACCGCCTTGAGATAGCCGATGATCGCCTCGGTCTGGTGCCGCTCGCGATAGGCCACGAAGGGCAGTTCCAGGCCATCCGGATAGCCCGCCTCGGCCAGCAGCTTCTTGGCCTTGGCCGGATCATATTCATAGCGCTTGGCGCCCTCGTCGGTGCAGCCAACCTGGGTCGGGAAGCAGATCGTGTGCAGCACGCGCGAGCCTTCGCCCACCAGCGCCTTCACCATGGCCTGCTTGTCGATGGCATGGTTGATCGCTTGGCGCACCCGGATATCCTTCAGCGCCGGGAAGGCGCTTTCGGCCTGGCTGTTCATCTGCATGAACACGATGCGCATGGTTTCGCCGCTCACCACCTGCAAGCCGGGCTGGCCCTTGAGCTGCTCGGCCTGATCCTTCGGCACATGCATCAGGAAATCGGCGCCGCGGCTCATCAGTTCGGCAAGCTGGGTCTGGCGGTCCGGGATGAAGCGGATTTCGATCTTTTCGATCTTGGAGGCGCCCTTCGGGCTTTCCTTGAAATAATCCTTGTTGCGCTCCAGCGTGATCGACTTGCCGGCGACATGCTGGGTGACGCGGAACGGCCCCGAGCCGACCGGCTTTTCATTCTGGCCACGCGGGCCAACCTGCTCGTAATACTGATTCGGATGGATCACCACCGGGCCGGACAGGTATTCCAGGATCGGCGGGAAAACCGCCTTGGTGACGACGCGCACCTTGTACTTGTCGACCTTTTCGGCCTTTTCGACCCAGTTCACGTTGGATTGGGTCACCACCTTGTTTTCCGGCTTGGCGATGAAATTCAGCGTGTAGACCACATCGTCGGCGTCGAACTCCTCGCCGTTATGGAATTTGATACCCTGGCGCAGGTCGAATTCAGTGGTGCGTTCGTCAATCTGGCGCCAGCCACTGGCAAGCTGGCCCTTATATTCGTTGGTGTTGGGGTCGCGGTAGACCAGGGTGTCCCAGACATGCTGGCCGATGATCACGCCGATGCGCACATTATTGAAGAACGGATCCACATTCTCCGGCACCTGGTCATAGACGAAGCGGATGGTGTTGCTCTTCTTGTCGGCCAAGGCCGGGCTGCTGCCCAGGCCGGCGCCAAGGCCGGCAAAGGCCACTGCCGCCATCAGACCAGCGCGCCATACGGATGCTTGCATTGTTGTTCCCCTGTTGCCTGATTCTGTCAGAGCAGCGTTCCATGCCACCCCGTTAACAGCATTGTCATCCAGGCAGGGGCCGGGGCGCAACGGTTTATATGCGCGCAAACATGTTGTGCCGCAAATTATGGAACAGGAATCTACGGCCGGCTCAGCGATAGGCAGCGACGAATTGCTGCTCGTTGCCGATATAGATGTAGCCGGTGCAGATCAGGGTTTTGCCATCCGGCACGGGTGCATCCGGCGCTGGTATCAAGGCCAGTGTCACCGCCGGGGCGGGCGCAGCGGCATCCTGAAGGATGAACAGGTTCACCGCATCATCCGGCGCCACACATAACGCGATCAAGGCACCGCCATAGGTATTCTGGCGCTGATTGATATGGGCTTCCAGGGCCGGCAGGGTAATGGTTTTTGCCAGGGCGAAGGCGCTTGAGGGCATGAGGGGTTCTCCGGATCAGGGGAAATTCTTCAACTGCGCCTCAATCGGCAGCAACGCAGCCTCAGAGTTGATGCTGCCGACATAGCTGCGTAATTCCTGCTTTGCCGCTGCTGCATTGCTGCCATTGAATTTTTTGCTGATCGCTTTGTCGTTGTTGAGCGCCTGTGCCAGCGCCAGTGTATTCGGATCAGACAGGCCAACGATCTTGGTGCGGGCTGCCGCCGCACGGGTTTCAACATCCTTGGATAGCATCACGGTCAGGGTAGGGTTGACGATCTTCTTGGCGATTTCGGGCGATTCGGCAATCTTGTTGGCGGCGGCGCCCGATGCGAACTGACTACGGATCACCAGCTTGTCGTTGAAGAAGCCGCCGGCCTTGTCTTCATATGCCAGATCATAGCCTGAGATCAGCGACACAGCTTCGCCGCTATTATCGTTGGCGCGTCCCGGCACCAGAGCCACAATGCTGCGCATCATGCCGGCATTCACATGCACCGGGGTTACCGGATTCTCATTCACGTCGATGGCGAGATTGAAGCCGCTGCGTTCCATGAAGATCAGGTTGTTTTCGCAGCCGCCGAGTAATAGCGTCAGCAGCAACAGGGCGCCGGCCGTGGTTTTTTTCATGGCATTCAGCTCCCGCTCTTGCTTGTGCTGCTGCATTCGAAGAATTTATTGGCGGCTTCGGCATCACCTTTCAGATTCTGCGCCAGGTCGATGGCGGCCTTGCCGGTGGCGAGATGCTCGCGGAAACTGGTGAGGAAAATGCCCTCCACCGTCACTTCGGTGCAGTTCAGCACCGACATGGTTTCCTTCTCGCCGCTCTTTGCTGTATCCACCACACTGCGCGGCGGATTGGTGCTGAATTTACGGTCATAGCCGATGATCAGATGGCCGGATGACATCTGGGGGCTGACCGCCGCATTCACGCCGACAACGGAATGGCTGACGATATATAGCGGCGCCCTGTCGCTGCATCCGGCAAGGCCGGCAGCAAGCAGCAACAGGGCCGGTAGGCGGGCTTTCAACATGGCATGGTGTCCTTTCGGCAATAGGAAAGCCGGGTCTGGGCGGGCAGGTCGGGATGGAAACTGAGCTGCATCAGCAGCGAAGCTTCCGCCGGCGGCTGGCTGGCCAGGATGGTTTCGCTGAAGCCGAGGCTGAGGCCGGTTTGGGCCGGGCCGGCTTGCAGATCAAGGCCATAGCTGGTGCCACGCATCGCCACCGGCGGCAAAGCCGGCAGATCGATCAGGAAATAATGCCAGCCCGGCGCAAGCTTGGCGGCTTGCGCGGCCGGAAACACATAGGAGCGCCTGCTGGCCCCGAGGCCAAAGCCCTGATCGCCCGATTGCAGCCGCAGATTGGCGCCCAGGCTGTAGACTTCCACCACCAGGGCGCCGTCACCCTGGCTGACCCGGGTGGCGCTGAGGCCATAACCATCCACCGAACAGGCGGCAAGGCCCGCCATGGCCAGCAGGGCAGCGCCAAGCCGGCTTGGTAAAACAGGTGGGCAGGGCTTCGGCATTGGTAGCGAAATCCCCCAAAGGCATAATTTATTGGTGTTTGATCAATACTATTCTATCGCCATAAGGGATGAGTCAATAACCTTCTGTATAATGGCCTGAAACGAGGTTTTGCCGTTTGATCCCCCTGCCGCTGTGATGATGGCTACAGGCCCGGCGCTATTGCCCCTGGATGGGATTTACATAATGCCGGGGCGGTCCATCTGATGTGGCAAGACAACACGGCCCGGAATGGGGCGGCCCTGAACGGGCAGAAAGCAGGTTAACGTCATGTCACTCCGCAGCACCCTTCTGGCCAGTGCCGTCACGCTGGCGCTGGTCATCGCTTCCCATGCCGCCCATGCCGGCCAATATCGCCTGGCGCCCGGGGCGCAGGCGAATATCGATGTCAGCAGCCAGGGCAGCTACACCAGCATCATTGTGGCCAATACCGGCAGCCAGCCCGGCAGTATCGAACTGGACGCGCCGGTTGGCCGCAAGCTGGATGTGGCGCCAGGGCAGAGCACGGAAATCTATGGCCCGCTGCGCAGCCGGGGTTATGTCACGGTGCGCAACACCGGCAGCAGCCCGCTCACCGTCACTTCCAGCTATCAGGATCGCGCGCCGGCGCCGTGATCAGCTTTGCAGCCGGCGGCGCCAGAATGGCTTGAGGCCGGTAAGCAGCAGAAGCAGCAGCAAGGCGCCGCCCAGGCAGAGCAGAAAGTCGTTCAGCGTCAGTGGCGCAAAACGCAGCAGGCCCCGCGCCGCCGGCCAGGCCAGCGCTATGCTGAGCAAGCCGATAATGCCGCCGAGCACCAGCAATTGCAGCCGGCTGGCATGGTCCAGCGCCCCCAGCACGGAAAGCCCGAAGCTGCGATTGACAAAAAGCAGCGCCAGATTGGTGGTGACAATGGCGGTGAAGGCCATGGCGCGGGCTTCGCCTTCCGCCATGCCGCCGGCCAGCGACCAGGCATAAAGCCCCGCCACCAGGCCAGCCGCCAGCAAACCTTGCAGCAGGCTCCAGGCCGCCAGCGCGCCAGAGAAAAGCGGACTGTCAGGCGCACGCGGCGGGCGCTGCATCACATCCTTTTCTTCTTTCTCAGCCTCGAACACCACCGAGCAGATCGGGTCGATCACCATTTCAAGAATGGCGATATGGATCGGCAGCAGCACCAGCGGCCAGCCGAAGACCAGCGGCAGCAAGGCCATGGCGGCAATCGGCACATGCACCGCCAGGATATAGCCGATGGCCTTGCGCAGATTGTCGTAGATGCGGCGGCCCAGCCGGATGGTGCGGACGATGGAGGCGAAATCATCATCCAGCAGCACAATGGATGCGGCTTCGCGTGCCACATCGGTGCCGCGCCCGCCCATGGCAATGCCGATATGTGCCGCCTTCAGCGACGGCGCGTCATTCACACCATCGCCGGTCATCGCCACGATCTCACCCTGACCTTGCAGCAGCCGCACCAGGCGCAGCTTCTGCTGTGGCAGAATGCGGGCGAAAACTGTGGCGCGGCGCAGCTTTTCGCCCAGCGCGGCATCATCCAGTTGCGCCATGTCGGCGCCGGTCACCACATGCTCGGCATCAATGCCGGCCTGGCGCGCGATGGCGGCGGCGGTGGCGGGATAGTCGCCGGTGATCATCATCACGCGGATGCCGGCGGCGCGACAATCCTGCACGGCGGCCGGCACACTGGGGCGCAGCGGATCGGCCAGGCCAACCAGGCCCAGCAAGCGGAAGTCAAATCCGCTCTGGCTTTGCGGCATCGCCGCATCACAGCCATGGCTGGCCTGGGCCACGGCCAGCACCCGCATGCCCTGCGCCGCCATTGTCTCCACAGCAATATGCAGCCGGGCCACGGCTTCGGCATCCAGATGGCATAGCTTGGCGATGGCTTCCGGCGCGCCTTTGGCCGTCACCAGCGCTTCGGCCGCGCCTTCGCTATGCCACAGATTGGTCATCGCCAGCAGATCGGGGCTGAGCGCAAATTCATGCAGCAGCACATGGCCCTCGGCCGGCGGCGCTGGCAGGCGCGGCGCCAGGGCATGAAAAGCTTTTTCCATAGGATCAAACGGCTGCGGCTTGCTGGCCAGGATGCCGCAGGCCGCCAGATCGGCAAAAGGCTGCGGCAGCGGCGTGTCGTCGGCGATGCTCAGATCGAGCATGGTATCGCCGCAATACATCGCCACAATCTTCATGCTGTTCTGCGTCAGTGTGCCGGTCTTGTCGGTGCATAACACGGTGGCGGCGCCCAGCGCTTCGATGGCAGCGGCGCGGCGGGTCAGCACCCGAGCCTGCGAGATGCGCCAGGCGCCCATCGCCATGAACACCGTCAGCACCAGCGGGATTTCCTCCGGCAGCATCGACATGCCCAGCGCGATGCCGCCCAGCAGCGCATCCAGCCAGCCGCCGCGCAGCAGGCCAAACAGCAGCATGGCCAACAGGCTCACCAGCAGCGCCAGAATGGCAAAGCCGCGCACCAGGCCGCGCAATTCACGCGCCAGTCTTGGTGTTTCGCTCTCAATCTGGCCCAGCGCCTGGCCCAGCTTGCCGATCTCGCTATAGGCGCCGGTGGCCCGCACTTCGGCCAGGCCCTGGCCGGCCACCAGCAAGGCGCCGGCATAAAGATAAGGCTGATCCTCGCCACCCGGATGCCCTGGCGGCGGAATGCTCACCGTGGCCGGGTGCTTGCGCACCGGCACGGATTCGCCGGTGAGCAGTGATTCATCCACGCTGATACCCTGGCCGTCGATCAGGATGGCATCGGCGGGAATACGGTCGCCCTCTGCCAGCAGCAGCAGGTCGCCGCGCACCACTTCAACGCCGGGGATGCGGCGCCGCTCGCCATCGCGCAGCACCAGGGCGCGCGGGCTGGTCAGATCGCGCAGGGCTTCCAGCACACGTTCGGTGCGGCTTTCCTGGATCACGGCGATGGATACCGAAAGCGTGGCGAAGCAGAACAGGATCAGCGCCTCGCCGGCATCGCCCAGCACCAGATAGATTGCGCCAGCGGCCAGCAGCAGGCCAAACATCGGCTGGCGGATCACCTCCAGCACAATGCGCAGCCGGGTGCGGCGCAAAGGCTGCGGTAATTCATTGCGGCCCTCGGCCTTCAGGCGCGCGGCGGCTTCGCTGCTGGAAAGCCCCAGGCGGCGGTCGGTGGCGCCAAACGCATCGCTCGCGCCATCTGCTGTCACTGTCATCCCTACCGCCGAACTGTTATGCCTGCCGGATATGCCGACAATCTAGCATGGCAGCTTGCAGCGGCGGCGCATTGATCTGGCGCAAGGCCAGGGGCGGGGCTCAGGGCATTCGGCCAGGCTGAATTGCTTCGCGCGGGTTTTGCAGGAATGACAGCAGCAGGCCGGTGATACTGGCCGGTTGTTCCAGGCTGGGCAGATGCGCGGTGCCGGGCAGGGGATGGAAGGCCGCATTCGGCATCATCCCGGCGATGTTGCGGCAACGCTCCTGGATATGCGGAAAGTCAAAGCTGCCGCAGATTATCAGCGCCGGGGCCGCTATCTCGCCAAGGCGCTGGTAGGCGGATACAGTGTCGATATTCGCGCCGCAAGGCGGCAAGCGCAACGCAGCGCCGTTCATTTCCAGGAATAACGCCCGCTTTTCACCTGTTACCCGATTCTCGGGTTGCAACGGGCCATCCAGCCAGAGCCGGGCTTTCACCGCATTCAGCTGGTCCAGATCACCGGCCGCCTCGGCCAACCGCTGTTGCGCCAGCATTGCGGCAATGTCTGGCGGGTAACTCGGTTCGGGCGCAGCCGCCACGGATGGCGAGATCAGGAACAGGCCACAGACCCGATCCGGATGCAGCAGGGCCGCATCAAGCGCAACCCGGCCACCCTGCGAGCAGGCAACCAGGATCGCCGGTTCGCCGCCTGCCACAATGTCGAGCACCGTCAGCAGATCAGCAACGGCGGAATGATCCTGCCGCTCGGCGCGTGTGGCGCCAAAGCCCCGGCGATCATAGGCGATGGCGGTGTGATCCTCGGCAACGGCCCGCCATTGCTGCTGCCACATGCGGCTGTCACAGACCGCCGCATGCAGGAACACCACAGGGCTGCCTACGCCGGTAACGGCAGCGGCAAGCGTGGCTTGGCCGACAGTGATCTGGTGGCTGTATTGCATGCTCACCGCTGGCTGCGAATACCCGAGTGCTCAAATATCCAGGTTGATGGCGCCCAGGGCATTGGACCCGTGCAACAGCACGCGGCCCTAGCCTGTGTGCTTTCATCCGTGCCGGTGAGGATAATGCACTATCAAAGCCTGGGATCAAACACCTAGGTTATGATTGCTGATCTATCCATGGTCGCAGGCCAGCATTTCCCAGTGTGCCCCCCACCGTTTCGAGAACGCCTCTACATTGACACTTATGTCCGGCTGATGCGATGCGATAAGAAAAATGCGGTGGGTGCCACGACGAAACCCGATGGCCATCACAGTACCCGAGGCCACGACCTTCTCTCGGTAGCCTTCGATCAGCCTCCGAGCCTGTTCAGAAGCTGGCGTCGACCGCCCAGTGTGATGGTAGATCACTAGTGTTCTATCCCGGTTGGCCAGCCGGATTATTTCATTCCAGGCAGCGTGCTTGTGGCCCTTGGATCCATGTGGACGAAACGACTTGCCACCTATCCCGTTGTCAGGGTCTAGGAACACCAAGTCGCATCCATCCACCGCTTCTGCGGCTCTTGCTGCCCACTCCTCTCGATAAGCGAGCCGTTCAGCAAATGCGGCGCGGTCACGCCGCGCTTGGTCAGTAGCACACACCATATCATCGAAGCTGACTGTGCGCTCCGGCAGTAGTCCCGCCGAAACCACGGCAGCGACAGAGCGTTGATCAGTTTCGAGCAGTTTTCGGAGGCCATCGAAAAGCATGGGATCGCACTGTCGGTACTCAGTCGGCTTGGCCAGATAGCTGAGGTGTCGTCCATCGCCATTGCTCTCTGGGGGCGCGAGATACCATAAGACTCCAAGGCGCTGGTGACTGATCATGAGGTGGCGCAGCAAGCCATACTTCCCAAAATCCCCAACATCTCCAACGTAGCGGTCCTGCATTGGGAGAACTCACAAAGCAAGATAAGTATGGAGGCCGACGACAGCCTCTTCGCGCGCCGCCAGCAAGGTGTCGGCATAAATATACGGCTGATCCTCGCCGCCTGGATGCCCCGATGGTGGCATGCTCACCTTGGCCGGGCGTTTGCGCACCGGCACGGATTCGCCAGTGAGCAACGATTCATCCACGCTGATACCCTGGCCGTCGATCAGGATCGCATCGGCGGAAATACGGTCGCCCTCTGCCAGCAGCAGCAGCAGATCGCCACGCACCACCTCCACACCAGGGATGCGGCGCCGCTCGCCATCGCGCAGCATCAGGGCGCGCGGGCAGGTCAGATCGCGCAAGGCTTCCAGCACCGTACCGTTGGCCAGCTCGGTAATTTCTACCAGCTTCGGCGCCTATAGGGTTTCATTGCGGATTAGCTCGCGGAGCACCCGCACATTACCCTTGGTCGCCAGCGCCCCATCAAGCGGGTAGCGCAGGGTACTGAGTTGGGTGTGGGGCTGGGAGCGGGCTGCGAGCATGTCGCATTCTGACTATCAGTTTTCTGACTTAAATATCAATAAATTGACTCGAAAGAAAGGCCGACATATGCGGAGATGGAAATTTAATCAATTCACTACAATGACTTAGGGAAAATTGACCATGCCCATCAGGGCATGGTCAGGGTATTGCTCAAATATCCAGGTTGGCGACGCTCAGCGCGTTGGACTGGATGAAGTCGCGGCGCGGTTCCACCACATCGCCCATCAGCGTCTCGAAGATGTTGTCGGCATCCTCGGCGTGGTTGACCTTGACTTGCAGCAGGCTGCGCGCATTCGGGTCCAGCGTGGTTTCCCAGAGCTGATCCGGGTTCATTTCGCCCAGGCCCTTGTAGCGCTGCATGGTCAGGCCGCGCCGGCCGGTTGCCATCACGGCATTGAGCAATTCGGATGGCCCGCGCACCGGATGCACTTCGTCCTTGCGCTTGAGCTGGGCCGGCACCAGATAGGCGGCCTGCAATTCATCGGCCAGTTCGTTGAGCTTGCGGGCTTCGGCCGAGCGGAATAGCGGCGCATCGAGCAGGTGGTTTTCGGTATAGCCGCGCAATGAGCGCCGCGCCACCAGGGTGCCATCGCCCGGCGCCAGGCATTCCCAGCCCTTTTCCAGATCGGAAGCCAGCGCATTCAGCCGCAGCGCCAGGGTTTCTGCCGCCGGCACCGACTTGGCGGCATCATCAAGCACATCATTCCGCAGCATGCCCAGGATGGCGGCCTGTTCCACCAGCCAGGCATTATAGCGTTTGCCAACCGATTCCAGCATGGCGCGGGCCTGGCGCGCCTGGTCCACCAGGCGGCGCAGATCGGCGCCGGCGCGCTGGCTGCCATCATGCAGATGCAGCACGGCGGCTTCCAGGCCTTCGCCGATCAGGTAGTTTTCCAGCGCGGCTTCATCCTTGAGGTAGCGTTCCGACTGGCCGCGCTTCACCTTGTAGAGCGGCGGCTGGGCAATATAGAGATGCCCGGCATCGATCAGCGGCCGCATCTGGCGGAAGAAGAAGGTGAGCAGCAGGGTGCGGATATGTGCGCCGTCCACATCGGCGTCGGTCATGATGATGATCTTGTGATAGCGCAGCTTGCCGGCGTCAAAATCATCATGCCCGATGCTGGTGCCGAGCGCGGTGATCAGGGTGCCGATTTCGGCCGAGCCGAGCATCTTGTCGAAGCGGGCGCGTTCAACATTCAGAATCTTGCCGCGCAATGGCAGCACGGCCTGATTGGCGCGGTTGCGGCCTTGCTTGGCCGAGCCGCCGGCGCTGTCGCCCTCAACCAGGAATAATTCGGATTTTGCCGGATCGCGTTCCTGGCAATCGGCCAGCTTGCCGGGCAGCGAGGAAACATCCAGCGCGCCCTTGCGACGGGTGAGTTCACGCGCCTTGCGTGCCGCTTCGCGGGCGGCGGCGGCTTCCACCACCTTGCCAACAATGGTGCGGGCAACGGCCGGATGTTCTTCCAGCCAGGCGGCAAGCTGTTCGTTGACCAGGTTTTCCACCGCCGGCCGCACTTCCGAGGAAACCAGCTTGTCCTTGGTC
>DLGP01000004.1:0-42109 GCA_002482765.1 Alphaproteobacteria bacterium UBA7691
AGCGGGATCGAACCGCTGACCTCCTGCATGCCATGCAGGCGCTCTCCCAGCTGAGCTATGGCCCCTTACCGTACCCTCTGATCTTGGTTGGTTTACCTTGACCAGCGGGCGCGGACCATAAGGCCAAGACCTGGGCTTTGCAAGGGTTTCATGCAGAGGAAAATCAAGATCGCCTGCCGGGCCGATTCATCCTGGTCCGGCAGGCATTTAGCCGCGTTGGATCAGCGCTCTTCCTCGCCATCCGCGACCGGATCGACATCGATCTCCTCGGCCACGTTATCGCCTTCCAGATCGTCCTCTTCAGCAAGGAAATCGTCAGGCAAATCGCCATCCTCGACCTCGCCGTCAACGATTTCATCCGGCACCACGGCAACCTTCGGCACCACCTTGGCCTTTTCTTCGACCTTGGCCGGACGGCGCGACTTCACCACCGTTTCCGGATTGAATTCGGTGCCGCATTTCGGGCACAGGATCGGGCTCTTCTGCATATCGTAGAACGCGGCGCTGCAGCTCAGGCAGCGGCGCTTAGTGCCCCATTCCGGTTTCGCCATTCCAAATAATCTCCTGAAGCCCTGGGCTTGACGCCAAAGGGCATTGCATGGGCCTGACCGTCGCCGTGGTCAGGGCGGCGCGATTGTGTTAAAGAAGCGCGCCCTGTCAACCCTTGATTTGCCAGTCGCGGCGCGAATCTGCTCCGGCCGGCCCGGAAGTTTGCCGTATGACTGCCGCCAGCACACCCCGCCCACACCAGAGCCGCCCCGGAAAACCCCTCGCCGGCAACCTGGCGGTGCCGGGCGACAAGTCGATTTCGCACCGGGCTTTGATCTTTGGTGCCCTGGCGGTGGGCGAAACCGAAGTGACCGGCCTGCTGGAAGGCGAGGACGTGCTGCGCACTGCTGCCGCCATGCGCGCCATGGGCGCCGAGGTTGAACGCTTGGGCGAGGGCCATTGGAAGGTGCGCGGCGTTGGCGTGGGCGGTTTTGCCGAGCCGGCCGATGTGCTGGATATGGGCAATGCCGGCACCGGCGCCCGGCTGGTGATGGGCCTGGTGGCCAGCCATCCTTATACGGCCGTGTTCACCGGCGATGCCTCGCTGCGTCGCCGCCCGATGGGCCGTGTGGTGGAGCCACTCAGCCGCATCGGCGCCGCCTTTCATGGCCGCCAGGGCGGCCGGCTGCCGATGGCGGTGGTGGGCAGCGCGCATCCGCTGCCGATCGAGTATGAATTGCCGGTGGCTTCGGCGCAGGTGAAATCCGCCATTTTGCTGGCCGGGCTGAACGCGCCGGGCATCACCCGGGTGATCGAACGCGAGGCGACCCGCGATCATACCGAAAACCTGCTGCGGCATTTTGGTGCCGAGGTGATGGTGGAAAGCACCAAGCAGGGGGGGCGCATCATCTCGCTGGTCGGCCAGCCGGAATTGAAGCCAAGCCGCATCGACGTGCCGGGCGATCCGTCCTCGGCGGCTTTCCCGCTGGTGGCGGCGCTGATCGTGCCAGGCGCCGAGGTGACGGTGACCGGCGTGGGCATCAATCCGCTGCGCATCGGCCTGATCGACAGTCTGCGTGAAATGGGCGGCGATATCAGCTATGGCAATATCCGCGACCAGGGCGGCGAGCAGGTGGCCGATATCACGGCGCGGCATTCGAGGCTCAAGGGCATCACCGTGCCGCCCGAGCGCGCCCCCAGCATGATCGACGAATACCCGATCCTGTTTGTGGCTGCCGCCTGCGCCGAGGGTGAAACCGTGGTGCGCGGCGCCAAGGAATTGCGCGTCAAGGAAAGCGACCGCCTGGCCGCCATGGCGCGCGCTTTAGCCGCCAATGGCGTGGCGCTGGAGGAATTGGAGGATGGCCTGATCCTGCATGGCACTGGCAAGCCGCCGAAGGGCGGCGCTTCTGTTGCCACTGAACTGGATCATCGCATCGCCATGTCGGCCTTGGTGCTCGGCCTTGCCGCTGAACAGGGTGTTGCTGTTGACGATGTTGGCATGATTGATACCAGCTTTCCCGGCTTTGTTGGCCTGATGCGCGGCCTGGGCGCCGATATCGCGCCGGTCTAGGCACAAAACCCTAAGATCATTAAGTTGATCTTAAGGTGAGCGAGTGCTAAATCTAAGGTCATCTTAATGATCTTAGATGGGTGTGTAATGTTACCCGCTGCACAAGATGCTATCAAAAAATGGCTTATGCTCGCCAACCCATGGTGGGAAACCGGAAGGCCGGATGAGCATTTTGATAAGGTGGGGCCAGTTAGGGAGCATTATCTCGATCTACTGCTCCGATTGATTCACGGCAAGGTTAGGCGTGCCGTCGTGGCCATGGGGCCGCGGCGAGTGGGTAAAACAGTATTGATGCATCATGCTATCCGGCATTTGCTGGCCAGTGGTGTGCCGCCGCGCAATATCTTTTATGCATCGATAGACCAGCCGCTCTTTACGGGTATGACGCTTGAGGCATTGTTTGAGCTATTTCGCTCAATGCACGATCATCGCCGCCAAACAGCTCTATATGTTTTTATCGATGAAATTCAGTATCACCCTGATTGGGCGCGGCACCTAAAAGCATTATACGATACTTTTCCAACAGTGCGATTTATCGCATCTGGTTCTGCTGCTGCCGCTTTGCGTTTGAAAAGCGCTGAGTCTGGGGCTGGCCGCTTCATCGACTTGCTAATCCCGCCGTTATCTTTTCTGGAATATGTACTCGCCCGAAATATTGGTGCAGAAAAAATAAACGAGCAGCATTTTGTCGATTATATAAATTACGGTGGATTTCCTGAAGCAATTGCGACAGGGGGTTATGATCGTTTCATAGCTGAGAGCATTGTTGATAAAGTGCTCTTGCATGACCTTCCACACCTTTACGGCATTGAAGATCCTCAGGAACTGAAGCGTTTTTTTGTTTTTCTTGCCTATAGCGTTGGGCGCGAGGTCGGGTTGGACGGTTTATCGAAGGCCTCTGGCGTGGCCAAAAATACAGTAAAAAAATACCTTGAATATCTCGAAGCGGCGTTTTTAATCCAACGCTTGCAGCGCGTGGATGAGAATGCACGTCATTTCCAAAGACAAACCAATTTCAAGGTCTATTTGGTCAATACCAGTCTTCGTGCCGCACTTTTTGGCCCGATGCAGGCTGATGATCCTGATTTTTCATTTCTGGTGGAAAATGCGCTTCTGTCGCAATTCATGCAGTCTGAATATATCGGTGGTACAAGATATGCTCGGTGGAAAGATGGCGAAATTGACATTGTGCTGCTTGACCGACTGATACAAGGGATTTGGTGGGCCGTTGAGGTAAAATGGACGAATGATCGTGCTGCAAATATACCTAAAAACTTGGCCCCGCTTTTAAAGCAACGTTCCATTCAGATGCTGACTTTGGCGACCAGGGGATTGGATCAAATCCGAGTAATTGAGGAAATAGATGTAGAATTTTGCCCTGCTTGGCATGTGGCCCTAACTATAGGATTGGGCTTTATCACTCCCTTCTTATCAAATGGAAAAAACGCCAGACCACTGTTACCCTTAACTGCGACGGAGAAGCGTGACAGATTTCGCATATTGATGAGCGAAGCTATCCGTCGCGACGGATTTCGTAAGAAACAGATAAAACCACTAAAAGGCAAATAGTGGACGGTATAACGACCCATATTGCTGCGAAACGCCATCAAGCCCGCGCGCTGCCGCGTGGGCGGCAGGCCAGCCCGGAAGATACAGCAGCGTTGCAGGCTTTGCTGGGCGCGGCGCCGTTGCGCCGTGACCTGCTGATCGAATACCTGCATGTGATCCAGGATGCGCGCGGCCATCTGCCGGCCGGCTTGCTGGTGGCTTTGGCCGAGGCGATGAACCTGCCTTTGGTTGAGGTATATGAAACCGCCAGCTTTTATGCGCATTTCGACATTGTGGATGCAGATGAGGCACCGCCGCCACGCCTGACCCTGCGGGTGTGTGACAGCCTGTCCTGCTGCATGGCGGGGGCCGATGATCTGGCGCAGCAACTGGCGGCGGAGAATGATCCCGCTTGCCGCGTGGTGCGGGTGCCCTGCATGGGGCAATGTGATCGCGCGCCTGCCGTGGCGCTGGGCAAGAACGTGTTTGCGCCGGCCAGCCTGGAAGCTTTGCGTACCGCGCGCCAGGCCGGCGATGCCGCGCCGGTGCTGCCGCGTTACAAGGCGCTGGCGGCCTATCTGGCCGAGGGCGGCTACGGTGTGCTGCGCCGGCTGCGCCAGGGTTCGCTGGCGGCTGAGGAAGTTGTTGCCACGCTGGAGCAGGCCGGCTTGCGCGGCCTGGGCGGTGCCGGTTTTCCCACCGGGCGCAAATGGCGCCTGCTGCGCCAGCAGCCGGGGCCACGGTATCTGGCGGTGAATGGTGATGAAGGCGAACCCGGCACGCTGAAGGACCGCTATTATCTCGAAACCGATCCACATGGTTTTCTGGAGGGTTTGCTGATCGCCGCGGCGGTGATCGAGCCCGCGGCAGTTTACATCTATCTGCGCGATGAATATCCGGCTTTGCATGATGTGATCGCCGCCGAGCTTGCCGCCTTGCGCGCCGCCGGGCTGCTGGATGGCCTGCCTGTCGAAGTGCGGCGTGGCGCCGGGGCGTATATCTGCGGCGAGGAATCGGCGATGCTGGAAAGCATCGAAGGCAAACGCGGCCTGCCGCGCCATAAGCCGCCCTATCCGGCCGAGGTTGGCCTATGGGGCCGACCGACCCTGATCAACAATGTTGAAACGCTTTATTGGGTGCCGGCGATTCTCGACCAGGGCGCCGCCTGGTGGGCGTCGCATGGCCGCCATGGCGGCAAGGGCCTGCGCAGCTATTCAGTCTCCGGCCGGGTGCGGTTGCCGGGCGTGAAGCTGGCGCCGGCCGGCATCACACTGAATGAGCTGATCGAGGAATATTGCGGCGGCATGGCGCCGGGCCATGTGTTGCGCGCCTATCTGCCGGGCGGCGCTTCGGGTGGCATCCTGCCGGCGCATCTGGCCGATATTCCGCTCGATTTCGGCACATTGGAGAAATATGGCTGTTTCATCGGCTCGGCGGCGGTGATTGTGCTGTCACAACAGGATGACATGCAGGCGGCAGCGCTGAATCTGATGCGGTTTTTCCGCCATGAATCCTGCGGCCAATGCACCCCCTGCCGTGTTGGCACCGAGAAAGCCGTGGCTTTGATGCAGGCGCCGGATTGGGATGAAGCCGCCTTGCGCAGCCTGGCCCAGGTGATGCGCGATGCGTCGATCTGCGGTCTGGGTCAGGCGGCACCGAATCCTTTGCTGGCCGTGCTGGAGCATTTCCGATGATCCGCTTCCGGCTTGATGGTGCCGAGGTGACGGCCCAGCCGGGCGAAAGCATCTGGCAGGTGGCGCAAAGGCTGGGCACGGAAATCCCGCATCTCTGCCATCTGCCGGCGCCGGATTACCGGCCAGACGGCAATTGCCGCGCCTGCATGGTGGAGATCAAGGGCGAGCGTGTGCTGGCGGCTGCCTGCAAGCGCCAGCCGGCCGAAGGCATGGAGGTGAGCAGCGCCGGCGAGCGTGCCCAAACCGCGCGCCGGCTGGTCTTTGAATTGCTGCTGGCGGACCAGCCGGCACGGCAGACCGCGCCCGATGCCGATAGCAAATTCTGGCATTGGGCCGAGCGGCTTGAGCTGCAAGCCAGCCGCTTTCCGCCGCGCCCGGCATCAGCGCCGGCTGCGGATCGCAGCCATCCGGCGATGCCGGCTGCGGATCGCAGCCATCCGGCCATGGTTGTGCAGCTTGATGCCTGTATCCAATGTGGCCTGTGCCAGCGCGCCTGCCGCGAGGTGCAGGGCAATGATGTGATCGGCATCGCCTATCGCGGCAAGGATGCCCGCGTGGTGTTCGATTTTGCTGATGCGATGGGGCAATCCACCTGTGTCGGCTGCGGCGAATGTGTGCAGGCCTGCCCCACCGGGGCGCTGCTGCCGGCCAGCCTGGTGGATGCCGCCGGGCAGGGCGTGGCCAAGGCCGAGCAGAAGGTGGATACGCTCTGCCCCTATTGCGGTGTGGGCTGCCAGCTTACCCTGCATGTCAAGGATAACCGCGTGCAGTATGTCACTGGCCGCGACGGCCCGGCCAATCGTGGCAGGCTCTGTGTGAAGGGCCGCTTCGGTTTTGACTACGCGCATCACCCGCAACGCCTGACCATGCCGCTGATCCGGCGCGAGGATGCGCCGAAACGCGCCGATGATGTGATCGATCCGGCCAATCCCTACACACATTTCCGCGTCGCAAGCTGGGATGAGGCGCTGGCGCGGGCGGCGGATGGTCTCCGGCAGATCCGCGATACACGCGGCGGCGGCGCGCTGGCTGGTTTTGGTTCAGCCAAGGGCTCGAACGAGGAAGCCTATCTGTTCCAGAAGCTGGTGCGCACCGGCTTTGGCACCAACAATGTGGATCACTGCACCCGGCTCTGCCATGCCTCCTCGGTGGCGGCGCTGATGGAAGGCATCGGCTCGGCGGCGGTGACGGCGCCGTTTGCCGCAGCGGGCGAGGCTGATGTGATCATCGTGATCGGCGCCAACCCGACGCAGAATCATCCGGTGGCTGCCACGTTTATCAAGCAGGCCGTGCGCCAGCATGGCGCCAAGCTGATTGTGATGGACCCGCGCGGCCAGGCGCTGGCGCGTTTTGCCAGCCATATGCTGCGCTTCAAGCCGGGCAGCGATGTGGCTTTGCTCAATGCGCTGCTGCATGTCATCGTGCAGGAGGAGTTGACCAACCCGGCCTATATCCAGCGTTTTGTTGATGGCTTTCCCGATCTGGCCGATGCGGTTCGCGCGGCAACGCCGGAAGCCATGGCGCCGCTTTGCGGTGTGGCGCCGGAAACCTTGCGCGCTGTGGCGCGGCTTTATGCCCAGGCGAAAGGCTCGCTGATCTTCTGGGGCATGGGCGTGTCACAGCATGTGCATGGCACCGACAATGCGCGTTGCCTGATCGCGCTCGCGCTGATCACCGGCCAGGTCGGTCGGCCCGGCGCCGGGCTGCATCCGCTGCGCGGCCAGAATAACGTGCAGGGCGCTTCCGATGCCGGCCTGATCCCGATGGTGCTGCCGGATTACCAATCGGTGGAAGACCCGGCCATCCGGGCGCGGTTTGAGCAGCTCTGGGGCGTGGCGCTGGATCCGAAGCGCGGCCTGACGGTGGTGGAAATCATCAATGCCATCCGCGTCGGGCAGATTGCCGGCATGTATATCATGGGTGAAAACCCGGCCATGTCCGATCCCGATCTGGGCCATGCGCGCGAGGCGCTGGCGCAGCTTCAGCATCTGGTGGTGCAGGATATTTTCCTCACCGAAACGGCGATGTTTGCCGATGTGATCCTGCCGGCCAGCGCGCTGCCGGAAAAAACCGGCAGTTTCACCAACACGGATCGCCGCGTGCAACTGGCCCGGGCTGCGCTCGATCCGCCCGGCCAGGCGCGGCAGGATTGGCACTTGATCCAGGAACTGGCGCAACGTCTGGGGCTGGATTGGCGCTATACCCAGCCAAGCGAGATTTACGCCGAGATGGCCGCCGCCATGCCGTCGCTGGCCGGCATCACCTGGGCGGGGCTGGAGGCACAGGGCGCCATCACCTATCCGCTGGGCCAGGACATCCTGTTCGGCGAGGGTTTCCCTACTGCCAGTGGGCGCGCCCGCCTGGTGCCGGCCAGGGTGACGCCGCCGGCCGAATTGCCCGATGCGGAATACCCCATGGTGCTCTCCACCGGGCGGCTGCTGGAACATTGGCATACCGGCGCCATGACGCGCCGCGCCAACATGCTGGATGCGCTGGCGCCGGAACCGGTGGCGCTGGTCAACCCGCGCGACCTGCAACAGCTTGGCCTGGCGCCGGGTGCCCGGGTGAGGGTGAGCACAAGGCGCGGCGCAATAAGCCTGAAGGCTCGCGCCGACCGCGATATCGCGCCGGGCAATCTGTTCATCCCGTTTGCCTTCCACGAGGCGCCAGCCAACATGTTGACCAATCCGCAGCTTGATCCTTTCGGCAAGATTCCGGAATTCAAATTCTGCGCGGCGCGGCTGGAAGCGGATTGTGTCGCGCAGTGATGCCGTTTCGATTTGTATTTGATAATTAAGTATATAATATAATAATTACTGTATGAAATTTGGATATGAGGGGGTGAATACATGGGTATTCTTACTGTTGACGAATTTCATCCCATGGCAGGCGGCAATTTCCAGATCATAATCGATGAGCAGCCGGCAGTGGAAATCCGGCTATCGGAAATACGGGCGCAGCAGGTGCGCGATTTTCCGGGCAAGCTGCGCGAGCCATTCTCGCTGTTTTTTGAGGGCGGACAGGGGGTGTTCTGCCCACAAGGCAATTACCGGCTGCGCCATGCTGCCAGTGGCTGGGAGGCGGAGATGTTCATTGTGCCGGTGGGCGAGGTGCCGGATGGCGGTTATCGCTATCAGGCGGTATTCAACTAATCAGCGCGCCACTGCATCAGCCGATATGGGCCATGCTCGCCGGTTTCAACAAAGCCGAGCCGGTCATAAAGCCGCCGCGCCGGGTTGAAGATTTCAACATGGATGCTGACGCTGCGGCCGCTGGCGCGCGCTTCAGCAAACACGGCTTCCAGGATATGGCGCCCCAGCCCCTGATTACGCTGTGCCAGCAACAGGCCGATATCAATGATCCGGATATCCTGCGGCGCACCGCGATAGAGATAAAGCCGGCCGATGGCGGCAGCGGCACGCTCGATCACCAGGAAGTCGGCATCGTAATAGGCACGGGCATAATGCTGGCGCTGCGCCGCGCATTGCTGCGCCAGGAATAGCAGCTTGTGCTCATCCGGCCAGCCAACCTGGGCCAGTTCCTGCCAGCGCATCTCGGCATAAAGCTGCTGGATGAAGCCGGCATCTGCTGGTGTTTCCGGGCGGAAACTCAGCCCCGCCAGATCAAGCCCTTCAAACGCCATGCCTGCCAGCAAGCCTCAGCTGTTGAAATCAGGGTAAATGCCGTTGGTGCAGATGCAGAAGTTTAGCGTCATGAAAGGCTGGCGGTTTTCATGTGGGCTGCTGCCACCAAAAACCGAAATCGCCTGCGGCGACAAGGTGGTGTCAGGCTGCGCATTGGAAAAGGCCGTGCTGGCCTTGTTGTTGATCACCACCAGGCCGGGCACCGCATTGGCGCCTGGCTTGTTGGTCTGATTAACGGCTTGGCCCTGGATTTCGCCGACCAAGGCATGGTCATGGATCGGGCTTTGCGCCGGAGTCAGTGTTACGGTTTCGGTGCCGGAAAATTTGTTGAGATTGGAATAGCTGCTATCTGTCATGGCGGCTGCGCCCATCACGAGCTGTGATTGCAGATTGGGCACATTGAAGGTTTGCTCCTTGGCATCCCCGCCATAGAGCGTGCCGATAAGCGAGTAAAGCGCCGGGAATTGCTGCCCTGTGAGCAGCACGCCATTGCAAAAGCACCAGTCTTGGGGCGGATAGTTGAAAGCAAAAATGCGGATTTCGCCGATAAAGGGGTCCATTCTTTTTGCTCCCGGATCAGGTTGGCCGAACTGGAAAAGTGCCGAGGTTGCAGATGATGTAATTCAGCGTGCGGTTCGGCATGATGTTGTTATGGGCCTGGCCGCCGCCAGCGGCCTGCAAGGCCGCATCGGCGAAACTGAAGGCTTTGCCGGTGGCGGCTTCCAGCGCGTAAGGGCTGACCGTGACATCGGATTGCGACAGGGTGAATGTATCGCCCGGGATGGTGGCGGTGGCGTTGCTGGTAGTGGCGAAAAACTGATGGTTATGGGCTGGAATCTGGCTGGCTTGCAAAGTGACCGTTGTAAACCCGCCATTCTTTCCGATGCTGTAATTTGTGGCCGGCAAAGTGCCGTTGGTGCCTGGGCCGCTACCCATATGCAGCGGCACCCGATTGCGCAGATCGGGCAGATTGAAATTGGTGCGGCCATCGCCGCCATAGCGGATGCCGATCAACGCATAAAGTGTTTCATGGCCCCTGATCGTAAGGCTGCTGCCATCACACCAGAGCCAGCCTGCCGGCAATCTGGGAACCGGCCAGATTTTGATTTCACCAATATAGGAATCCATTACATATGCCTCCCGCACTTGGTCAGTTGGTGTTTTTGCATCGGTGGTGAAACCCGGGCCGTCATGGGCGTGGTGGGTAATAACCAAGCAGTGCGATGCAGAAGTTGAGCGCCAGGTAAGGCTGCATGTTGCTATGCGCTGCGTTGCCGCCGGTGCTCGATATGGTGGCGGGATTCAATGCCGCCATGCTGTTGGCTGTTGGCGCAGCATAGATATTCACACTCGACTGGGCGTAGATGCAGCCAGTCGGATTTATGCTGTTGCCCGCTGCCTTATTGGCGGTCAATTGATGCGTGTGGGCGGGAAATTGCGCCGTTGTCAGCGTTACCGTTTCCGCGCCGCCCTTGGCGCCCATGGCATAAGGCGTCAATCCGTTCAGGGTTGCGGCATTGGTGGCATAGCCCAAAGGGCTGCGGCCGCGCAGGTCCGGCAAGTTGAAGTTCTTGGTGTCATGCCCGAAATAGGCACCGATCAACGAATACAAGGCTGCGTTCTGCTGGGTCGCTAGCGATTGCCCATCGCAACTGGCCCAGCCCTGCGGCGCATAGTCAAAGGCATTGATCCGGATTTCCCCGATAAATGGGTCGGTCATGACATCCCCCTCCCTTGCCATCGGCCGCCGTCTCTATTTCGGCGCCAAGTGTTGTGTGAAAAAGACACCAGAAAATCTGGTGTACTGCAAATAATAAATCCAACTATTGCTAGATTTACTTATGTATTCATCAAATTATATACATTCGTATTCATAATAATCTGAATGACAATAAATATTTCTGAGTTGAGTATTATCGTAGGTGCTGTCCATACGGCATGGTCATCCAAAGCCTTCTGATTCGGGCGTATTGGCGCTACTGATGATCGAATGGTGGGTTGATATCAAACCAGCAGGATGCCTTTTTGCACATGAAAGAGGTTGAAAACGATTATCTGCTGTGTGGCTGGCGTGTGGCGAGTGCGTTGCCACTGCCTGATCTGCTGCCCTGGCGCGGCGATGACCGGGCGCCGGATTTGCACATCACACTGGGGCCGGTGCCCGAGCGGCTGGATGATCTGATTCTGGACCGGCCATTGCTGCAAGTTGCCGCCGACAAGAGCTGCCGATTTGCGGTTCCCGGGGTGGCTAGCTATCTGATCGACGGCCAAGGCAGCCATGTGGTGGTTGACCCAGCCCTTGATCCTGTCGCGCCGGATATTCGGGTGTTTCTGTTCGGCACTGTATTCGGCATCATCTGTTATCGCCGCGGCCTGCTGCCGCTGCATGCCAGTTGTGTGCAGATGGGCGATACGGCCGTGGCCTTTGCCGGCCCGTCCGGCATGGGCAAATCCACCCTGGCTGCCAGCCTGATGCGGCGCGGCTTTGCCGTGCTGGCGGATGATGTGACCGTGGTGGATTTCTCCGCACAGGGCGGCCCGCAGGTGCTGCCGGCCTTTCCGCGCCTGAAACTGTGGCGTGATGCCATGCAGCGTATTGCAGCGCCCACCGATGGCGTGGAGCGCAGCCGCCAAATGTTGGACAAGTTTCATCTGCCGGTGGAGGCGGCCTTTCAGGGCGCGCCTTTGCCGCTCAAGGCGATTTTTCATCTCAGCCCGGAAGCAACTGATAGTGGCCTGCGTCGCCTGCACGGGGCGGAGGTGGTGATCCGGCTGGGGCAGGATTTATACCGCAATGGCATCATGGTGCGGTTTGGCCTTTCAGCCCAATTGCTGCCGGCACTTGCGGCGCTGGCGGCTTTGCCGGGCGGCTGCTGGCTGCTTCAGCACGCGCATGAAGCCGGCGGGCTGGAACGCAGCATTGCCACCATCCTGCGGCAGATGGCGCCATGAGCGGCTTCTACTGGATCGCCTCCTACCCCAAATCCGGCAATACCTGGCTGCGGCTGGCGCTCGCCGCCCTGTTGCATCCGGACAAGGCCTTGCCGTCTGATGCCAATACCGGCTTTGCGCCCAATGCCAGCCAGCTTTACGATCTGGAAGAAGCCCTGGATGTGGAAAGCAGCGATCTCAGCCTGGCGGAACTGGAGGCGTTGCGCCCCGTGGCCTATCGCATGCTGGCACAGCAGGCCAAGCGGCCGCTCTTCCGCAAGGTGCATGATGCCTGGAGCCGCATCCCCGGCGGCGAGCCGCTTTTCCCGCCCGAGGTGACGCTGGGCGCGTTTTACATCGTGCGCGATCCGCGTGACGTGGCGGTTTCCTGGTCGCATTTTGCCGCGCAGCCGCTGGATGCCGCCGTGAACAGCCTGTGCAATCCGGCTGGCCTGCTGCTGGGGCGGCCAGACCGGGCGCGCTTCAATCTGCCGCAGCGCCTGTCCTCCTGGAGCGGCCATGTGCAGAGCTGGCTGGAGGCGCCGGGCAGGCCCTGCTGCCTGTTGCGCTATGAGGACATGCTGGCCGACCCGCTGGGCAGTCTGCGCCGCGCAGCGTTTTATGCCGGTATACCGCATGACCAGGCCGATCTTGAGCGAGCCGTGGCCGCCACGGATTTTGTTGTTTTGCAGCAGGCCGAAGCCCGCCATGGCTTTGATGGCGGCCAGCCAAAAGGCGTGCGGTTTTTCCGTACTGGCCGTGCCGGCGGCTGGCGTGACTGTCTGACCCCGCAGCAGGCCGATCTGCTGGCCGCAAGCCAGGGCGCGATGATGCGCCAATTGGGCTACCTATAGGCGGATAATCTTGAATAGGATCGACAATTAATATACATTTGTATGTGCCTTATAACTTTATGGTGCCGCCATGCTTAAAAACATTCAAAACAGCATGCCTGAAAAAATCCGGCAATCTGATGGTGTGCCATTCCCCTCCGCGCCGTGCCCGAAATGGCATACGCCCCGCTTGAGCCAATATGGCATCGCCGGCCATACCGCGATCACCAATTGCGGCAGCGGGACTGACGGCGTGATCTGCCAGTCTTCTTGAGGCGGCATGTGGGCATGATGATGCCAAAATCCGGGCCGTGAAGGGATTTATCGGCTATTTCGCGCCGCAAACGGCGGCAGATTCCGGTTTCAGCGCGCAATTCCAGCAATTCTGCCGTCATTTCACCGGTCGACGGGTAATCCAGACCGGCCCGCTGGCATTCTCTGCGGCAGATTCTCGGCAGGCGGATGGCGCGTGGCTTGGCTGGGAAGGCCGCCTTGATAATGCCGAGGCTTTGCGGCGCGAAGGTACCGCGCCGGCAGCGGACGAATCTGCCCTGCTGCTTGAACGGGTCCGGCGCCAAGGCATCCCGGCTTTGGCAAAACTGCGCGGTCCCTTTGCCCTGGCCTGCTGGGATGAGGCCGCGCAACAATTGCTGCTGGCCGGCGATCAGCTTGGGCTGAACACGGTGTTTTATGCCCGCCTGGCCGGCGGACTGGTATTTTCCTCCAGCCTGCGGGCTTTGCTGGCCTTGCCCGGCCTGAAGCGTGATCTGAACGAAAATTATCTGGCCGCCCTGCTCTGCGATGTGGTGCCGGAAGTCGATGCCACGCTTTATGCCGCGATCCGCCGCGTGCCGGCGGCCTGTGCGCTGCTGGTTGATCCCTCGGGCCATACAAAAATGCAGCAATACTGGCAGCCGGATTGGCGCCGCCGCATCCGGCATCGGCAGGATCAGGATTATGTGGAAGAAGCACGCGCGCTGCTGGATCAGGCGGTGCGGCGGCAGATCGCCGGCCTTGATCCGCTGGTCTGCCAGTTGAGTGGCGGGCTGGATTCCGGCGCGGTGGCGGCCACTGCCGCCCGGCTGCGCCCCGGCCAGCCGGTGCATGTGCTCACCATGGCGCCGCCGGATGGCGTGGCGCGGCGGCAAGTGCCGCATCAGATCAGTGACGAGCGGCCAGCGGCACAATCGGTTGCCGCGCTGCACCCCAATATGCGCTGGCAGGGCCTGACATCGGCGGTGCTGCACCGGCTGGATCACAACCCGCAGCAGCTTTTCCTGGAGCTTGGCATGCCGGCGCGCAACATGATGAATATTGGCTGGTTCGGGCCGTTATTCGATCAGGCGCGCGCCTTGGGCGCCAATGCCATCCTGACCGGCAATTTCGGCAACATGACGCTGACCTGGGATGGCACCAGCGGCCTGGCCGGCTGGGCGCGGAACGGCCGGTGGCTGCGGCTCGGGCGCGAGATTGCCGCATTGCACCGGCAGAGTGGCATTGCTGTGGCCAAGCTGCTCTATCGCCATGCGCTACGGCCGCTGCTATCGCCCGCCGCACAGCACTGGCTGGATCGGCAACGCGGCCTGCCTTTGCCCGATGCCCGGCAACACAGCGCCATCCATCCGGATTTTGCAGCCGCTACCGGCATCGATCGGCGCGGCCTGGCGATGGGGCATGATTATGATGGCGACACTGAAACCATGCGGCGGCGCTGGCTCAGCCGCATCCAGACATTGCCGCCGATCCTGGCGCCGCTGGGCGAAATGCTGGGACTGGAATTGCGTGATCCCACGGCTGATATTGATCTGCTGGAATATTGCTTTGCCGTGCCGGACGAGCAGTATCTGCGCCACGGCACCAGCCGCTGGCTTGCCCGCCGTGTGCTGGCTGATCGCTTGCCGCCGCAGGTGCTGAACGAAACCCGGCGCGGCCTGCAAGGCGCCGACTTTTTGCACCGCATGACCCTGCAACGTGAACACAGCATGGCAATGCTGGCGGCGTTGCGGGCATCGCCACTGGCCGCGCGGGTGCTGGACCTGGATCGCATGCAGCGATTGATGGCGGATTGGCCCACGGATGCAGCAGCAGCCGGCTTTGGCGAATATGGCGCCGTGCTCAATCGCGGCTTGCATATCGGCGCCTTCCTGCGCTGGATCGAAGGCGGCAATCAATAAGCTCAGCCGAGGTCCAGCAGGTCTCGCTCGGCCATGTTTTGCAACAAGGCCAGGGTATCGCGGCGGATGATCTCTGCTTCGCCATCATAACGCTGGATCAATGTGGTGATGATCTGTGCCGCCGTGGTTGGCTGCGCCAGCAGCTGCCACACCGCCGAGGCGATGTCGTCCAGCCCGTAATATTCACCCTTCTGAACATCCATCAGAACGGTTTCATGATTGATTTCAGTGTCGAGCAGGGTTTGCTTGCGCTGGATTTTATCGTTCAGATCGATGGTTGGCATGATTGAATAAACCCTTTAAGGGTGTATCTATGCCGTGAATTTATTCTAAACGGATGGGTTGCGCTAACTAAAACGCACCCGGAGCACCCGGGTGGCATCCAGCCGCACCAGGATCAGGTTGCCGTCGCGCGCGGCATCGCCGATTTCCGGCGGCAGGTCGCCCGGTGCGGCCACCACCGCCACATCGGCTTCAGCGCGGCCACGCCGCGCCATCACGTTCAGCACCGTGCAGGGGCCGGCCGAGAGTTTGCACTTGGCTTCGCGCGCGCCGTCAAAACGCATCGGCACAAAGGGTTTGCGCAGCATCAGCGCGCCGCCATCGGCAAAGCGCAGGGCGCAGCCTTCGCCCTGGATCAGGGTGATCCAGCGTTCGGTATCGGCAAAGGCGGAGAAGGCAGAATCGCGCATGATGGCGGCGCGGCTGATCCGCCAGGCAAAATCCTCAAAACCGGCGCCATCGGGGTCCACTGCGATATGCCAGCTCACGCCCTGGCCGTTTTTCCAGGGCATCGAGCGTTGCTGCGTCACCGGGATGATCTGCATGGTTCAGGCCGGAATCTTCGACAAGGCCCATTTGAGCTGCACCGGCAGCCCGGCGGCAGAGCCGGCCATCACAATCTGCTGGCTGCGGCGCAATTCGCCGCCCTGGCCGAGATAAACACTATCCTCCAGCCGCACCAGGCCGCCCTGGCCGCGCCAGCGCCAGCCCTGGCCCGAGCCGGTCTTGAGCAACACTGTATCCCCCGCGCCGATCAGCGAGGCATGCACCGAAGGATGCAGGTGGAAACGCAGCGTGAAGCCGCGTGGTTGATCGGGCGCGCCGCCTTCCAGCAAATCCTCGCCGCGCAGGTCGTCACCGGCCGCCGCCAGATAGAGCCGGCGTTTATGCAGCAGACCAAAAGCTGCCTGCCAGCCATCATGCTCGGCTTCCACCCAGGCATGGCCATCCTGTTCATGGCGTTGCAGCCGCACCGTGAAATGCGGCGCCGGGCGGGCATGTTCAATGCCTAGTGTGGCATGCGCGGCCGGGCCGGAAAGCGCCTCGGCCCATTCACCGCCCAGGCGGCGTGACGCGCCGCAATTAACAATCAGGCGATCCTTGCCATGGCTGAATTCAAAGGCCAAAGGCGCCGCATGTGGCCGGCCGGCATGGCTGGGCGGCGGTGCGCCGGTATCCAGCAGCAGCAGGGCGCGGCGCGGCGCCAGCCGTTCATAGCCGGATGCGGCCGAGGAGGAGGGCGGCTTGCCATGTTTGCCCTGGATCAGCGATTCAGACAGTGCCAGGGCATGGTCCAGCGCACCGGCGGCTTCTTCCTCGCCGCCATGGAACAGCGCCAGGCCACCATCGCCATGGCGGAAAAAACGCAGCATCGGCGCCATGCGGTCCATCAGCGGCATCAGGCTGAGCCGTTCAGGATGGCCGGCACTGAGATAACGCTGCAACGCCACCACATCGCGGAACATGGCAAAAAGCCGGCTTGGGCAGCGCGAGACATGGCCGCCATCGGGCAATAATTGCGCTTCCCAGGCCAGGATCAGCTTTTCCAGCGCGCGCGGCCAGCGCTCGGCCCCGCCGGGCAGGCTTTCGGTGGCGTAGACCAGGCCGAGCAGCGCTTCGGCGCGCGCCGCCGGATCAGCGACACGCGGCGCCACGCGGCCGAGATGCGCCGCCTGGCGCGCCACGCTGAGTAGCAGGTCATGGCCAAAACTGGCTTCACTGTCGCGCAGCAGGAAATGCCCGGCATTGAGCCAGGCGGTCAGGCGCCGGCCGATCACCGGCGCGGCCCAGGCGCGCGGCTGCCAATGCGGGTGGCGTTCGATCCAATGCTGCACCAGGCTGCGGCTCATGCGCTGCGCCATGTCGCCGCCTTGGGCGGCAAAGTCACGCAGCCAGGCAAAGCCATGCAATTCGGCAGCCCAGGCGGCAATGCTGGCCGGTTCGGCATTCAGGCTGTCCACATCCGCATCCCAGGGCGCGGCATGGGGCGACACCACCTCAAGCCCGGCAAAGGCAAAGCGGCCCTGAAACAGCCGGTCGGCGCGGGCCGCCAGGCCGGGCCAGGGATCGTCCGGCAGGGTGGGGAATTCCAGCGGCGCGCGGCGCGGCAGGGTCAGGCGGTAAAGCGGCGAGCCATACCACAGCGCGCCGATCTTTGCCGCCGCACGCTCCACCAGGCCGGGCCGTGGCGTATCATGGCGGCGGTTTGCGGCCGGTTTGGCCGTCATGTCAGGCAACGCGCAGGCGGCGGATATTCTCGGCGTAATGTTCCGGCCCGCCCTTGAAGCCGGCGGTGCCGGCCACCAGCACATCGGCACCGGCCGCCACCGCCTGGCGCGCCGTTTCCTCATTGATGCCGCCATCGATTTCAAGGTCGATCCGGCGCCCGGAAGCATCGATGGCCTGGCGCAGCCGCTTCACTTTCTCAAGCTGGCTCGGGATGAAAGCCTGGCCGCCGAAACCGGGATTCACACTCATCACCAGCACCAGGTCGAGCATATCCAGCACCGCCAGCGCGGTCTCCACCGGGGTGCCGGGATTGAGCGACAGGCCGGCCTTTTTGCCCAGCGATTTGATCAGTTGCAGCGTGCGATGCACATGCGCACCGGCCTCGGGATGCACGGTGATGATATCGGCGCCGGCTTCGGCAAAGAGCGGCACAAAGGCATCCACCGGTGAGATCATCAGATGCGCGTCAAACACCTTGGCGCTATGCGGGCGCAGCGCTTTCACCACGGCCGGGCCGATGGTCAGGTTGGGCACAAAATGCCCGTCCATCACATCGATATGGATGTAATCCGCGCCGGCGGCGTCAATGGCGGCAACTTCGGCGCCAAGTTTGGCGAAGTCGGCAGACAGGATCGAGGGCGCGATTCGGGTGGCTTGCTGAGGCATGATTTGGGCATAGCAGCTTTGGCCGGGCAAGCCAAGCCGAGCCGATTCGAATTGGCCATGCTGCCCGGCCTGATGACGAAATATCCAATTTTCGCCATAATTGCAGCATGGACCTGCCGCTTGATCCCACCCTGCCGGTTGCCGGCATCATGCTGATCCTCGTTCTGGTTTGGCTGACCGGCGGGCAGCGCCGCGCCCGCCTGGCCGATGCCGAAACCGCGCAGCGCCTGCTGGCACAACCGGAACTGGGTTTTGCACCAGCGGAGATTGTGGTGGCGGAGGATGGCGCTGGTGCCATCGCCGTTGATGCGGCCGGAAGGCTGGCGCTGGTTTTTCCCGTCGGGGCGCGGCTGGCGGCGCGGCTGCTCAAACCCGGTGAGGTGATCCGGCATCATGTTGAAACCCTGCCCGATGGCCGCGCCCGGCTGCATCTGGCCACACGCGGCCCGGGCGGCCAGGTGGTGGCCCTGCTGCTGCCGCTGGCCGTGGCGTTATCCTGGCAGCAGAGGTTGACGGCATGAGCACGGTCCTGGCTGATCCCGCCTTGCCTGATCCGGTGGTGCTGGCGATTCCGGCCTTCATCGCCCTGGCGGCGCTGGAAGTGCTGCTGGCGCGCTGGCGCGGCATGGATGCCTATGAGTTGAAGGACACCGCCGCCTCGCTGCTGATGGGGCTGGTCAATCTGGTGCAGGGGCTGCTGTTTGCCGGCCTGGTCTGGGCGGCGTTGCAAGCCTGTTATGCCGTGCGGCTGTTTGACCTGCCGTTTAATGCCTGGACCTGGCTGGCTTTGCTGTTTGCCGAGGATTTGGCCTATTACTGGTTTCACCGCCTGAGCCATGAACACCGCATCTGGTGGGCGGCGCATGTCAATCATCATTCGTCGCAGCATTACAATCTCTCCACCGCGCTGCGGCAGACCTGGACCGGCAATCTGGCGCTGACCTGGATTGTCTGGCTGCCGCTGGCCTTGTTGGGTTTTCCGCCGGCTTTGATCGTATTCCAGAAGGGCGTCAGTCTGGTCTATCAATTCTGGATTCACACCGAGCAGTTGCGGCGCCTGCCGCGTTGGGTGGAATGGCTGTTCAACACGCCATCGCATCATCGTGTGCATCACGCCACCAACCCGGCCTATCTGGATCGCAATTATGCCGGCATCTTCATCATCTGGGACCGGCTATTCGGCACTTTTGCCGCCGAGCGGGATGACGAACCCTGCCGCTATGGCATCGTGAAGAATCTCGGCAGTTTCAATCCGCTGGTCATTGCCTGCCATGAATGGATCGAGATCGGGCGCGACCTGGCGCGGGCGCGTAATTGGCGTGAGCGTTTCGGTTATCTGTTCGGCCCGCCGGGCTGGGCGCCGGATGGCCGTGGCCGCACGGCGGCTGATATCCGGGTCGAGGCGGCGGCAAAGCCTGTGTCGGATCACACGGCCTTCAAGTGATTATCCCAGGCCACGGCATGATGCCGCCGGCTGCCATCGGGCAGGATCAGGTCGCCGCGCCCGCCGCTGAGCATGAAGCCCGGCCCCAGCGGTGCCACACCGCACAGGTCGGCGGCCTCAATACGGCTTGAGCCGGGATGCAGCAAGGCCACGCCGCCCTGCGGCGAGGTCAGGCAGAGCCGCGTATCCTGGGCGGCAATAGCGCCGCAATAGCCGCGCAAATCGCCCTGGCTCTGGCCCAGATCAATCCAGTGCAGCCGCTCATCCGGCTGCCACAGCGCCAGCAGCGGCATGCCGGCTTCGGCGCCGCCGCGATCCTGGGCTGCCACGGCAAGGCTGCCATCAGGCAAAGCCGCCATGTGGCGCAGGCTGAGGCGGTGCAGTTTTGGCGGTGCCTCAATACGGGCCAGGATGGCGCCGCTGGTGGCATCCAGCCGCACCAGGCAACTGGCCTCGGCGGCATCGCCGCCATTGGCCAGCGCCAGGATGCCGCCCGGCATGGGCAGCAATTCATGCGGATCAATGCCATCTGTGGGCCACAGGGCGATGCGCCCGCCGCTCGCGGCATCCAGCACGGCGACGCAGCCATAGCCCTCGGCATCGCTGGCGCTCAGCGCCACGCGGTTCTGATCAAGAAACACCACATGGCCGCCATAGGCCAGGTCGTCGCAGGGCCAGAGTTGCGGCGGTGTTTGCGGCTGGTGCAGATCAATGCGCAGCAGCCAGCGCCCGGGGCGCCGCGCCGCAATCAGCGCAAAGCTGCCATCAGGCGCCACCGCCATGCCATGGCCGCGCCCCGGCAGCGCCTGGCGCCAGAGGATTTCGCCGGCCGCATCCAGGCCAAATACGGCATCGCCCGCCGCATCGCGGCCGCAGCCCAGCAATGCGGCAGCCGATGCGGCAGACGGCGCGGCCTGTGCCATGCCGGGCCAGAGCGGCAGCGTGGCAAAACCAAGCAGCAGGTGGCGGCGGCTGGTGCTTGGCATGCTCAATCACCATCCAGGGCATTGAAGCCGATCTGTAGGCCCAGCGCCGGGGCCAGGCGTTCGCCCAGTTGGGTTTTCAGCGCCAGCAGATCGGCACGCAGTTTTTCCAGTTCCGGGCGGCGGGCGGCATCGGTTATGTCGTGGTCAAGATCAAGCTTGCCGCTGCGCTGCGCCAGATCGTCGAAGCGGCGCTGCAAATCGCTGCGCAGGCCGGCATCGGCAAGCTGCGGCGCAAAGCTGGCATAAAGCTCACGCGCAGCGGCGATATTGGCGCCGATGGCGGCGCCGGAAAGCCCGCTGCGCCAATGTTCGGCGGCCATCGGCCGGGCATCGCGGCCACCCTTGCCCAGCGGCCGCGCCATCTTGTGATCGGCCACCAATTCGATGGCACCATAGAGCGCCTTGAACAATTCCTGCGTTGCTTCCTGCGGCCCGGCAAAGGCCACCAGATCGCCCTTGGCGGCAACAAACTGCGCGGCATAATGCCGGCCGCTGCGCCAATCCTGCTCGATCGCCGTGGCCATCTCGGTCAGGTTTTGTGCCGCTGCCTGCGCCCAGGCGCAGCGGAACGCGTCGCTATTCAGCTTCGCCGCCTCGGTGGCATCAAACAGATTGCGTTCCAGCGCCGACAGGCCCTGCACGGCGATGCTGCCGATGGCAAAATCCGGCAGACGTTTGGTAGCGAATATTTCATTCAGCTGGCGCGGCATGCTGTTGCGCGCATCGGGCCAGAAGGCGAAGCGCTGATAGCGGTTGAACAGCAGCACCGGGCCAAAACGCAGATGCTGCACGCCCTGCCAGGCCCGCATCGCCTCGGCCCAGCCGGCCTGCCAGGCCAGGCGGTCGGCACAGCCGGCGGCCGCAATGCTGGCGAATTTTGCCGTGGCGGCGCTGAGCGCAGCATAACGCGGCAGGATATGCGCCTGCACGGCAGCCTGGTTGAGCGCGGTGTAATCCGGCGCGGCGCGGGCCGGGCTGGCAAACATCCCAAACAGGGCGGCGGCAACAAGCAGGCAGCGGCGCATCATGGCCTCCGGCGTCAGAGCGAATTAAGGAAACTGAGCAAAGCGGCACGATCCGGCTTGCTCAGGCCGATAACGCGTTGGCGTGCCGCCGCCGCTTCGCCGCCATGCCACAGGATGGCTTCCAGGATGCCATCGGCGCGACCATCATGCAGCATGAATTCATGGTCATTGACGCGCTTCGTCAGCCCCAGGCCCCAAAGCGGCGGTGTGCGCCACAGCCGGCCATCCTTGCCGCCATCGGCCAGTTCGTCGCCCATGTCATGCAGCAGCAGGTCGGTATAGGGCCAGATCACCTGGTTGGAGAGTTCCGGCCGGTCGGGATGGCTGCCGGTCACCTGGCGCGGCACATGGCAGGCAGCGCAGCCGATTTCGCCGAACAGCTTCTGGCCGCGCTGCACATCGGCGGCGCGGCTATTCTCGCGTGTCGGCACCGCCAGATTGCGGGCGTAAAAGACCGTGAGGTCAAACAGCTTGCGCGGCACTTCCACGTCGCCGGCCGCCTCCACGCCATGCGGTGCGCTGCGGCAGGCGGCCTGGGCCGGGGTGCAATCGCCAAAGCCGGCGCGGTGCAAGTCGGTGGACAGGCCCATATCGTTGAAAAAGGCATTGGCGGTCTGGTCGGCGATGGTGGCGGCGCCGTTTTTCCAGCCGAAGCGGCCCAGCATTTCGCGTTGTTCGGCGGCGCTCCACACTTTGCGGGTGATGCCGCGAATGCCATCGTTGTTGCGGTCATCCGGATCAGCGCGGGCCAGGATATTGGCCTCGGGGATCAGTTCCAGCAGGCCAACGCCGATCATCGGCGGCGCGATACGTGGCGAGAAGCGGGTGGCCGTGTCGATGGCGCCATAGGCGAAAGCGCTGAAATGATAGACCGGCCGGCGCAATGTGATGGTTTCGCCATCCGCCAGCGTTACCGGCAGCGGCTGATATTCAATCCGCAGGCTGGCCTCGGCGGCATGGCCCTGGATGCCGAAAGTCTGCAACTGGCCGCCATAAACCGGGTCTGGCTTGCCATCGGCGCTGCCCAGGGCAAAGAGCAGCGAGGCCGGCGTTTCGCCTGCGGCAGGTGGGCGGCCGCGCCCATCCTTGAGATGGCAGGCCTGGCAGGCGCGGGCATTGAAGAGCGGGCCAAGCCCATCCGACGAGCGGGTGGAAGCCGGCGCCGCCACCCATAATTTGCGGAACACGCCGTCACCCACCTTGAAATCAAGCTGGCGCTCAAACGACATATTGCCGGATGGATTGGAAAAGGCGCTGCGGTTGCGCGGCCCCTTGCTGGTGGCGGCGCCGCCCGGCCGGGTTTCGTCATCCGCTGCGGCAAGCGATGGCGCGAGCAGGAGGGCGATGGCAAGGCCAATGGTGAGGCGTCGGATCACGGCTTCTTGCCCACTTTGTCGGGCGCATCCAGGCTGTCGGAACCCTCGAATTTCACCTTGCCAAGCTGCAAGGCGGCGCTGATCCGTTCCAGGCTGCGGGTCTGGTCGGTCAGTGCGGCGATGGCGGCCTCAATCACGGCGGCGCCCTCGGCATTGCCCTCGGCCAGCATCTGGTCGTAACGCTCGGTGGTTTCGGCGCGCTGTTTCAGCTTGCTCAGGGCGGCCAGGCTGGCCGCCAGCTTGGCGCGCATCTCGGCATCCAGCGCCGGCGCGGCCTTCTGCACCAGGCTGCCCAGGCCGGGCAGGCTGAGTTTGCCATAGCGGCCGTGATACACCGCCACCATGCCCACCACGTCATAGTAATGCGAGTTGTGGGTATTATCCGAGAAGCAGTCATGTTCCTCCTCGGGATCGTGCAGCAGCAGGCCTAGCTTCATACGCTCGCCGGCCAGTTCGCCATAGGCCAGGCTGCCGATCCCGGTGACAATGGCGGCGATGCCGGCCTGCGGATCGGCCAGCAAGTCGCGCCGTGCAGCGCCATCCGCCGCCCATTGCGGCAGCATCCAGGCCAGGTCATCCACCAGCAGGCGGCTGGCGGTGAGCAGATAGGCGGCGCGGCGTTCGCAGGGCGGATGGGTGCAGGCGCTGCCGCTGGCATAATCGGTCCAGGGGCGTTGGCCGGCGCCGGGGCCGGTGCCGTTCAGATCCTGGCCCCAGAGCAGGAATTCGATGGCATGATAGCCGGTGGCCACATTGGCCTCCACGCCGCCGGCTTCCTGTAGACTGCGCAGGGTGCGCCAGGTGATGCGGCTGGTATCCACTTTCTTGCCGCCGATGGTCAGCTTTGGATTGGCAATGATATTGGCGGCATACCAGGGATTGGCATCCGAGCTTTCGCCATAGCGCCCGGCATCGACGTAATCAATCAGCCCTTCATCCAGCGGCCAGGCATTCACACGGCCTTCCCATTCGTCAACGATTGGGTTGCCGAAACGGAACACTTCGGTCTGCTGATAGGGTTCGCGGGCGGCGATCCAGGCCTGGCGCGCTGCTGCCAGGGTGGCTTCCGAGGGTTTTGCCACCAGCCGTTCCACCGCGCCGAGCAGCCGGCGCGCTTGCGCCAGGCTGTCGCCATACATCGCCTGGGCGATATCGGCATAGCCGTTCAGTACCGCCTGGCGATCCGAATCGGTGATCTGGGCCTGGGCCTGAGCCTGGGCCGGGGTGAAAGCGGCCGGGCTGGCCAGCGCCAGCAGCATGGCCAGCGGGCCGGCGAGTGAATGAAATAGTGACCGGCGCGCCATGCAGCCTCTCCCCGAAACGGTATGAACCCTGAGTCGTTATGCAGGCTGAGTATAGAGTGAGTGATAATCACTCGCAAAGCCGTCGGCTGCGGCATATTGCCAGGGAAAGCCGGCTCAAGCCGGCTATGTCTGCTACCTCTATTTGGTGGCTTTTTGGCCGGATTGGAAATAAATCCCAATTTTCCGCTAATTTTGTCTTTTACTGCTCGGCATACAACTGAAGGCCGTATTGCCTCAGACGCCACTAGCGTCTGAGAATTGTGCCAAAATGTGACGTAGTTCAGCAAAATCAAAGGCTTAATAAAACATGACGCTGCCTGTCAAAACGCATTTTGCTTGTATAGGGCCGGAAGCTATGCGATTAAACAGAAGGACAAAGATGCGTGCATAGCGTCTGCGTGGCTGCGGATGAGGCAATTCTGCCGGTCGGGTGGGTTATCCGGCGGGAAGTGCCTCAAATCGTACCGTGTGGCACAAGGCGCTTGCCGCAGAATTCAGGGCTTGGGGCTAGTATGAAATTTGCGCAACCGAACCGCAGCGACGCACTCTATCGGATCCTTGATATCCTGAGTGCTGGTCGGCATTCCGGCCCAGCCCTAAGCGCAGCAGGATTGGCGCTGTTGCTGGCTGCCCTGCCGGTTCAGGCGCAGCAGGTCCCGGCGCAATTGCCATCTGGTGCCGAAGCCGGACGCGCCGCGCCGCAGCCGCTGATGGTGGCGCCCTCCACGCTGGGTGGTCGCATCGCTGTGCCGCAAGCGCCGGCAGCAGAAGCCCCGGCCGGTGCCGACAAGGTGAATTTTGTTCTGAAGAAAGTTGATATCCAGGGCGCCACGGCGTTTCCGGCCAGCGAATTGCAGGCTGCCCATGCGGCGCTGATCGGCAAGGAAATCAGCGTTGCCGATGCTTTCAAGATCGCCAACGACATTGAGCTGCGTTATCGCAATGCCGGTTTTGTCACCAGCCGCGTGATGGTGCCCGAGCAGGCGATTGCGCTCGCGTTGCAGGACACGTTCTACNNATTGAGGATGGCGGCTTCCGCATCGTGGTGCTGGAAGGCTTCATCTCTAAAATCGTGGTGCAGGGTGATATCGGCCCGGCCAAGGCGGCGGTGGAGATGCTGCTCAACCCGCTGCTGAACCAGACACCGGTGAGCATCACTGAGATTGAACGCCGCCTGCTGCTGGCCACCGATATCGCCGGCCTGACCGTGCGCGGCAATCTTGAAGCGGCACCCGACACGCCCGGCGCCTCGGTGATGGTGGTGCAGAGCGCGCGCAAGGATACCGATACGGTATTGACCTTCGATAACCGCAATTCAACCTATCTCGGCGGCGCCGAGATGCTTGGTTCGGTTAATTACAACGCTTTCGGCAGCAATGCCGATCAGCTTTCGCTGCGCGCCAAGCAGTCCATGCCCTGGGGGCGCTCCTGGTCGGTGGGTGGCGGCTATACCGGCCTGTTCAGTGAAGACGGCCTGACGCTTGGCTTCAACAGCAATTATTCGCGCTCCTATCCGGGCAAGGAACTGAAGCAGCTCGAAATCCAGAGCGATGTGTGGTCGCACACTGCCTCAACCACCTATCCGCTGATCCGTTCGCGCATGGAAAACCTGCGTCTGACCGGCGAATTCGAATATCGCATGGTGGATACCGATCTGCGCAATGCGGCCTATAACCGCGACCGCCTCAGCATCCTGCGCGCTGGCATCAGCTATGACCGCACCGATACCTGGGAAGGCATCTCGGCGGCCCGCTTCACCATGCATCGTGGCCTCGACATGCTGGGCGCCACCAATGAGAATGACACGCAGGCTTCGCGCACCGACGGCCATAGCAGCTACACCAAATGGACGCTGGACCTGACCCGCGTGCAGCAGCTGCCGGCCAATTTCAGCCTGCTCGCCACTGCCAGCGGCCAGTATACCCGCACGCCGCTGCTCTCCAGCGAAGAGATGGCTTTGGGCGGCCCCAATTTTGGCCGTGGCTTCGATGTCAGCGAAGTTTCCGGCGACAATGGCTGGGCGGGGCTGATCGAGCTGCGTTATGCGCCGGAACAGACGCTGTTCCCCGATGGCCTGCAATTCTATGTCTATTTTGATCGCGGCCAGGTGTGGAATATCGGACCTGAGACCACAACGTCCGACCGGATCAGCGTTGCCTCCGCCGGCGGTGGCGTCCGCGTCAATCTCAATCAGACCCTGTTCGCTTCTCTGGAAACCGCGCGTGGCCTGAACCGGCCGCAGGCGACGATTTCCAATAAGCCGAATGTCTACTTCACCTTAAGTGCTCGTTTCTGAGGCAGGTTGTCATGGATCGCAAAGATTTCCTCTCCCATTCCCTCGGTGTTGCGCGCAGCTTTCGGTTTCGTCTGCTGACCAATCTTACCAACGGCCTGGCGATATTGCCGCCAGATGCCATCAGCGGGCGTCGACGCGGACGCGGCGCTGCCGGTCGCAAGGCCGCTTTGGGCGCCGCTGCCGGCGCGCTGTCGCTCACCGCTTTGTTCAGCCATGCCGGCCAGGCGCAAACCCTGCCGCAGGGCGGCAGCGTTGTTGCAGGTAGTGCCAGCATCAACCAGCCTTCGCCCACGGCGCTCAACGTGGTGCAGACCAGCAACACGGCGATCATCAACTGGCAGTCTTTCAGCATCGGCGCCGGCAACAGCGTCAATTTCCAGCAGCCTTCGTCGTCTTCGGTGACGCTGAACCGCGTGCTCGGCAATGACCCTTCGGCGATTTTCGGCACCCTGACGGCGAACGGCACGGTGATGCTGGTGAACCCGAATGGTGTGTTCTTCGGGCCCGGCTCGCGCGTTGATGTTGGCGGCCTGGTGGCCTCCACGGCGAATATCAAGGATGCCGATTTCCTCGCCGGCAAGTATCTGTTCGGCACGCCCTCGGCCAATCCGGATGCGCGTATCGTCAACCAGGGCGATATCAGCATCAAGGATGCCGGCCTGGCCGCGCTGGTGGCGCCGCAGGTGCAGAATAACGGTGTGATCCGCGCCCGGCTTGGCCGTGTGGCGCTGGGTGCCGCCCAGAGCTTCACGCTCGATTTCCATGGCGACGGCCTGCTCAGCTTTGGCGCTGGCAGTGAAGTGGCGGCGGTTTCCGCCAATGCCGATGGCAGCATGCCGGCCGCGCTGGTGGTGAATTCCGGGCAGATCAGCGCCGAAGGCGGCGTGGTGGAATTGTCGGCGCGGGCCGTCAAGGGTGTGATCGACAATGTGATCAACACCTCGGGCGTGGTTTCGGCCAAGAGCGTGGGCGTGCAGAACGGCAAGATCGTGCTGTCCGGCGGTTCTGCCGGCAAGGTGCAGGTTGCCGGCACTCTGGATGCCAGCGGCACCGGTGCGGGCGAGACCGGCGGCAGCATCATCGCCACCGGCGAATCGATTGCCGTGGCTGGCGGCGCCACGATGGATACATCCGGCCAGGCCGGTGGCGGCCTGATCGCCATTGGCAGTGACGGCAGCGGCGCGGGTGCGCGCGGCACCGGCGCCTGGGCCGGCAGCGTTTCGGTGGCAGCCGGCGCGCAGCTCAAGGCCGATGCGTTGGGCCAGGGCGATGGCGGCACCGTGGTGGTGCTGGCCGAGGACAAAACCATGTTCGCCGGCCATATTTCGGCGCGCGGCGGCGCCCAGGGTGGCGATGGCGGCTTCGCGGAAGTTTCCGCCAAGCAGGATATTGTGCTCACCGGCAGTGCCGACCTGACGGCGGCGCATGGCAAGACCGGCACGCTGCTGATCGATCCGGCCACGCTGAAGATCGTGGCCGCCGGCGGCGGTACGCAGAACAGCAATGCCGGCGATGGCACAGTGGCGTCGGGCGATGCCGATAGCGGCGAAAACACCATCAGCGTTGCCACGCTGACCGGCCTGAACAGCACCACCAATATCGTGCTGGAAGCCACCGGCCTGATCACGGTGGATACCAGCATCAGCCTGGCCACCGGCAACGGCAACAGTGTTACGCTGCGCTCCACCGGCGCGGGCGGCGGTATCACGTTCACCAATAGCACCGACACAATCTCCACCCAGGGCGGCAGCATCAGCCTGGAGGCGACCGCCCCCGGCGGCAGCCTGAGCAATATCGGCGGCCTCACCAGCAATGGCGGCAACATCACCCTGGCGGCCGGCGGCAATATCAGCCTGGCCGGCAATATCAATGCCGGCGGCGGCGCGCTGGTGATTGCCAGTTCGGCGGGTTCGATCAGCCGCAGCGGCACCCTGCTGCTGACCGGCAACAGCCTGCGCCTCAGCGCCTTGGGCGGCCATATCGGCACCAGCGGTTCGGCGCTTGCGTTTAATTCCGGTTCGCTGACGCTGGAAACCGGCGGCAACATCTATGTCACCTCGGATCAAACGCTATCCAGCCTTTCGGTGCGCGCCAATCACGCGCTGCTGGCCAGCGGCAATCAGTACAGCGTTGTCGCCAATGGTTTGACCTTCACGGTCAGCGACGACAATGTGAGCGCCGGTCATACGCTGACCAACATCACCTCGTCCGGCACCAATATCAGCTTCATCTCGGATGTTGGCATCACGGCCGGCATTGTGAATGCCGGCGCCGGCACTGTCAGCCTGACCGCGAATGGCGGCAATATCGTGTCGGCTGCCAGCGGTTCGCCGCTGATCACCGGCAGTAGTCTCACGCTGACCGCGCTGGGCAGCACCGGCCTGAATGGCGCCATCGGCGCCAGCGGCTCGGCTTTGCTTACCGCAGTGAGCAGCCTTACCGCCACATCCGGCAGCGGCATTGTCAATATCAGCAATACCGGCGCCCTGGCCCTCAGCAATATCAGCAGCACCACAACCACTGCGTCCACCATCGCCGCCACCGGCAACATCACGCTGGGCAATGTCAATTTTGCGCCGAGCAGCGGCAGCAGCAGCCTGACCATCAGCAGCAGCGCCGGCAGCATCCTGGATGATGGCAACAGCGCCACCAAACTGACCGCCAATGCGCTTACCCTGACTGCGGCCAGCGCAATCGGCGCCAGCGGCACAACGCTTGCCGCAGCCAATGCCAGCTCGATCAACCTGACCGCCACTGCCGGCGACGTGTATTTCTCCACAGACGCCACCACCACCGCCACCTTCACATCGGTCAGCGCCGGTGGACTGATTAATTTGACCAGCGCGGCAGCTGCCACCATCACCAGCGTCGCCACCACTGCCAATGGCAATATCGCCATCACCAGCGGCGGCGACCTTACATATTCCAAGATCAATGCCGGCACCGGCAATGTCACCTTGCAGGTTGGTGGTGGCAATCTATCCGTGGCAATCAGTGGTTCGCCTGAAGGCATCACCGCCAACAAGCTGACCACCAGCACCACGGCCGCTACCCATACTGCCACGCTCAAAACCCAGGTCAGCGAAATCGCATCCGCTGTAGCGGGCAGCACCAGCGGCAATGTCACCGTCAATCAGACCGGCTCGGTCACGCTGACCAATCTGGTCGCCGCCGGCGGCAATGTCACAGTCACGGTTGCCGGCGATGGCGCGGTCACCACAGTGAAGAATATCAGCGCCGGCGCGGTGGGGGGCAGTGGCTCGATCTCGCTGACCACGTCTGGCGCCATCACGGCCAGCGCCGGCAATACGCTGGCGGCCAAAACGCTCACAATCAATGCCGCCGGCGCGGTGGCCACCAGCGGGCAGCATCTCAAGACGCAGACGGCGCAGCTCTCGCTGACCAATACCGGCAGTTATTATGTCGATAACAGCCAGCAATTGCTGACCAGCCTCACCATCAACAACAAGCATAACGGCTCAACCGCCAATGACCTGCAACTAACCTCGCAGGAATTGGGCTTCACAGTTACCGATGATGGCAGCAAGAGCACGCTGTCGGAGATCAACAGCACTTTCCTGACCACGTTCAGCTACACCAGCGACAAGTCGCTGGTGGTGGGCCAGCTTGATCTTGAGAATGTCACCACGGCGAAGCTGACCACCAGCAATGGCTCGATCATTGATGATGCCAATGCCAATACGCGGATTTCCGCCAAGGCGGTGCAATTTTCAGCTACCGATAATATCGGCGAAAGCGGCAATGCCATCGGCATCAACACCACCAAGCTGGCGGTGACCACTGCCGGCAACCTGCTGATCGACAATGCCAATCACTTCAACGAACTGAACATCACCAGCACGCATAAGGACACGTCGGCCAATTACACCTATGCCATCACTGGCCGGCATCTTGATTTTGCGATGACCGATTCGGCTGGCGGCTACACGTTCACCCGCCTGATTGATAGCGGCTTTGGCGCCTATGGCGATAATGGTGCCGCTGGCGGCTTGCAGTATTTCACCTTCAGCGGTGATCGGGATATCACGCTGGGTCAGGTCAATACTGGCACTTTCAAATACAGCTACACCCCCGACAACAGCCAAAGCTCCTCATCCGCCGAAAATTCCGTCTCCTTCCGCACCTCGAAGGGCGCCATCCTGGATGATGGCAACGACAGCACTTATGTGCTTGCTTCTTATATCGGGCTCAGTGCGACAAAGAATGTCGGCACCTCGGCGACAAACGGCGATATCGACATCGTGGCCAGGGGCATCGCCGTAACGGCTGGTACGGCCTCTGACCTGACCCCGGGCACTGGCGGCATCTATATCAATGCCTTGCGCACCACCGGCGCCGATAATAGCGCCAACACCCTTTATCTCGGTAGCAGCACGCGCACTGACTCCGGCGGCAGCGGCAGTGGCAGCTTTGCCACCAATTCCGGCGATGTGGTGGTGAAGCTACAGGTTGGCGATATCTCTACCAGCACCAGTGTTGGTACCGTGAGCGGGTCGGTGACCTTCGAAGCCGTGGCCGGCTCGATCCTCAATCCCAACAGCAACACCATCAACGCCACCACCAAAGTGACGCTGAAGGCCAGCGAAGCTATTGGCAGCAGCACCAGCGCGGTGCAATTTAAAGCCGACCAGCTTGACGCCATTGCCACCAATGGCCTGGTATCGGCCAGCTACACCGGCAGCAGCACAACCAAGTTCAATGAGGTGACCGCCGGCAGCACCATCACGCTGAACAGCAGCAGCAGCAACGGCGTCACGCTCGGCAAGGTGATTGCCAATGCTGGCGCCAGCAAGCTGACGATCACAAGCTCAGGCAATCTCAACGATGATGGCAATGATGCCACCGTGATCCAGGCCAGCGAAATTGCGCTGAGTACCGGCAGCGGCAGCATTGGCGCCACCAATCAGCTCAAGGTGAACACCACCAAGCTGACGGCCGCAAATTCCAGCTCGATCAATATCGCCTCGTCCCAGGCCCTGACCGACCTCACCATCAGCCGCAGCAGCTCGGCTTCGTCGATCAGCATTACCGGCACCAACCAGACCATCAGCATCAGCAGCAGCGGCGGCTATGCGCTGAACACGATCACCAGCAGCAGCAACCTGAATTTTGCGCTGAATATCAGCAGTTCTACCGGTGTGTCGGTGGGCGCGGCGAATGTCGGCACGGGCAAATTCACGTTGTCCACCGCCGGCAGCATCACCTATAGCGGCAGCGGCGAGATCCGGGCCGGCGATATTGTCCTCACCGCAGGCAGTTCCAGTTCCATCGGCACGTCCAGCAGCGCCGTCGCCGTCAATGGCGGCAAGCTGACGGTTGAATCCGGCCTCAATATTTATGTAGCCGGTATTGTGGCGTTGACCGACCTGACCATCGTCAGCACCAATTCTTCCACCTCCACATTAAGCAATTTTGGCATCACCGGCACCGGTGGGCGGCTGTTCTCGATCACCGATAGCGGCACGCAGCACACGATTGATGTGTCGGGCGGCAGCGGCTCGGTCACCAATTTTAGCTTCACCGGCAAAAAGAATATCGCCATCTCGGAAATTGTTGCGACCGGAGCGGTGGCGCTGAAAACCGATGGCGGCGGCGTCAATTCCAATATCACCATGGTCGGCGGCGGTACGATTGCTGGCAGTAGCGTCACGCTCTATGCTATCGGCAGCGACACCAAAGATAGCATCGGCAATGGCTCGATCGGCACCAGTGATCGGGCGCTCAAGCTCGGCGCCACTTCGCTGACCGCTGTCAGCAACGGCAATATCTATATCAATAACAACAGCACCGCGCTGACCACGATTGACCTGACGCTGACGCACAAGACTGCGGCGACCAGCGATAACAACACCTACGCCTTCACCAATATCGGCACCGGCCGCAGCCTGACGATCGGCGATAGCACCGGTGTCATCACCGTTTCCGGCTCGTCCGGCTCGGGCGTGATGGATTTCACTTTAAAAGCCGACCGTGCCATTCTGACCGCCGGCATCGACGCCGGCACCAACACCACCGGCACGATCACATTGCAATCAACCGGCGGCGCCACCGGCGTGGCCGGCACGATCAATCGTGATAGCGGCACGCTCACTGCCGGCGAAGTGAGTCTTATTGCCAAGGCCAGCACCGGCAGCCATGTTGGTAGTTCCGGCCAGGTCACCACTGCCACAAAGAAGCTGTCGATCAGCAGCGGCGGCAGCATAGATGTATCCAATAACACTTCGCTCACCGATCTCAGCCTTGATGTCAGCTTCAAGGCTTCCGGCACGCCGAGCGGCGGCACCTACAGCTATGCCGTTGCCGCAACCGGCCTGACCTTCACCGCGGAAGATGTGATTCCCAATACTTCGGTCACTGCCTTCAAGCTGACCAGTGTTTCACAGAGCGGCCTGAATCTGACGGTCACTTCCTCCACAACAATCCAGGTCACCAGTGTCAATGTCGGTGCCGGCACGGTGAAACTGACCTCGGGTTCCAGTGCCAGCATCAACGCCACCAACACCAGCAGTGTGATCACTGCCGGCCGCTTGGAGATGACCTCTTCGAGCATCGGCAATTCCACCAATGGCAATTCGACATTCTATGGCACGGTCGGCACGCTGAGCATCAGCGCAACCGGCAGCGTCAATTACAATAATCAGGGCAATCTGGCGGTCGATGGCCTCAGCAATCGCTCTTCATCCGACAGCGACAATACGCTCACCTTGACGGTGAATAGCGGCACGTTGACCCAGGCTTCTGGCTCCACGGCGGCGATTTCGACAAATAAGCTGGTGCTGACCGTGGATAACGGCGCCATTGGTACCAGCGGCACACCCTTGTTGATCAATGCCGAAACGCTGACGCTTTCCAGCGGCAGCAATGTGTATCTCAGCAATCAGGCCGATCTCTTCACTTTCGGCTGGACCGTGAAGCACAATGTTGGGGGCACCAACAGCTACGGCTTCACCGGCAAGAATCTGAGCGCTACCTTGTCGAACAGCGCCAGTGCCGGTAATTTTGTGCTTGACCAGTTTGTCGATGCCTCGGGCCTCGATTTCACCTTGTCGACCGCCACCGGCCTGGCGCTTGGCACGGTGAATGTGCAAAGCGGCCGCATGCTGTCGCTGACCACCACCGGCACCACCAAGAATATCACCACCACCGATACCTCGCTGGCGGTCACTGCCGGCAAACTCAGCCTCACGGCCACCGGCAGCGTCGGCGCCCTCGGCAGCGCGATCAAAACCAGCGCTCAGGATCTGTACGTTACCACCGTCGGCAACGTGCATCTGAATAACAGCGCGGCTGATCTGCAAACCCTCAGCATCACCAGCACGCAGGCCACCGGGGGCAGCGCACCCACCTTCGGCATCACCGGCGAGAATCTGACGCTTACCATCACCGATAGCGGTGTGGCGGCAGTGTCTGTGGTGGATACCACCGGGCTGGATTTCACTTTCAGCACCAAACGCGGCCAGGAACTGGGCAAGATCGACCTGACCAAGGCCGGCAGCGCCACGCTGACCAGCAGCAGTGCTGCTATCACCACCACCGGCACCAGCACTGATCGCCTGACCGCGGCGGCGGTTTCGATCACCGGCACGGCGCTGGGTTCCAGCACCAACAAGCTGCGCATTGATACGCCTTACCTGACGCTGTCCACCAGCGGCGACGTGTATCTGACCTCCAATCTGCATGTCGAAAAACTGAAGCTGACCAATTCCACAAGCAGCAGTACGGCCGACCGCACCTTCGATATCACCGGCAAGAAGCTGGATGGCACCGATGGCATGACCGCGCAGGCGACGTTCACCAATGCCGGCGGCACGGTGTTCAGCACCATCAGCGATACCAGCGGCCTGGATTTTGATTACTCCACCAGCGGCATGGTCACTTACGGCACTATCAATGTCGGCAAGGCCAACCTGCTGACGATCACCGCCCCCACGGCGATCCGCGAGACCGATGGCACATCCAGCCTGCTGGCCGGAAAGGTTAATCTGACGGCTTCCAGCGGCACGGTCGGCCAAGCATCCGGCACGGGCGGTGGCCTGCTCGATATCACCACCTCTCAGATCAAGATTGCGGCCAATAACGGCGCCTATATCGATCTGAAGCAGAAGGCCAAGGTTGCGGGCTTCACCGTGGGTGGCGCCAGCGAGATCAAGGTCAGTACCGGCGACCTACAGATCGGCGGCGGTGATGATGCCGATGGCGGGCTGTCGCTGAATGGCGCCACCACCACAATCACTGTGGTGAATGGTTCGATCCTGGGTGGCGGCAGCATTGCCGGCGCCGGCACCCTGACCCTGAGCGCCTCGGGCGCTATCGGTTCGGCCAATAGTGCACTGACGACCACCGCCAATAGCAGCGGCACCACCACGCTGACCGCCACGGCCAGCGGCGGCGGCATCTATCTGACGGAAGAGTATGCCCTCACGGTGTCGTCGATGACGGCAGCCGGCGATGTGGTGTTGAAAAACGGCAACACGAATACCAACAAAAATTTCACGCTGGCCGGTGCGCTCACTGCCACCGGTCATAATGTGTCAATCACCACGTCGGGTAGTGGCGCCATCACGTCCAATACGGCCAGTGTGATCGATGCGGCCAGCCTCACCCTGAGCGCCGTCGACAGCTCGATTGGCGCCACCACGAGTAGCAATACCCGGGTCAAGACCACCGCCACCAAGCTCACCATCTACAGCATCGGCGGCATAGTTGTTGGCAGCAGCAGCGACCTGACCGATCTGAGCATCGATCGGACGCCTTCCGGCAGCAACACCAGCAACAGCAGCGGCACGGTTTCGATCACCGCGACCAACCTGACCTGGGATGCCACAGATTCCAGCGGCACAATCACCTTCGCTGATGTGGCCGACACGACCGGGCTGAATTTCACCTACAAGTCGCGCGGCAATATTGCCATCAACAAGATGGATCTCGGCAGCGGCACGGCTTCGCTCACCGCCACGCAGGGCGTTAGCACCACAGCCGCCACCATCACCGGCACCGGCACCAATAAGCTCACGGCCGGCGCGCTCACCCTGGCGGCCACCACCGGCACAGCTGCTGCCATCGGCAGCAGCGGCACCGCGCTTGGTTTGAGTGTCTCCAGCCTTGCGGCCACTGCGGGTACCGGCGGCATCTATGTCAGCAACGACAAGGCGCTGACCACCGGCGCGCTCAGCTCCGGCGGCGCGCTCAGCGTCAAGACCACCACCGGTGACCTGACCCTAAATGGCGCCACCAGCTGGGGCAGCGGCACAGCGCTGACCTTGGAAGCTGCCGGTGCGCTGCGCAGCAACAATATTGCTCTCACTGCCGGCTCAAACGCCAGTTCCTCGATCACACTGAAGGCCGGCACCGGCATCGGCAGCGCCGATAGTGCGATCCGCATCGCGCCGTATACCAGCGGCAGCACCGGCTCCACCGTCAGCGCCACGGTCACCGGCACCGGCTCGCTCTACCTGAATGTCACCAGCAGTCTGGTCGGCGGTCTCACCACATCGGTGAATAACGGTGCCACGGTGGTGACCGGCGCCGGCAATATGACCATTGCCGGCATGACATCGACCACCGATGCCGTGGGCAACGATATCAGCGTCGCCCTGTCCAGCGGCAATCTGACGATTGGTTCCACCGGCGCCGCCGGCACCATCAGCGCCGGCATGCAGAATGGCAAGGTGGTGCTCAACGCCCAGTCCGGCAGCATCAGCCAGGGCCATGCCAATAGCACCATCAATGGCGGTGGCGTGCTGCTGAAAAGCAGCGGCGTGATCGGCGCCAGCGGTTCGGCGCTGGGGGTGAATTCGCGGCGCCTGGAAGCGGCACTGACCCAATCCGGCTCGGCGATCTACCTCAAGACCACCAGCGAATTGAGTGCAGCCCTGTTGTCGACCAATAATGGCATCATCAGTATCGCCGCTGGCGATGCTGCTGCCATTGACCTGAATTCGGTCACTTCCGGCGGCGGCAATATCTCGGTCACCACCAGCACCGGCGGCAGCCGGATTGGTGTTGGCAACGTGGATGCCGGGGCCGGCACAGTAACGGTGAATGCCGGCACCGGCACGGTGTTTGACGATGGCAAGAGCGACACGCGGATCACCGCCAGCACCTTGAGTGTTTATGGCGGCGGCGGCGTTGGCAGCAGCAGCGCGTATCTCAATACCAAGACCGCAACCATCACCGGCGGCGCCGGCACCGGCTCGGTCTATATCGCCGATAGCGGCACCACGGGCATCTCGCTCGGCACCAGCGGCACTGCCTTGTCGGTGACGGATGGCTCGCTGGTGGTCACCACTGCCGGCGCCACCGCCGTGGTCAATGTCACGCAGACCACCGATGGCAGTGGCAAGGATGTGAAAATCACCGGCAGCAGCGGCGATATCACAGTCACCAAACTCTATGCCGGCGCTGCTGCCAGCACCGGTTCGCCCAGCAGCAGCCTGGCCGAAATCAGCGCCGCCGGTGCAATCCTCACCAGCGGCAGCGACACCCATATCGTTGCCGGCAAGCTGTCGTTGACCTCCACGGGCGGCAATATCGGCGCCGTTACCAACAGCGCCACGGGCGCCGGCTCGCCGGTGCTGGTCAAGGTGGGCGGTATCGACAAACTTTCGGCCGCCACCAACGCCTCGGTGATTTCGGTCACCAATAGCGGCACCAGCGCTGTCACGCTCGGCAGCACGGCGGTCACGCTCGGCACCGGTTCCTCGGCCTATATCAAGACCGGCGGTGATCTCGATGTCAGCGCCGGCCTGACAGTCAGCAACGGCAGCCTGCTGCTCGAATCGGCTGGCACGTTGACCCTGCCGGCCGCCGGCAGCATCACCATCACCGGCGCCCTGACCCTCAAGGGCACCACCGATGTGGTGGCCAGCGGCGGCGGACGCGATCTGACCATCAATGCCTCCGGCCTCACTTTCACCAGCGGTTCGGCGGGCGGCAATACCAAGCTGACCAGCACAACTGGCGCATTGAATGCCAGCCTGACCGGCACCGGCAAAAACCTGACGGTGAGCAATACCGGCGCGTTGACCGGCCTCACCCTGGCGGCGAATGGCGATATCGCCTTCACCAACTCGGTTGGCTTCACCGCCACCTCAGTCACCGCCACCGGCACCAGCCGCAATGTCAAGCTGACCGCCACTGCCGGCGATCTGACCGTGACCACGGCGAATGCCGGCGCCACCGGCACGCTGGAATTGGTTGCGGCGGCTGGCAGCATCCTGGGCGCTTCCGACGGCAGCATGACGGCGGCGGAACTCAAGATGACCTCGCAGACCGCCATCGGCACCAGCGGTCAGGCCTTCACCACGGCCATCAGCAAGGTCTCTGCCACCGTCACCGGCACCGGCGATATCTATCTTGCCTATACCGGCAATGGCGCCAGCACCGGCGATCTCAGCACTGCCAATGGCAATATCAACGTATCACTCAATACCGGCACGCTGACCGTGGATGGCAGCAAGATCAGTGCCGGCAATAGCGGCAGCCTGTCGCTCAAGTCGGGCGGCACCGTGGCGCTGACCGGTGGCTACATCAACAAGGGCGGTGACACAACCAAGTCCGGCCTGACTGTCGAAGCCAGCACCATCACGCTGGCCGGCAATATCAACACCACCGGCGCCCAGGTCTACAAGGGCGCGGCCACCGCCACCGGTAACCTCACCGCCAAGTCGATCTCCTTCGACAAGCAGGTGAAACTCAGCGACACCACGGACCAGACCTTCAATACCAGTGCGGCCAATGGTGACGTCACTCTAGCCGGCGGTTTCTTTGGCCAGGCCCAGGCGCTGGAGATCAAGGCCGGCACCGGCAAGGTGGCGATCCAGACGGCAAGCTCCAATGGCGGCAGCCTGACCATCTCTGGCGGCACCATTGAGCTTGCCGCGATCACCACGGATGGCGCGCAAAGCTATACTGGCGCCACCACGCTGAATGGCAGCAGCTACAGCACCACCGGCGCCGCCTTTGGCGTGACCGGCGCCACCACGCTGGCCAGCGACCTCACGGTCGCCACCACGAATGGTGCTGTCAGTTTCGACGGCACGCTGGATGGTGCCCATACCCTGACCGTCAATAGCGGCAGCGGCGATATCAGCTTTGGCGGTGCCACCGGCAATACCACCCGTCTCGGCGCGATAACGCTGAACAGCAGCGGTGCCACCAAGCTCGTCAACGGCATCAAGGCGGCGTCGCTCTCCACCAACAGCGACGGCACCTTGCAGCTTGGCGGCAACATCGACACCACCGGCACCCAGAGCTATGGCGAACTGGCATCGCTGCAAAGCAATACCAGCTTCACCGGCACCACGGTGACATTGAGCAAGGGCGCCCAGGGCACGGCTTCGGGCAGCCAGACCATCGGCGTCACCGGCAATCTGGTGCTGACCGAAGGCTTTGGCACAGGCGCGAATGCCGTCGGCGGCTTGTCCGTCAGCGGCACCACCACACTTGGTGTCACTGCGGTTGGCACCACCGGTGCGCAGACCTATACCGGCAAGGTGACACTGGCGCATGGCACCACCACCTTCACCGGCAGCACGGTGTCGCTGCTGGATGGTGTGGTGAATGCCAATGGCGACAGCATCGCGATTGTTGGCAACGGCGCCTTCAAGGGTGATTTCGGCACCACCAACACACTCGCTGAAGTGACCGTGAGCGGCACCACCAGCTTCGGTGGCGGCACCATCTCCACCTATACCAAGCAGAGCTATACAGGCGCGGCCAGCCTTACCGGCAACCAGATCCTGAAGGATGTCAGTGTTGCCACCATCACCTTCGGCAGCACCATCGACAGCAGCAACCAGTCTAACCTGACGCTGGAAATCGACGGTTCTTCGGTGGTGTTTAACGGCGCCATTGGCAGCACCGGCAAGCTCGGCACGCTGACCATCAATGCCGGCACCACCGGCAAGGCCACGTTTGCCAGCACCGCCCATACCAAGCTGGCTGGTGATCTGGTGCAGACCGGCGGCGCCAGCATCATCCTGCCGGCGGTGCTGGACGTGGATGGCGCCATCACGCTGGGCATTGTCACCAGCGAAGCTGGCAAGGCGCAGGTCATCACCGGCCCCAGTGTTACGGTACCCACCGGCCAGGTGCAGATCAGCGGCGGCAAGGATATCGTGATGGGCAGCCTGAAGGGTGAAGGCGATATTCAACTGACCATCAACAGCAGCAATGGCTTCATCAAGATCGGCAGCAAGGATGTTGCCGGCGAAGAGGCGCAGCCGGCCAGGAAGATCGTGGTCGCCTCGCTCACCTCGTCGCGCGCCACGGCGATCAATATGTATGGCACAGTGGCCGGCCGTTCGGATGCCACGGCGGCCTATATTGTCGGCCCGCTGCGCGATCCGCCGTATTTCATCAACGACATGCGCTGGGGTCCGCTTGAGCAGACTGTAGTCATCCCGCCTTCGGTGGTGCCGCCGGTGGCGCCGGTGCCCAGCACGCCGGGAGCGGCCTCGCTGTTCACCGGTAATGTCAATCCGGGCGGCATCACGCCGAATGCCCTGGCGGCCTTCACCGCGCCGACGGTGCTCACCGTGTCGAACAATCTCGGCGGCGGCATCAACCCGGGTATTGTGGTGCCGAACCAGACGGGCGGCGTCATTGGCACTCCCGGCGCTGGCAGCGGGGGCACTTCAGGTGGTGGCACTGGCGCCACGCCGGTAACGCCGACCCAGGGTTCTGCTCCGCTTGGCTCGTCCACCCCCAGCCAAGGCCAGGGTTCCGGCCAAAGCCCGCAGGGCCAGGGTAGCCAGGGCCAGCCGCAGGGCCAGGCACAGCCACAGGGTCAGCCGCAGAGTGAGCAGGAGCGGCAGGGCGCTCAGCCGGGCGGTTGATCCAGCAGATAACCATCGGCCCGGGCCAGCGCAGCCGGGGCCGATGGTTCATTTTCGGCGCCAGTATGGCTAAACTGCCGCAAATTTATCGTGAGGATATGTCTTGAGCACCACACCGTCCAAGAGCGAGCCGGCGGAGGCTTCGGCCGGCCTGCCGCTATTCTACCAGCAGCCGCGCCCCCTGATCGCCGAGCGTGATGCCGAGCTGAGCATCGGCGCAATCGATGATCTTGGTTTTGCCGCCGGCACCAATTCCCTGCCGGTGGTGGGGGCTGAATTGCCGGTGGCCTGCAAACATTTTCCGATCCTGTTCACCACCGGCCCGGAACCGGCCATGGTGGCTTTGCTCGGTCTGCGCTCGGGCGAAAATCTGTTTGTGGACGCGGCCGGCGCCTGGGCGCCGGGGGTTTATATGCCGGCCTATCTGCGGCGCTACCCGTTCATTTTCATGGAAAACAGCGAGCGTGGCGAATTGACGCTGTGCCTCGACATGGCGGCATCCTGCGTCGGCAAGGCCGGCAACCGGTTATTCGAAGCCGGCGAACCGACCGACTTCACCAAGGCGGCGCTGGATTTCTGCCGCGAATACCAGTCGCATTTTGCCTTCACGGCCGATTTCATAACCGCCTTGCGTGAGGCTGATCTGCTGGTGGATAATCGTGCCGATATCACCATGGCGGATGGCCAGAAACTCAGCCTGGGCGGTTTTCAGGTGATCGACGAGGCACGCTTCAACAGCCTGTCGGCAGAAACCTTCCTGGATTGGCGTCAGCGTGGCTGGCTGCCGATGGTGTATTGCCATTTGATCTCCACCGGCAACTGGGCCGGCCTGATCGACCGTGCCGGCGCACGACCGGCCTGATTACGCGAGGAAGTAACACCATGTTGAAATCGCTGCGCGCCGCCGGCCTAGGCCTTGGCCTGCTGTTCGGTTTGTCCCTCATCGGCGCGCAGGCCAGTGCGGCCCAGGCGCAAGATCGCGCGGCGGCCCCCAAAGTCGCGGTTGAAGGTTTCCGCAGTGCCAAATTCGGCATGGATGAAGCCGCTCTGCGCAAGGCGGCGGAGAAGGATTTTGGCAAGGCGGCAATCTCGGTAGAGACCAATCCGCTGGAAAAAACCAAGGTGCTGTCGCTCGAAGCCGTTGATCTGCTGCCCGGCACCGGCAAGGGCCGGGTTTCCTATATCCTGGGCTATTCGAGCCAGAAGCTGACCCAGGTGACGGTGGTGTGGCTTGGCACTGCTGCCAACGAGGCGGAAAACAATCGCCTGCGTGGCATTGCTTCGGCCTTGCAGACCTATTTCACCCAGGCCGGCTATGTGAAGGAAAGCATCATCCTGGAAGGCGGCATGCCGGATGGCTCGCAAGTGGCTTTCCATGGCTCGGATGACAAGGGCCGTCTGACCCTGCTGCGGTATTCCATCGGTCGTACCGACGACAAGGGCAAGATGGATGTGCCGGTGGTGGTGCTGACCTATACCGAAAATCCGAAAAACCCGGATGTGTTCCGCATCAAGCCGGGTTCTTTCTAAGCGGCTTTTTAGCTTGAGAATCGCCCCGCAGGATCAAGCCTGCGGGGCTTTTTTTTGCGAGCGATTATTAGCACAGTTCATAACTGTTTATTTTATTATTTAACATTTTAATTGACGTATTTCGCAGTATTGTTAATAGATAAAGCTAGGGTGCGGACCCATTATTAGTGGGTCCGTGACGGCGTGATTTTCTTGCCTGGCCAGGAGGCAAGCCGAAAGCGATGTG
>DLGP01000004.1:42193-67220 GCA_002482765.1 Alphaproteobacteria bacterium UBA7691
CGTTGTCGCAAATCTTGCCCGTAGTCCCACTACGCGCTTCGATTTGCTCCTAGCCGGCGGCCTGCCTGGACCAATCCCGGACCCGCTAATAATGAGTCCGCACCCTAATCTCCTGATGCAACAGCCGAGATCAGCCCATGAACCAGAATGCGCGTGCCGTGCCGGCGCTCCAGTTGCCGGCCAAGCCGAGTGTTGCTGCATTGCCCAACGCGGCGGCCCGGGCGGCGCCCAAGCGCCGGCTGCCGCCGCTGGGTGCGTTGCGCACCTTTGAAGTGGTGGCGCGGCATCTCAGCCTGGCGCGCGCTGCCGATGAGCTTTGCGTCACCCCGGCGGCGGTCAGCCATCAAATCCGCACGCTGGAAGATCATCTCGGCGTGCCGCTGTTTCGCCGCTCGGGGCGTAATATCCTGCTCACCGATGCCGGCCAGGCCTGCCTGCCGGGTATCCGCGATGGCTTCGAACGCCTGACCAGCGCGGTGAACCAGATCGACAGTTTTGGCCAATCCGGCATCCTTACCGTCAGCGTAGCGCCGTCATTTGCGGTGAAATGGCTGGTGCCGCGCCTGGATCGTTTCCAGGAACAGCAGCCCGGTATCGATATCCGGGTCTCGGCTTCCAATCAGCTGGCCGATTTTGCCAGCGATGATGTTGATCTGGCGATTCGTTATGGCTCGGGCCGGTATCCCGGCCTGATGGTGGAGCGCCTGCTGCCGGAAGCAGTGTTTCCGGTTTGCAGCCCGGATTTGCTGGCGCAGATCCAAAGCCCGGCCGATTTGCAGAGCCAGATGCTGCTGCATGACGATAGCCCGGATGATGACCAATCCTGCCCCACCTGGCAGATGTGGCTGCGCGCTGCCGGCCTGGCCGATGCGGAATGGAAGCGCGGCCTGCGCTTCACCCAGTCCAGCTTGGTGCTGGAAGCAGCGATCCATGGCAAGGGCGTGGCGCTGGCCAAGGCCACCCTGGCCGAAAGCGACCTGGCCAGCGGCCGGCTGGTGCGGCTGTTCGGCGATGCCACGCCGCTGGATTTTGCCTATTATGTGGTGGGGCCGGAACGTAAGGTGGGGCTGCCCAAAGTGGCTGCCTTTATCAACTGGCTGCGGGGCGAGGTGGCATTGCCGGCCTGAAACCGCTTATTGCGGCAAGTCTGCGTCCCAATAGGGTGCCGGGCCGTACAATGCCCGCAGATGGTCGATGAAGCGGGCCAAACCGGCGGGCACAAAGCTGCTCGCCGGATGCACCGCAAAGATGCTCACATCGGTGGCGCCGGGATGTTCGGGCAGCACCACTTTCAGCCGCCCGGCGCGCAGGTCTGGCCCGATATCCCAGGTTGAACGCAAGGCAATGCCCAAGCCCGCCAGGGCCAGTTCGCGCACCACTTCGCTGGAATTGGTGCGCAGGAAGCTGCTGCCGCTTATGCTCACCGGGCCATGGCGGCCTTGCAGGCGCCAGGGCAATTGCCCCTCGGCCGCCAGCAGGCGGTGGCGGCTCAAATCCTTCAGCCGCAACGGCGCGCCATGCTCGGCCAGATAGGCCGGGCTGGCGCAGAGAAAGCGCCGGTTCGGCGCCAGGCGATGCCCGGTCAGGCCGCCTTCGATGCCGGCCGCCACCCGGATCGCCACATCAATCCGCTCGGCCACCAGATCAACATAGGCATCCGATAAATCCAGCTCCACTTGCAGGCGCGGCCAGCGATCCAGGAAGGGCTTGAGATGCGGCGCCACATGCAGCCGGCCAAACGAAGTTGGTGCCGAGATGCGCAGCAGGCCACTCGGATCGCCGGCCAGGCCAGTAACCAGCGTTTCCGCTTCACGCGAGGCGGCCAGGATCGCCACCACACGTTCATAAAAGCGCTGCCCGGCTTCGGTGGTGGAAAGTTTGCGTGTGGTGCGATGCAGCAGCCTTGCGCCCAGCCTTTCCTCCAGCCGGGCGATGCGTTTCGATACCATGGCGGGCGAAAGGCCCAGCGAGCGCCCGGCGGCAGCTAGGCTGCCTGTTTCGATTACCCGGGCATAAAGTTGGTATTCATGGTCCATCGCCATTATTTCTCACAAAGAACGACTGTGTTCAATTATTGCCGGCTTTTGCAAGAATGCAGCAAAGGGTAAGGTGTTGCCATCGCATAGGGGAAACACCATGACCGAGACCGTAGATCGCGCCGGCCTGCATGTGGCCACTTCGCTGGCCCGCTTCATCGAGGAAAAGGCATTGCCCGGCACCGGCCTGGATGCCGCCGCCTTCTGGCGCGGTGTGGCCGATATCTACGCTCGCTTCACGCCGGAAAACCGCGCCCTGCTGGCCAAGCGCGACGATCTCCAGGCCCGTATCGATGCCTGGCATCAGGGCCGCCGCGCCGCCGGCCAGCCGCATGATGCCGCCGCCTATGAGGCCTTGCTGCGCGAGATCGGCTATCTGGTGCCCGAGCCGGCGCCGTTCAAGATTGCCACCGAGAATGTTGATCCCGAGATCGCCGTGATGGCCGGGCCGCAATTGGTGGTGCCGGTGCTGAATGCGCGTTTCCTGCTCAATGCCGCCAATGCGCGCTGGGGCAGCCTGTATGATGCCTATTACGGCACCGATGCGATTCCGCAGTTGCCCGGTACCAAGCCGGGCTACGATCCGGCGCGCGGCGCCCAGGTGATTGCCAAGGCCAAGGCGTTTCTGGATGCCGCCGTGCCGCTGGCCCAGGGCAGCCATGCAGAGGTGGGCAGTCATGCAGATGTGACCGGTTGGCGCGTGACGGGCGGCAAGCTGGAACCGGCGCTGCGCGATGCAGCGGCCTTTGCCGGCTATCGCGGCGATGCGGCGGCGCCCAGCGCCGTGCTGCTCAAGCATAACGGCCTGCATATCGAATTGGTGCTGGACCGCACACATCCGATCGGCAAGACCGACCCGGCTGGCCTTGCCGATGTGATCCTGGAATCAGCCCTCACCACCATCGTCGATCTGGAGGATTCGGTGGCGGCGGTGGATGCCGAGGACAAGGTTGCGGCCTATGCCAACTGGCTGGGCCTGATGTGCGGCGATCTGCAAGCCAGCTTTGAGAAGGGCGGGCGTAGTTTGACCCGCGCGCTGGAGCCGGATCGCGACTATACCGCGCCGGATGGCGGCAGGCTCAGCCTGCCCGGCCGCTCGCTGCTGTTTGTGCGTAATGTCGGCCATCTGATGACCAATCCGGCGATCCTGCTGCCCGATGGCAGCGAGGCGTTTGAGGGCATCCTGGATGGCATCGTCACCAGCCTGATTGCGATCCACGATCTCAAGCGCCAGGGCCGCTTCGTCAACAGCCGCGCCGGCTCGGTCTATATCGTCAAGCCGAAGATGCATGGCCCGGAGGAATGCGCTTTCACCAACCGGCTGTTTGACGCCATCGAGGATCTGCTCGGCCTGCCGCGCCACACGGTAAAGGTGGGCGTGATGGATGAGGAGCGCCGCACCTCGGCCAATCTGGCGGCCTGCATCGCCGCCGTGCAATATCGCATCGTGTTCATCAATACCGGCTTCCTGGATCGCACCGGCGACGAGATGCACACTGCCATGCAGGCCGGCCCGATGGTGCGCAAGGCCGAGATGAAGTCCAGCGCCTGGATCAATGCCTATGAGCCGCGCAACGTCGCCATCGGCATTGCCTGCGGCCTGTCCGGCAAGGCGCAGATCGGCAAGGGCATGTGGGCAGCACCGGATCGTATGGCCGACATGCTGGAGCAGAAAATCGGCCATCCGCGCACCGGCGCCAACACCGCCTGGGTGCCAAGCCCCACCGCCGCCACCCTGCATGCCACGCATTATCATACCGTGGATGTGTTCCAGCGCCGCGAGGAAGTGGCGCGCGAAGGCGTGCCGTCGCTCGGCAGCCTGCTCACCCTGCCGCTGGCCGTGGGCCGGAATTATTCCGAACAGGATGTGCGCGACGAACTCGACAACAACGCGCAGGGCATTCTGGGCTATGTGGTGCGCTGGGTGGATCAGGGCGTCGGCTGTTCCAAGGTGCCGGATATCCATGATATCGGCCTGATGGAAGACCGCGCCACCCTGCGCATCTCATCGCAGCATATCGCCAACTGGCTGCTGCATGGCCTGTGCACCCCCGAGCAGGTGGATGCCGCTCTGCTGCGCATGGCGGCCAAGGTGGATGGGCAGAATGCTGGCGATCCGCTCTACCAGCCGATGGCAGTTGATCCGGAAAGCAGCCTGGCCTTTCAGGCCGCGCGCGCCCTGGTCTTTGAGGGCCTGGTGCAGCCCAATGGCTATACCGAGCCTTTGCTGCATGCCTTCCGCCAGAAGGTGAAGGCGCAGGGGGTTTCGAATTGAGGATTTCAGACAAGTCCAATTCAGCTTTCTCGTCATGCCCGGGCGCGGACCACTGCTGTCCGGTTTAAATTTCAGCAACCTTCCCAGGCCCGATTTCTCCCCCTCGCGTCATGCGCGGACTTGATCCGCGCATCTCGTTTTTCTACATTTCTCAGGAATTGTCGGCCATCGACAGATGCGCGGATCAAGTCCGCGCATGACGATTATGGGGTGGTGACGACGGCGGGGAAGGCGCGCTCTACAGCAGCAATTGTGCCAGCAGGCGGGCGACATGTACCGCTTGCCGGTGGGTGCCATCGGCAATCTGGTGGCGGCAGGAGGTGCCGTCCGCCACCAGGATGGCATCGGGTGCCTTGCGGATGGCCGGCAGCAGGCTTAATTCGGCCATCTGCATCGAGATGTCGTAATGCTCGGCCTCATAGCCGAAACTGCCAGCCATGCCGCAGCAGGATGATTCGATCAGTTCCGGCTTGGCGCCGGGGATCAGCTTCAGCACATCCAGGATCGGATTGACCGCGCCGAAAGCCTTCTGGTGGCAATGGCCATGCAGCAGGATCGGCTGTGTTGTTGGTTTCAGCTTCGGCGCAAAGCGCCCGGCCTTGGCCTCGCGGGCGAGGAATTCCTCAAACAGCATAGCCTGGCCGGCCACGGTTTCGGCCTTGCTGCCAAAACCGAGCGACAGGGCTTCATCGCGCAGGGTCAGCAGGCAGGATGGCTCCAGGCCAACAATGGCAAGGCCGGCTTCGGCCAGCGGCAGGGCGGCATCCAGCAGCGCGCCCAGCCTGGCTTTGGCGGCATCGATCATGCCGGCAGCCAGATAGGTGCGGCCGCAGCAATGCTGGCCGCCGGCTTTTTCCAGCAGATGCAGTGTATAGCCGCCTGCTTGCAGCACCTGTGCAGCAGCCAGGGCATTCTCGCTCTCGAAAAAGCCGTTGAAGGTATCCACAAACAGTACCACGCCCTTGGCGCCGGCGGCGATGGTGGCGGCCTGATCGGCAAAGCCCAGATCCTGGGCGCTGCGCCAGAAGGTGTCGCTGCGCCAGCGCGGCAGGCTGCGCCGGGCGGAAAGGCCCAGCAAAGTTTCGCTCAGTTTCGCCGCGCCCGGTATCTGGTCGCGCAGATTGAACAGCCAGGGCAGCCGGCTGGCGCCGGCGGCATAATCCGGCAGATGCGCAATCAGCCTGTCTTTAAGCGTGTGGCCATGGCGGGCTTTGTAATGGCCGAGGAATTCCAGCTTCATCTTCGCCATGTCAACGCCGGTGGGGCAATCACGCTTGCAGCCCTTGCAGGAGACGCAGAGATCCAACGTCTCGCGCATCGCCTCGCTGGTGAAGGCATCCGGGCCGAGTTGGCCGGAAAGCGCCAGCCGCAACGTGTTGGCGCGGCCACGGGTGAGATGCTGCTCGTCGCGGGTGACGCGATAACTCGGGCACATCGTGCCGGCATCGAATTTGCGGCAATGACCGTTGTTGTTGCACATCTCCACGGCCATCGCCAGGCCGCCGGTGCTGTCGCCGCCGCTACCCGGTGGCGTGATGGCTTCGGTCACGGCATCGGCTTGCAGATTCCATGCTGACCAATCCAGCTTGGGCTTTAGCGCGATACGGCGATAAGGCTGCGGCGCGGCTTCCGATGGAAAACGGAACAGGCTCGGATCGTCCATCTTCGGCGGATCGATGATCTTGCCCGGATTGAACAGGTTGAGCGGATCAAGCTGCTGCTTGATGGCGCGGAAGGCATCATTCAGCTTGGGGCCGAACTGCCATTCGATCCATTCGCCGCGGCAAAGCCCGTCGCCATGCTCGCCGCTATAGGCGCCCTTGTACTTCCGCACCAGAGCGGCGGCTTCCTCGGCGATGGCGCGCATTTTAGCGGCTCCACCCTCCGGGCCGGCGCGGCGCATATCCAGGATCGGGCGCACATGCAGCGTGCCCACCGAGGCATGGGCATACCAGGTGCCGCGGGTGCCATGGCGGGCAAACACCTCGGTCAGTGCATCGGTGTAATCCGCCAGATGTTCCAGCGGCACGGCGCAATCCTCGATGAAGCTGACCGGCTTGCCGTCGCCTTTCAGGCTCATCATGATGTTGAGGCCGGCCTTGCGCACTTCCCACAGGTTTTTCTGCCGCGCATCGTCAGGCATTTCCACCACGCTGCCGGGCAGGCCGAGATCGCCCATCAGCTCCACCAGTTGGCGCAGCCTGGGCAGCAAAGGCTCGCGGCTGTCGCCGGAAAATTCCACCAGCAGGATCGCCGCCGGGCGGCCGATCAGCGCGGTTTCCATGGTTGGGCGGAAAGCCGGATTGGCCAAAGCCAGTTCGATCATGGTGCGATCAACCAGCTCCACCGCTGTGGGGCCAAGTTTGACGATATGCTGCGCCGCTTGCATGGCGGCGCGGAAGGTGGGGAAATTTACCACGCCCAGAACTTTGGCGCGCGGCAATTCGGCAAGTTTCAGGGTCAGGCTGCGGGTATAGGCCAGGGTGCCTTCGGCGCCCACCAGCAGATGCGCAAGATTGACACTGTTGTCGGCGGTGTAGGGCCGTTCGCTCTGGTTATCGAAGATATCCAGATTGTAACCGGCGACGCGACGCATCACCTTGGGCCAATGCGCGGCGATTTCGCCGGCATAGCTGCGTGCCAGCGCTTCGGCGAAGATGGCGATTTCGCGGGCGGCGCTGCCCAGTTGCGGCACCGGGCCAAAATCCAGCAGACGGCCATCCGACAGCCAGGCGCTGATGCCCTGCACGTTATGCACCATGTTGCCATAGGCGATGGAACGCGAGCCACAGGAATTGTTGCCGGCCATGCCGCCCAATGTGGCCTGGGCCGAGGTGGAAACATCCACCGGATACCACAGGCCATGCGGCTTGAGCGCGGCATTCAGATGATCCAGCACCATGCCGGGCTGCACCGTCACCTGTCGGCCTTTCACATCCAATTCCAGGATGTTGCGGATATGCTTGGAATTGTCGATCACCAGGGCGGTGCCGGTGGTCTGGCCGCATTGGCTGGTACCGCCGCCGCGTGGCAAAACCGGCACTTTCATATCGCGGGCGATATCGATGGCGCTGGCAATATCGGCTTCAGTTTTTGGCACCAACACGCCCACCGGCATGATCTGGTAGATCGAGGCATCGGTGGCATAACGGCCACGCGAGGGCAGGTCGAACAACACCTCGCCTTCGGTTTCGTCTTGCAGGCGGCGGGCCAGCAACGCGCTGGTATCGGTATGGTGCTGTGGGGCAGCAGACATCACTTCACGCTTTCAGATTTGCCGGATAAATCTCGCCGGCCCGCAGCAGGTCCAGGATGGTGTCGCGTTTGCGATACAGATGCTGCACCAGCAGGGCTTTCATTGCCGCCGCATCATGCGCTGCCAAAGCCTCCACCATCTGCTCATGCTCCTGCACCGCCAATTGCCACTTTGTCTCATTCTGATTGGTGCGGAAACGCAGCGATTGCACCCGCGCATTGATGGCGCGATAGGCGTTGCTCAGCACCGGATTGCGCGCCGCATTGTTGATGGCGGAATGAATCCGCGCATTGATGCGGTAATAGCCGGAAAGATCACGGCGCGCGAAGCAGGCCATCATCTCGTATTGCAGGGCGCGGATTTCGATCAGTTCGGCATCGGTGATGCGCTGCGCCGCCAATTCGCCTGACATGCCTTCCAGCATCGCCAGCACTTCAAATGTGTTCAGCACATCGGCTTCAGTCAGCTTCACGGCGATGGCGCCGCGATTGGGCAGCAGGTCCACCAGCCCCTCGGCGGCCAGCAGCTTGATCGCCTCGCGCAACGGCGTGCGTGACACGCCCAGGCGTTCACAAAGTTCACGCTCATTCAGCTTGGCGCCGGGCTGGATCATGCCTTCCACCAGCATGGTGCGCAGCCGGGCCGCCACCTGATCATGCAATCCCAGCCGGGGGATCTCTACAATATCAGCCATGCCCTGCCCCTTGTTTCAGCTGCCGGACCAGCGCGGTGTCCGCTTGGCAACAAAAGCGGCAACACCTTCGCGGAAATCTTCGCTGCCGTAAACCAGGCGGATCAGATCGGCATCCGCAGCTTGTGCGTCATTGCCCAGGCGGCGCAAGGCTTCCTTGGTGGCTTGCAAGGTCAACGGCGCCAAGCCGGCGATATGGCCGACCAGAATGGCGATCCGTTCCTCCAACACTTCGGGCGGCACAATTTCCACATAGCCAGACGGTAGCGTTTCGGCTTCGGGCATTTCGGCAGCCAGCAGCATGCGGCAGACCCAGGCTTGCCCCAGCTTGCCGCAGAGCCGGTGCAGATTGGCAGCGGAAAGGCAATTGCCCAGCGTGCGGCCAATCGGCACGCCAAAGCGGCTGCCCGGCGTGGCAAGGCGCAGGTCGCAGGCATTGGCCAGCGCCATACCGCCACCCACCGCCCAGCCCTGCACCACGGCAATACTTGGCACCGGCAGTTTTTCCAGCGCGCCGACAAATTCATCCACGCGCTTTTCGTAGGCGATGCCATCCTCACCTGAATTGAAAAGCTGGAACTGCTCAATGTCGGTGCCGGCCACAAAGGCCTTGCCGCCGGCGCCGCGCAACACCGCCACGCGGATTGCCGGGTTGGCGGCAATGGCGGCGCAGGCCGCGGCAAGCTGCTCATACATCGCCCAGGTCATGGCATTACGCGCCGCCGGGCGGTTGAAGGTGATATGGGCAATGGCGCCATCCAGCACCAGATCGGTGCTGCCGGCTGGATCGCCCGGGCTCATGGCAAAAACGCCCCGCCGGCTTGCAGCCGCTGGCGCGCCGCTTCATCCAGGCCCAATTCGTCCAGAATCGCCTCGGTATGCTCGCCCAGCAGCGGCGGGTGGCGCCGCACCTGCTGCGGTGTGCCGCGCAGCTTCACCGGAAAGCCGATATTCGGCACGCTGCCTTCAACCGGATGGGCGATTTCCATGCGCATCTGGCGTTCGCGGCCCTGTTCGCTGGCATAGGCCTGCGGGTAGCTATACATGGTGCCGGCCGGCAGGCCGGCGGCCAGCAGTATATCCACCCATTCATCCGAGGTTTTTTCGGCGAAGGTTTTTTCCAGTTCCTCGATCAGCACCGGGCGATTGGCCAGCCGCGCCGGATTGTCGATGAAGCGCGGATCGGCGGCCAGATCCTGGCGCTGCATCACTTCGCACAATTTGAGCCACAGTTTCTGATTGGTGGCGCCCATCACGAACCAGCCGTCTTTGGAGCGCACCGCCTGATAGGGTGCGCTCATCCGGTTGGCAGTACCCACCGGCTCGGGTTCGCGCCCGGTGCCCCAATATTCTGCCGTGTCCCAGATTGAAAAAGCCAGCGCGGCATCAAACAGGGCGGCGTCGATATATTGGCCCTCGCCACCATTCTTCACACCGATATAGGCCGCCAGCACGGCATAGACGGTGAACAGGCTGCAACCAATATCGGCCACCGGTACGCCGGCTTTCACCGGCGGGCTGCCGGGGTGGCCGGTCACGCTCATCACGCCCGACATCGCCTGTGCCATCAGGTCAAAACCAGGCCGGTCAGCCCAGGGGCCGCTCTGGCCGAAGCCGGAAATGCTGGCATAAACCAGCTTCGGATTGAGCTGGCGCAAATCCTCGTAGCCGCAGCCCAGCTTGCGCATCACGCCGGGGCGGTAATTCTCCACCAGGATATCGGCGGTTTTCGCCAATTCGTGAAACAACTCGCGGCCGGCCGGGCTTTTCAGGTTGATCGCAACCGAGCGTTTGTTGCGGTTCATGTTGAGAAAGCCCAGGCTGTCATTGCCCTTGAGCTTGAAGCCCATGGCGCTGCGGGTCTGGTCGCCGCTGCCGGGCGGCTCGATCTTGATCACATCGGCGCCCAGATCGCCCAGCAGCATGCTGCAAAACGGCCCCGCCATCACCTGGCTGACATCCAGCACCCGCACCCCTTCCAGCGGCAGCGGGCGCGGGTTTTCGGTGGTGGCGTTCATTCCTTAGGCTCCGGCCTGCTGCGACAGGTAATCCATCGCCGCCTGCACGCCGCCCTTGTTATGCGGCAGCTTGGCCAGGCCCAGGCCCATTTCCACCCCGGCCAATGCGCCCAGGATGGTCAGGTCGTTGGTATCGCCCAGATGGCCGATGCGGAAGACGCGGCCCTGCACCTTGCCCAGCCCGGTGCCGAGCGAGATGTCAAAATGCTCCAGCGCCATCTGGCGGAAATCATCGGCATTATGGCCTTCGGGCAGCAGGATGGCGGTGAGCGACGAGGAATAATCCTCTGGCTTGCGGCACAGGATTTCCAGCCCCCAGGCGGTGACGGCGCGGCGCGTCGCCTCGGCATGGCGGTCATGGCGGGCAAACACGTTTTCCAGGCCCTCCTCATGCAGCATGTCGATGGCTTCGGCCAAGCCGTAAAGCAGGTTGGTGCCGGGCGTGTAGGGGAAAAACCCCTTGGCGTTATGCGGCAGCATTTCCTCCCAAGACCAGAACAGCTTCGGGCTGCGCGAAGCCTTGGCGGCGGCCAGGGCCTTGTCGGAAAGTGCGTTGAACGACAGGCCGGGCGGCAGCATCAGGCCCTTCTGCGAGCCGGAAATGGTGACATCCACGCCCCACTCATCATGCCGGTAGTCGATCGAGGCCAGCGAGGAGATGGTATCCACCATCAGCAAAGCCGGATGGCCTGCCGCATCCATCGCCTTGCGGATCGCCGCAATGGGCGAGACGCAGCCGGTGGAGGTTTCGTTATGCACCACGCAAACCGCCTTGATCGCCTGCGCCTTGTCGTCGCGCAGGCGGGCCTCGATGGCGTCCGGATCGGCACCGGTGCGCCAGTCGCCGGCGATGAATTCGGCATCCAGGCCCAGCTTGCCGGCCATGTTTTTCCACAATGTGGCGAAATGCCCGGTTTCGAACATCAGCACCTTGTCGCCGGGCGACAGCACATTCACCAGCGCCGCTTCCCAGGCCCCGGTGCCGGAAGCCGGGTAGATCACCACCGGATTGCTGGTGCGGAAGATGGTTTTCATGCCCTCCAGCACGCGGCGGCCCAGTTTCTGGAAATCCGGGCCGCGATGGTCGATGGTCGGCATGTCCATGGCGCGCAGAATCCGATCCGGCACCGGGGTGGGGCCGGGGATTTGCAGAAAATGACGCCCTGCCTTGCGTGCGGCATTGCTGGCCATGATGTTGTTCCGTCCTTTTTTGTTTCGTTTGAACGCTACGCTGACTGACCGGTTAACAATCCTGCCCGGCTAAAATGTATTATGCATGCAAAAACCCGATGCCTCAACCACCCGGGATGCTGCCGATGCTGGGATCGCCATAGAACCATTGCGTCGGCGCCAGCGCCAGCCAGGGCACATAGGTGCAGATCATCAGCACGGTCAGCAGTACCACCAGGAAGCCGACATTGGCCTTGGTGGTTTCCCAGATATCCGACTTGGCGATGGAGCAGGAAGCAATCAGCACCGAGGCGACCGGCGGGGTCTGCTGGCCGATGGCCAGGTTCAGGGTCAGCACCAGGCCAAAATGCACCGGATCGATACCCACTTCCTGGATCAGCGGCAGCACCACCGGCACGGTGAGGATGATCGCCGCCGCCGAATGCAGGAACATGCCCAGGATCAGGAACAGGATATTGAGCAGCAGCAGCACCAGATAGGGATTGGTGGTGAAGCTGGAAATCGAATGCGCCAAAGCCTGCGGCACTTGGCTTTCGGTGAGGAAGGTGCCGACCAGGGCGGAAGCCGCCACCAGCAGCATCACCACGGCGGTTTGCATGGCGCCATCCACCAGCGCCTTGTACAGCGCCTTCAGGTCCAGTTCGCGGTAGATCACGATGGAGATGAACAGGGCTGCCACCACCGCCAATGCGGCGCCTTCGGTGGCGGTGACAAAGCCGCCGAAAATGCCGCCCAGGATGATCACCGGCAGCATCAGCGCCCAGGCGGCTTCCTTGGTGGCCTGCACCAGATTGCTCCAATGGAATTTCTGCTCCACCGGAAACTTGTATTTCAGCGCATAGATATAGCTGGCCACCGCCAGGCCGAAGCCGCCGAGCAGGCCGGGTAGCAGGCCGGAGATGAACATCTTCACCACCGAAACCTGGGCCATAACGGCATACAGGATCATCGGGATCGATGGCGGCAGGATGATCGCCAGGCTGGAAGCCGAGGAGGTGACGGCGGCGGCGAATTCCTTGCTGTAGCCGCGGCTTTTCATTGCCGGAATCAGCAGCGAGCCAAGCGCAGCCACGCCAGCCACAGCCGAGCCGGAAATCTCGGCAAAGAACATCGAGGCGCCAACCGTGACCATGGCCAGGCCACCGCGAATGAAACCCAGCAAGGCGGTCGCCAGCCCGATCAGGCGGCGCGAAATGGACGAGGAATTCATCACCCCGCCGGCCAGGATAAACAGCGGGATTGCCAGCAGCGGGAAATTGGTGGCGCCGTCATACATCACCAGCGCGGTATTCACCAACATGTCGCTGCCCTGGCTGGCCCAGATTGCCACCACGGCCACAACGCCCAGCGCAATGGCAATCGGCACATTCAGCAGCACCAGGGCGAACAGGCCAACCAGCATATAGAGCATGATGCCAGACATCAGCGCTGCCCCCCCTTATCAGCCGGATTGGTGTTTTCCAGATTCTCCAGCGCTTCCTTCAATTCATGATCTTCAAAGCCGCCGCCGCGCGCCGCTGCCAGCACATCGGGCAGGCGCAGCAATTCGGCGATGATGAATAAAATCGCTGTTATCGGAATCACCGATTGGGTGATCTGCAATGAAACGCCCGGCAGAGAAACCATTGTGCTGCCCTTGAGAATATCCACCACCTCGATGCCGGTGACAGCCAGCAGAATGAAAAAGCCGATCACCACGGCTTCGGCAAACAAAGCCGCTGCCACGCGCAGGTTGCGCGGAAAGGCATTGACGATGCCGGGAAAGCCGATATGGGCGCCACGCAAAGCGGCCAGCGCGCTGCCGTAATAGGTCAGCCAGCACAGGCCGATGGAGGCGATTTCGTCATACCACACCAATGACAAGTCGATGGCGCGAAATACAAAACCCATCACGATGACAATGGTGAGCGCCGCCATCAGGAAGGCGGAGATCACTTCCAGCAGACGGTCATAACCACGCCGGAAAGGCAGCAGCGGCGCAGGGTAAGCGGAGGTGGCGGACATGCTTTGGCTTTCCGAAAATCAACGTGACGGAACAAAACGGCCCGCCGGTATTAGCCGGCGGGCCATGTCGTGTCGGATCAGGAGCCGCCTTTGGCCAGGCTCAGCGACTTGTCGACCAGTTCCTTGCCGCCCGGCACTTCCTTGGCGAATTGCTCATAAACGCCCTTGCTGGCGGCCACAAAAGCGGCCTTGTCCACCTCGTTGATGGTGATGCCGGCGGTCTTCATCTTGCCGAGCAATTCATCATCCAGCTTGGCGGCAATCTCCAGCGCCACCGGCTCCATTTCGATGGCGGTGTCTTTCAGCGCCTTCTGCACATTGGCCGGATATTTGGCCCAGGAGCGGCCGGCGGTGAGATAGGCCGGGGTGTAGACATGGCCCGACATCGAGAGATATTTCTGCACTTCCTGGAAGCGCGACGGATAAATCTGCGCCAGCGGATTTTCCTGGCCATCCATCACGCCGGTCTGCAACGCCACAAACACCTCCGATAGCGCCATCGGGCTGGGTGTTGCGCCATAGGCCTGGAACATGCGCACCCGCCACACACCCTGCGGCACCCGCAGCTTGATGCCCTTCAGGTCATCCGGCTGCTTGATCGGGCGTTTGCTATTGGTGATATGGCGCACGCCATTTTCCCAAACGGCGATGATGTCGTAACCCTGCTTGGCGGCAATCGGCACCAAAGTGGGCTTGATCACGGCCTCGCGGATGCGCGCGGCATGGCCACGATCCTGCACCAGATAGGGCATCTCGAACACGCCGAATTCCGCCGCCACGGTGGTCATCACGGTGGAGGGCAGCGCCAGGTCGACGGTGCCAAGCTTGAGTTTCTTGAGCAATTCGGTATCGCCGCCGAGCTGGCTTGAGCCATAGGTGGTGACCTTGGCGGCATTGCCCAGCTTGGCATTGGCGCGTTTGGCATATTCCTGGCTGGTCACGTCAAACAGCGAACCCGGCTCGCCGACATGGCCGAGCTTGATTTCCAGTGTCTGGGCGCTGGCGGCAGCGGCAAACAGGGCCGTGCCGAGAAAGGTGCAGGCGAAGCGGACAATCTGTCCCATGATTTCCTCCTTAGGGTTTCCTCAAAAAATTCTTGGGCCTGTAAGGCCAATTCACGCCGGCTGGCGGCGTCTTTTTGCTCCTGGCTCCCGGCGCCAGGGTAATAATGAATTATGAATGCAAAATATTTCGACTTTGGCAAGGTAAATTTGCTTTATTGTCTCTCGCCTGTGTTGCCTTGTCCTTTCGGAGCCGATCATGACCGACCTCAGCCTGGCCGCCGCACGCCAGATTCTCGATACCGCCCAGTCACATGGCCGCAAGGCCGGGCTTAAGCCGCTGGCGATTGCCGTGCTGGATGCGCGCGGCGCCCTCAAGGCTTTCCTGGCCGAAGATGGCACCAGCCTGAAACGCGCCGAGGTGGCGCAGGGCAAGGCTTTTGGTGCGCTAGCCTTGGGCCTTGGCTCGCGCTCGATCCACAAACGCGCCCGCGAGCAGGATTATTTCATCGCCGCCGTCAGCCATGTGGTGGGCGGCGCGCTGGTGCCGGTGCCGGGCGGTGTGCTGATCCGCGATGCCGGTGGTGCCGTGATCGGCGCAGTGGGGATTTCCGGCGATACCTCGGATAACGACGAGGCCGCCGCCATTGCCGGTATCCAGGCAGCCGGTCTGGCGGCCGATCCGGGTGTGGATTGAACCAATGAGCGGCATGCTGGCCGGCAAGCGGGTGCTGATCACCCAGGCCGATACATTCATGGGGCCGACACTCTGCGCGGTCTTTGCCGCCCATGGCGCCGAGGTGATTGCCGATGATCGCCCACTGGCCGATCCGGCTTTGCCGGCGCAACTGATCGCGGCTGCCGGGCATGTGGATGTGCTGGTGGCCAATCTGGCGATTCCGGCGCCCAGCACCCCGGCCGTGCAGGTGCAGGAAGATGAATGGCGCGCGGCCTTCGCCCATATGGTTGATCCGCTGCCACGGCTCTGCCGCGCCGTGCTGCCACAGATGCTGGCGCGCCAGAGTGGCAAGATTCTGCTGATGGGCAGCGCATCGGCTTTGCGCGGCATGCGCAATGCTTCCACCTACAGCGCGGCGCGCGGCGCGCAACTGGCCTATATCCAGGCATTGGGCGTGGAAGTGGCGCCGCAGCAGGTGCAGGTCAACGCCATCGCGCAGAACTTTGTTGATAACCCAACCTATTTCCCTGCAAGCGTGCAGCAAAATCCGCGCTTTCAGGAAAGGCTCAAACGCGAGGTGCCGCTCGGCCGCCTGGTGGCGCCGCAGGAGGATGCTGAATTCGCCGCCTATCTGTGCAGCCCGGCGGCCAATTGTTTCGTCGGCCAGATATTCCCGGTCTGCGGCGGCTGGGCGCCACGCTGAAAAGCCGCTAATTTTGCCGGCGAATCAGCCTGAGGAAACCGCCATGATCCATGTTGTCGCCGTCATCACCGCCCAGCCCGGCCAGCGCGCCGCCCTGCTGGAATTGTTCAATGCCAATGTGCCGGCAGTGTTGGCCGAGGCTGGCTGCATCGAATATGGCGCCGCCGTGGATATTGATGCCATCGGCAAGGCGCAGGCGCGGTTTGGCGATGACAGCTTTGTGGTGATCGAAAAGTGGGAAAGCATCGAGCATCTGCGCGCCCATGCCGTGGCGCCGCATATGCAGGACTACGCCGCCAAGGCCAAGCCACTGATTGCCAACCGCGCCATCCATGTGCTCGGCCCGGCCTGACGCCATAAAAACTGCGCCATAAAATTATGACCAGTTACGATGTTGTCATCATCGGCGGCGGGGTGATCGGCTCGTCCGTGGCCTATCACCTCAAGGCACTGGCGCCGCAAATCAGTGTGGCGGTGGTGGAGCGTGATCCGAGCTACAAGACCGCTTCCTCGGCGCTTTCGGCTTCCTCGATCCGGCAGCAATTTTCCACCCCCGTGAATATCGCCATCTCGCGCTTCGGCATCGATTTTCTGCGCCAATTGCCCGAGGTATTGGCGGTGGAGGGTGAGCAGCCGGCCATCGGTCTGGTCGAGCCGGGTTATCTCTACCTCGCCACGCCGGCCGGTGCGGCGGTGCTGGCGGAAAACAACGCCATCCAGCGCGCCCATGGCGCCGATATCGCGTTGTTGACGCCGGATCAGCTGGCGGCGCGTTTTCCGTGGCTTGCCACAGGCGATCTAGCATTGGGCGCGCTGGGCCTGCGTGATGAAGGCTGGTTTGATGGCTATGGCCTGTTGCAGGCTTTCCGCAACAAGGCGCGTTCGCTTGGTGTGGTCTATATGGCGCAGAATGTTGTAGCGCTGGAGCATACCGCCGGCCGCGTCAGCCGTGTGAGGCTGGAGAATGGCGAAAGCCTGGCCTGTGGCCATGCCGTCAACGCCGCCGGGCCGCATGCCGGCAAACTCGCCGCCATGGCGGGCCTGGATTTCCCGCTGCTGCCGGAGCGGCGCTGCGTGTTTGTGTTCTCCTGCAAGGACAGCCTGCCCGATTGCCCGTTGCTGATTGATACATCCGGCGTCTGGTTCCGCCCGGAAGGCGCTTATTTCATTGCGGGGGCGCCGCCGCGTGACGGTGATACACCCGAGCAGCATGCTTCGCTGGAGGTTGATTACGGGCTGTTTGAAGACGTGGTATGGCCGGCGCTGGCCGAGCGCGTGCCGGCCTTCGAGGCGATCAAATTCGTCAATGCCTGGGCCGGGCATTACGATATGAACCTGTTCGACCATAATGCCATTATCGGCCGCGCGCCGGGCTTCGAGAATTTTTATCTCGCCAACGGCTTCAGCGGCCATGGCATGCAGCAATCACCCGCCGCCGGGCGCGGCGTGGCCGAACTGATCCTGTTTGGCGGCTATCACAGCCTCGACCTATCGGAACTTGGCCCGGAACGCCTGCTGCGCAACCAGCCGATCATCGAGAAGAATATTATCTAGCGCAAAGGCGGGAGCTTCGCTCGTCCAATAACAAAGCCGTCATGGTACGCGAAGGCGTACCATCCACGTTTTTCATTTTGCTGGTTGGCAATAAAAGCACTCGTGGATGGTCGGCCTGCGCCGACCATGACGATTTTGTTGTGAGCTAATCTCAGCCGATGCTCCAGCGCAGCGGTTGCTCGGCGGCGAATACCACCAGGCGGTCGCTGCCGAGCGGGATTTCGGCGGGCAGTTGCTGTGGCGCCTTGCGCAAGGTCAGCTTGCTGTTATTCACCGGCAGGCTATAGAAGCGCGGGCCGTTCAGTGAGGCAAAGGCTTCGAGTTGGTCGAGCGCGCCTTCCTCCTCAAACACCTGGGCATAACATTGCATCGCCGTGGGCGCGTTGAAGATGCCGGCACAGCCGCAGGCGGCTTCCTTGGTATGGGCGGCATGCGGCGCCGTGTCGGTGCCGAGGAAAAAGCAGGCTTCGCCCGAAGTGGCAACGCGGCGCAAAGCCAGCCGGTGTTCCTCGCGTTTGGCAATCGGCAGGCAGTAGAAATGCGGCCTGATGCCGCCAGTAAAAATATCGGTGCGGTTGATCATCAGGTGATGCGGCGTGATGGTGGCTGCCAGTTGCGGCGCATGGGCCTGCACAAAGGCCGCCGCCTCGGCGGTGGTGATATGCTCCATCACCACTTTCAGTTCCGGGAAATCCTGTAGCAGCCGGATCAGAATCTGGTCGATGAACACTTTCTCGCGGTCGAAGATATCAACACTGTGGTCGGTCACCTCGCCATGCAGCAAAAGCGGCATGCCGATGCGCTCCATCATCGCCAGAACCGGGCGGATTTTGGCGATATCGGTCACACCATGCTGTGAATTGGTGGTGGCGCCGGCAGGATAGAGCTTGGCTGCCACCCAGGCGCCGGTTTCGTGGCCGTGGCGGATTTCCTCGGGCGCGATTTCGTCGGTCAGATAGGCGGTCATCAGCGGCTGGAAGTCACTGCCGGCCGGCAAAGCGGCCAGGATGCGGTCGCGATAGGCCAGGGCCTGGGCCGCGGTGGTGACGGGCGGCTTGAGATTCGGCATCACGATGGCGCGGCCGAATTGCGCCGCCGTATGCGGCAGCACGGTGGCCAGCACGTCGCCGTCGCGCAGATGCACATGCCAATCATCGGGCTTGGTGATGACCAACTCGTTCAAACTCATGATGCTGAAGGCTCCTGCTGAAATTTTGTCCATTCTGGCAAAAAGCGCGGCTTACGGCCAGTGCGGGCGCGTGCATAGCCGGGTGATTTGTCAGCTTGCGGAAATGTTACTGGCTGGCTGCGCCGCCCGGCGCTAGGCTGGCCGGCAATTCGCCCCACCAATAAGAAGACATCCCGGAGGATGATCATGGCCAAGCTGAACGTGAATGGTCGCGTGGTAGAATTCCAGGCCGAGGAGGATACGCCTTTGCTCTGGGTGTTGCGCGAGCAGCTTGGCCTGACCGGCACCAAATATGGCTGCGGCGTGGCGCAATGCGGCGCCTGCACGGTGCATGTGGATGGCGAGGCGATGCGCTCCTGTGCCATGCCGGCTGCCGGCTTTGACGAAAAGCAGAAGATCGTCACCATCGAAGGCCTGTCGCCGGATGGTTCGCATCCGGTGCAAAAGGCCTGGGCGGCGCTGGATGTGCCGCAATGCGGCTATTGCCAATGCGGCATGATCATGGCCGCAGCCGCTTTGCTCAAGAGCAAGCCGAAGCCGACCGATGCCGATATCGATGCCGAAATCACCAATATCTGCCGCTGTGGCACCTATAACCGTGTGCGCGCCGCCATCAAGGCGGCGGCGGCCGGCTGAAGGGAGCGCAAGTCATGACCATGCTGAAACCGCTCTCTCGCCGTCATTTCCTCGCCGGTTCCGGCGCCGCCATCGGCGGGCTGTGTGTTGGCTTCCATATCCCGGCCCAGGCCCAGAATACGGCTAATGCCATGCCGCCCGAGATCAATGCCTGGGTGGTGGTGAAGCCGGATGATACCGTGGTGATCCGTATTGCCCGCTCCGAGATGGGCCAGGGCACACTCACCGGCCTGGCTCAGCTGGTGGCCGAGGAACTGGAATGCGACTGGTCGAAGGTGACCACCGAATACCCGACGCCTGGGCAGAATCTGGCGCGTAACCGCGCCTGGGGCAATTTCTCCACTGGCGGCAGTCGGGGCATCCGTGAATCGCATGATTATGTGCGCAAGGGCGGCGCGGCGGCCCGCCTCATGCTGGTTCAGGCCGCAGCCGAACACTGGAAGGTTGCGGCGGCGGAATGTGTTGCCACCAACAGCATCGTGACGCATCAGCCCAGCGGCCGCAAATTGCGTTATGGCGAACTGGCCGCCGCGGCCGGCAGGCTGCCGGTGCCAACCGATGTGGTGCTGAAAGACCCGAAGGATTGGAAAATCGCCGGCCAGCCGGTGAAGCGGCTGGATACGCTGGACAAGCTGACCGGCAAGCAGGTTTATGGCGCCGATCTGAAGCTGCCCGGCATGCTCAACGCGGCGATCCGCGATTGCCCGGTTTTTGGCGGCAAGGTGAAAAGCGTTGACGAGGCCGTGGCCCTGCGCATGCCGGGGGTGAAGAAGGTGGTGCGGGTTGGCGACAGCGCCGTGGCGGTGGTGGCCGATAGCTGGTGGCGCGCCAAGAGCGCCCTGGATGCGCTGCCGATCGAATGGGATGAAGGCCCGCATGCCAAGGCCAGCAGCGAGAGCATCGCGGCTTTCCTGCGTGAAGGGCTGGAAGCCAAGGAAGCCGCCGTGGGCAACAAGCAGGGCGATGCGCTGGCGATGCTGGCCTCGGCCAAGCGCACAGTGACGGCCACCTACGGCTATCCGTTCCAGAACCATGCCTGCATGGAGCCGATGAATGCCACGGCGCTTTACACGGCGCAGAAATGCGAAGTGTGGACCCCGACGCAGAATGGCGAGGCAGCGCTGGCGGCGGCTTCCGAAGCTGCCGGCCTGCCGCCGGCACAATGCGAAGTCTACAAGCTGCATCTCGGCGGCGGCTTCGGCCGGCGCGGCGCGGTGCATGATTGGGTGCGCCAGGCGGTGCTGATCGCCAAGGAAATGCCGGGCGTGCCGGTGAAGCTGCTCTGGTCGCGTGAGGAGGATATGCTGCATGGCCGCTATCATCCGATCACACAATGCAAGATGACCGCGGCACTGGATGAGCAGGGTGAGGTGACCGCACTGCATATGCGCATCTCCGGGCAATCGATCCTGGCCGGCATCTTCCCGCAGAATATCCGCAACGGTGTTGACCCGGTGGTGTTCCAGGGCCTCAATGCGGGCGGCGCCGAAGCCGCCATCGGCTATACTTTCCCCAACCTGCTGATCGACCATGCCATGCGCAATCCGCATGTGCCGCCGGGCTTCTGGCGCGGTGTGAACCTGAACCAGAACACCATCTATCTGGAATGTTTCATTGATGAACTGGCCCAGGCCGCCGGCAAGGACCCGCTGGAATTCCGCCGCAAGCTGATGGCCAATCATCCCAAGCATCTGGCGGTGCTGAATGCGGCGGCGGAAAAGGCCGGCTGGGGCAAGCCGGCGCCGGCCGGCGTGTTCCGCGGCCTGGCGCAAACCATGGGCTTCGGCTCCTATGTTGCCGCCTGCGCCGAGGTCAGCGTGTCGAAAGCCGGGCAGATCAAGGTGCATCGTATCGTCGCCGCCACCGATCCGGGTTATGTGGTCAATCCGCAGCAGGTTGCGGCTCAGGTCGAAGGCTCTTTCGTTTATGGCCTGACGGCGGCTTTGCATGGCGAATGCACGGTGGCCAATGGCCGTATCGAGCAGGAGAATTTTGATACCTATCCGATGCTGCGCATGGACGAGATGCCGGCGGTGGAAACCGTGACGGTGCCATCGGGCGGTTTCTGGGGCGGCGTGGGCGAGCCAACCATCGCTGTGGCGGCGCCGGCAGTGCTGAACGCGATTTTCGCCGCCACCGGCAAGCGTATCCGCACCCTGCCGCTCAAGCATCACGACCTTAAATCGGCGTGAGGCTGGGCTATGGGATTGCTGCGCTGCTGGTGATGCTGGCCGGGCCAGTGGCAGCGCAGCAAATACAGGCGGCAGCGCAGCAAATCCAGGTGGTGCAGGATGGCATCCCGCTGGCTTTGGGCGGGCTTGCTGGCGATGCCCAGCGCGGCCGCGCTATCGTGGCGGATCGCCAGAAGGGGCTATGCCTGCTCTGCCATACCGGGCCGTTTCCGGAGCAGCGTTTCCAGGGCAATCTGGCGCCCAGCCTGGCCGGTGCCGGCGCGCGTTGGAGCGTGGCGCAGTTGCGGCTGCGCATCACCGATAGCCGCCGCCTCAATCCGGCCACGCTGATGCCGTCCTATTACCGCACCGATGATCTGGTGCTGGTCGGCAGGGCCTGGATCGGCCGGCCGGTGTTGAATGAACAGGAGATCGAGGATGTGGTCGCCTTCCTTGCCACCTTGCGGGACTGAAACCATGCCGAGCCGGCGATGCTTGCTGGGCGCGGCGCTATTGCTGCCGGTATTCTCGATTGTGGCCCGTCCGGCGCGGGCCACGCCGGCAGCCATGCAGGCGGCGATCCGCGATCTGATTGGCAACGCCCCGTTGCGCCAGGGCCGCATCAAGCTGGAAATCGCCCCGCTGGTGGAGAATGGCAATACCGTGCCGGTGACATTACGCGCCGACAGCCCGATGACCACCACCGACCATGTGCGCCGCATGGCTTTGTTCACCGAGGCCAATCCGCAGCCGCAGGTGGCGGTGTTCCATCTTGGGCCACGCGCCGGTCGCGCCATGGTCTACACCCGCATGCGGCTGGCTACCTCGCAGGCGGTGACGGCCATCGCCGAGATGAGCGATGGCAGTGTGTGGCAGGATAGCGCGCAGGTGATTGTCACCCTGGCTGCCTGCGTGGAGGGCTGAGCATGGCACGCGCGCTGATCAACTTTCCCCGCAATGCCCGCAAGGGCGAGGTGATCGAGATCAAGACCATGATCTCGCATGTGATGGAAACCGGCTATCGCCCCGGAGCGGACGGCACAGTGGCGCCGCGCGACATCATCCGCCGCTTCACCTGCCATTATGCCGGCGAGGAAGTGTTCCGCGCCGATCTCTATCAGGCCATCGCGGCCAATCCGTTCATTGCCTTCACCACCATCGCCACCCAGAGCGGTACGCTGAGCTTCACCTGGGAAGGTGATAACGGTTTCCGCCAGAGCGAAACCATGGCCATTATCGTGGCATGAAACGGCTGATTTTGCTGCTGCTGTTGCTGGCCGGGCCGGTGCAGGCCGATGAGCGCCGCTCCGGCTTTGCCGATATGAGCCGCGAAACCCAGGCAATGCAGCAGGATGATACGCTCAACCCGGCCATGCTGTGGGTGGCCGAGGGCGAGGTTTTGTGGAACAGCGGCGCGCCTTCCTGCGCCAGTTGTCATGGCGCGCCACAGACCATGCGCGGCGTGGCGGCGCGTTATCCGGCTTATGATGCAGCCAGCGATAAGGTTTTTGATCTGGCGCGGCGGGTTAATGCCTGCCGCAGCCGGCATCAGGGTCAGGCGCCGTTTGCGCCGGAGAGTGACGAGATACTGGCGCTGACGGCGCTGATCGGCCAGCAATCGCGCGGCCTGCCGCTGGCGCCGCCGGATGATGCGCGGCTGGTGCCGCATCGCCAGCGCGGCGAGCTGCTGTATCGCGAGCGTATCGGGCAACTGAATTTCTCCTGTGTGCAATGCCATGACGACAATGCCGGCCGTCGCCTCGCCGGCAGCATCATCCCGCAGGGCCATCCAACCGGCTATCCGCTCTATCGTCTGGAATGGCAGGGCCTGGGTTCCTTGCAGCGCCGCTTGCGCAATTGCATGATCGGCGTGCGGGCCGAGCCTTTTGCCTATGATGCGGATGCGATGATCGAACTGGAATTGTATCTTGTGCAGCGTGCGCGCGGCATGCCGGTGGAAACCCCGGCGGTGCGGCCATGAGCGATATTACCGAGCACGGGCTTTCGCCTTTCCTGGCCGGCTTCCGGCTGGTGGATGTTGTGCTGGAAAACGGCATCCGCATCCGGGCGGCGCTTGGCGGCAGCGGCCCGCCCTTGCTGCTGCTGCATGGTCATCCGCAAACCCATGCCACCTGGCACAAGATCGCGCCGGCCCTGGCTGAACATTACAGCGTGGTTGCCACCGATCTGCGCGGCTATGGCGATAGCGCCAAGCCGGATCCGGGAGATTATTCCAAACGCGCCATGGCGGCGGATCAGGTGGCGCTGATGCACCGGCTCGGCCATCAGCAGTTCCGCGTGGTGGGGCATGATCGCGGCGGCCGTGTGGCGCATCGTATGGCGCTGGATTTTCCCGTCCTGGTGCAGAAGCTGTGCGTGATCGATATCGCGCCCACCGCCACGATGTATGCCCGCACCGACAAGACTTTTGCCACGCGCTATTTCTGGTGGTTCTTCCTGATCCAGCCGGCGCCTTTGCCAGAGCGCATGATCGGCGCCGACCCGGAATTTTTCCTGCGCCACCATATCAACGGCCAGAGCAAGACGCCGGGCGCCACCGGGCCGGAAATTTTCGCCGAATATCTGCGCTGCTACCGCGACCCGGCGACGATCCATGCCATCTGCGAGGATTACCGCGCCGCCGCCGGCATTGATCTGGAGCATGATGCTGCCGATGCCGAGGCGCGTATCCAGGCACCTGTGCTGGCGCTATGGGGCGCCAAGGGTGTGGTCGGCGCGCTCTATGACGTGCTGCAAACCTGGCGCGAGAAAGCTGTGGATGTGCGCGGCCGGGCGCTACCTTGCGGCCATACCTTGCAGGAAGAACTGCCCGAGGAAACGCTGGCCGAATTGCTGGCCTTTCTGGGTGAATAAAAAAAGAGGGACGGGATGAAACTTTATAATCTGAAAGCCGGGATGAATCCGCGCCGTGTGCGTATTTTCATGGCCGAAAAGGGCCTGCATTGCGAAACCGTGGATATCGACATGGAGGCCGGCGAGAATCGCCGCCCGGAATTTCTGGCCAAGAATCCGCTCGGCACCCTGCCGGTGCTGGAACTGGATGACGGCACCATCATAGCAGAATCGATGGCGATCTGCCGTTATCTAGAGGAGTTGCATCCCGAGCCGGCCTTGCTCGGCCGCACTGCCCTGGAGCGCGCCCAGGTGGAAATGTGGAACCGCCGTATGGAACTGGAAATCCTGGTGCCAACCACCAGCGTGTTCCTGCACACGCATCCATTCTGGGATGGCCGCATCACGCAATATGGCGATTATGGCCAGAGCTGCCGCGACCACTTGCTTAAGCGCTTTACCTGGCTGGATGGGGAAATAGCCGGCCGCGACTTCATTGCCGGCAGCAGCTACAGCGTGGCCGATATCACGGTGCAATGCGCATTGATCGTGGCCAAGGCCTGCAAGCTGCCGGTGCCGCCGGAACTCGGCAATCTCACAGCCTGGTTCGCCCGCGTCAGCAGCCGGCCGACGGCGCGGGCCTGAGTGCGGCGGACGGAGTCCATAGCCAACAAAGGTCGTCATGGTACGCGAAGGCGTACCATCCATGTTTTTCTTTAGATCGGGATGACGTTTGATTGACTCGGTTTTGGATTCCCAAACGGGTTTAG
>DLGP01000106.1:0-4658 GCA_002482765.1 Alphaproteobacteria bacterium UBA7691
GCAGCCGGTGGTCAGCACCACGCCGTCAATCGGATAGCCGTGCAGCAATTCCACCAGGGTCATGTAGGCCAGGTTACGATCCAAAGCTGCCGTGGGGCGGCGGCCGGTTTCCTGGATCGGATGGGTGGGGAATTCCAGCGGCAGGCCGCCGGCATCGCGGATGCCGTCGCGGATGCGCCAGGCCAGATCAAGATGATGCCGGTTGCAGGGCGACAGGTCGCTGCCCGATTGCGCAATGCCGATGATCGGCTTGTCGCCGCGTAATTCGCCAAGTGTGAGGCCGTAATTCAGGTAGCGTTCCAGATACAGCGCGGTCATGCCCGGATCGTCGGGATTGTCAAACCATTCGCGGCTGCGCAGGCGCTTCGGCTTCGGGGCTTCGCTGGTCACTGTCTCACTCCCTTGATTTTTATGACTTGAGTTTCTGTTCACGATGCAAAACGAACAACCCGCTGGCCACGATGATGCCGGCGCCCAGCAGCATGCCGCCGGTCGGCACATCGCCAAACACCAGCCAGCCAAGCAGGATGGCCCACAGCAGCGAGGTATATTGATACGGCGTCACCACACTGGCCGGGGCCAGCTTGAGCGACTGGTTCATGCAGACATGCGCCGAGGTGGCCACCACACCAATCAGGCCGAGCAAAGCCAATGTGCTCCAATCCAGCGGCATCCAGCCCCAGGGCAAGGTGAGCAGGCCGCACAGGCCGACACCCACCGTATGCCAGGCGATCAGGGTGAGATTGCTGGCGGCACGCAGGTGGCGGGTAGACAGCATCAGCAGGGCATAGCCCACCGCGCCGCCCAGCGCGATCAGCGCCGGGGCGCTGAACACGCCGCCTTCCGGCCGCAGCACCAGCAGCACGCCGATAAAGCCGATACCCACCGCCAGGCCACGGCGCCAGCCGACCCGCTCGCCGAGCAGCGGGATTGCCAGCACGGTGACGATCAGCGGCCCGGCCTGATACACGCTCATCACATCGGCCAGCGGCAGATGCCGCACCGCCATGTAAAAAGCCGCCACTTCCAGCACGATCAGCACCAGCCGCAGGCTGTGCCAGCCGGGCTGCTCCACCACAAACACCTTGCGCCAGCCGGCCCGATGGATCATCGGCGCCAGGATCAGGAAGGCGGCGGCCGAGCGGATGAACAGCAACTGCCCCACCGCTACACTCACCACCAGCCATTTGCCCAGCGCGTCGTTGAAGGTGAACAAGGCGGTGCCAAGCAGCATGAAGCCGATGCCATGCAGAACAGCACGATCAGCCGCTGCGGCAGCGGCGGGCAAAGCGGCGGGCCGATCAAGCAAGGCTGACGCCTTCCTCCGACAGGGCGCGGTAATCCCGCGAGGCCGAGCGGATATGGTTGGCCAGCACGGCCAGGGCGGCGTCGCTCAAGCCTTCCTTGAGCAGCTTGATGATATCAAAATGCTCCTGCAACGACACTTCGATGGTGCGGTCGCGCTGGGTGACATGGGCGCGCAAAGCCTGGATTTTCAATTCAAGCTGGGCATGCGCATTGAGCAGATAGCTGTTCTGCGCGCGCTGCAAAATCTGGCGGTGATAATCCGTGTCGATGCGGCGATAGGCGGCCAGGTCATTCTCCTCCACCGCCTTCAGCATCTTCTTGGCCCGCGTCTCCAGCGCCGGCACCAGGCCGGCCTCGTCATTCTCCAGCGCGCTGCGCAAAGCGGCGGTTTCCAGGATGATGCGATAGTCGCAGAATTCCTCCATCTCCTTCGGATTCATGGTGAACACGAAACTGCCGCGCTGCGGCTGGATATCCACCAGCCCTTCCAGCTTCAATTGCAGCAGCGCTTCACGCACCGGGGTTTTGGAGATACCGAGCTGGGCCGCCAGCACATTTTCCGACAATGCCTCGCCCAGCTTCAATTCGCCATCGATAATGCGGTTGCGGATATGCTCCTTGACCAATTCGGTGAGCGACTTCGGGCGTTCGATCGTGCCGGCGCGAAGCGGCTTGGCCTTGGCCATGTCGGCCTCCATTGGAGCAATTACAGCGGCGACCCTAGCAGTGCGCCCGATTCGCCACAAGTCGTATCTGATATGTAAGAAACCGGTTGCCGGTAAGCCTTTGACTAGGCTATGACTTGCTGGGGAGACAGGGATGCGACTGGATATTCTGTGCCTGGGCGAGGCGATGGTTGAATTCAACCAGACCAACGGCCCGGAGAGCGACCAATACCTGCGCGATTTTGGCGGCGACACCTCGAATTGCGCCATCGCAGCCGCACGCCAGGGCGCCAGGTCGGGCTATGCCACCCTGGTAGGCAGCGATCCCTTTGGCGACCTGCTGCTCGGCCTGTGGCAGCGCGAGGGGGTGGACAGTGCCAATGTCGGCCGCCGCGCCGATGCCCCCACCGGCATCTATTTTGTCACCCATTCGGGCCAGGGCCACACTTTCACCTACTATCGCAAGGGTTCGGCAGCCAGCACCATGTTGCCCGCCGACCTGCCGGCCGAACGTGTGGCCGAAGCGACCATCCTGCATACCTCCGGCATCTCGCTCGGGGTTTCCGCCGCTTTGCGCGAAACCACCTTCGCCGCCATGGCGGCGGCGCGACAAGCCGGCACCAGGGTGGCGTTTGACACCAACCTGCGGCTTAAACTATGGCCGCTGGAACAGGCGCGCACGGAAACCCACCGGGCGGCGAAGCTGGCCGATATCCTGCTGCCCAGCCTGGAGGATGCCCGCGCGCTTTCCGGCCTGGACCAGCCCGAAGCGATCCTGGATTTTTATCGCGGCCTGGGTGTGCCGCTGGTGGTGCTGAAATGCGGCGCCGCTGGTGTGCTGCTCGGCACCCCGGATGGCGCACGTTGGCGCGTGCCGGGGCATAGTGTGCCGAGCGTGGATGCCACCGGCGCCGGCGATTGTTTCGACGGCGCCTTCCTGGCCGAGATTGCCCGTGGCGCCGCCCCCACCGAAGCCGCCGCCTATGCCAACACCGCCGCCGCGCTCACCACCATCGGATATGGCGCAGTGGGGCCGATCCCGCGCCGCGCCGCCGTGGAAGCATTTTTCCGCTCGGTTGGCAGCCCCAAGCCGGCAGCGTTTTAGACTCTACGCTTTCGGCGGGATCGCCAGGGTTTCCGGGGCCAGATGCTGCGGCCGGAATTTGTTGACCACATCTTCGGCCGGGTAGCCCACAGCGATGCCACAGAGCAGCTTGTAGCCTTCCGGCACGTCAAAAAACGGCGTCACGGCATCGGGCCAGGTGGCAAGCGCGGCCTGGGCACAGGTGCCTAAGCCCTCATCCAGCGCCGCCAGCATCAGCGACTGCATATAGGCGCCGGCATCCAGCGCGGCATAGGCGCCGAGCGCGCCATGGGCATAGATGAACAGGCCAACCGGCGCGTCGAAGAAATGGAAATTGCGCCGCATCTGCATGGCGCGGGCCGCCATATCCTGGCGCTCGATGCCCAGCGCGCCGTAAATCCCATAGCCGCAGGCGGCGCGGCGTGCCTGCAATTCGGCCGGGTATTTATCCGGCACATCATATTCGCGGCCCCGGCCATGCTCGATCTGACCATCAAACCGGCCGCAAAGTTCGGCGGCGATGCGGTCACGCAATTCGCCCTGCGCCACGGCGACACGAAATGGCTGGGTGTTGCTCCAGCTTGGTGCTTCCACGCCTGCCGCAAGCAGGCGTTGCACCACATCGGCCGGCACCGGATCAGGCTTGAAGGCGCGGATGCTGCTGCGCTGGCGCAGGTATTCCAGGATCGTCTGGCTCATTCTCTTAATTATCCTCTTCCCGGGGAGTCTTACGGGGCAATGTTATGCAAGCGCCTTGAGCGCCGCCAGTGCCGCCTCGCGGCCGGAAAGCCAGGCGCCCGGCAACTGGCTGACCCATTCCGGCGGCGCCACATGCTCGCCGGCAAAAAACACCCGGCCCATCGGCTGGGCCAGACTACGCCGTGCCGCCGCGGCGCCGGGCCGGGTTACCGAATGGCTGCCCAGGCTGTAGGGATCGCTGCCCCAGGATGACGCCAGCCCCTCGACAAAGCCGGCCTCGATGCCCGGCCCGAGCAGCCGCGCCAGCCGGCCACGCGCCGCATCCACCATCGCCGCCTCGCCGGCGCGCAGCAAGTCGCGCGCATAGCTGCCGCCGATACTGGCCAGCACCACCGGCTGGCCCAGCGCATTGAGCCGGAACTGCATCGCCTGCCTTGCCACATCGATATCGCTGCTAGGCCCGGGGCCATAAAGCTGCGTGCTGGCCGGCGCCTCGATACTGCCGGGGCGGAAACGCAGCGCGATGCGTTCGATCACACCGACCTGCACGCGCCCAAGGGCTTCGCGTTTCGGCGCTGGCCAATCCGGCTTGAAACTGACGCCGCCGGTGGCCAGCACGCCCAGCGGCAGTGTGACGATGCAGGCCCGCGCTTCCAGCACACCGCCGGCATGGCTGATGCTGACGCCGCGTTCGCTCCATTCGATGCCATGCACCGGCAGGCTGCGGAAAACCGGTAGGCCGGCGCCCATGCTGGCAACCCAGGCCCCCAGGCCGCCATTGAGCCACAGATCATTGCCGGTGCCGGCCAGGCGCGGCGCATCCAGGGCTGAAAGCTGGGCGAATTCGAGGCCAACATGCAGCGGCCCGGCCAAAGCCTTGGCCGGTTCAGCCCAGCGTGTGT
>DLGP01000106.1:4676-21921 GCA_002482765.1 Alphaproteobacteria bacterium UBA7691
CCAGGGCGCGATCCTGGCGCGCCGACTTGGCATCGTTGAGCGCGTCGTCGATACGGTCGAGCGCCGCGCCCAGCGCATCATAATCGCCGGCAGCAGCTTCGCGGCCCGGCTCATAGAGCCAGAAATCACCATCTTCCACCTGCGAGGCGGCACGGCTCTGGCGCACCAGGCTGCTTAACGGATTGACCTCCAGCGAGCGCAGATGCAGCGCGCCGAGATCAACCGGAAAGCCGAAGCGATTATCGGTGAAGGCGCGGCCACCCAGGCGGTTGCGCGCTTCCAGCACCGCCACCGCGATGCCACGATCCGCCAGCAGCCGCGCCGCCGCCAGGCCGGCAATGCCGGCGCCAATCACGGCAATATCAGTCTTTGTCGGCGCGGTCTGCGCAACTGCTGCTGGTGGCGCAAACCCGGCGGCAAGGCCGAGCGCCAGGAGGCGGCGTCGGGAAAGCGGGAAACGCAAAGCGCGCCGCATCCCGCTTTCGCCTAGCTGTCGAAACGATAAGGATGTGCGCGATACACGCCCAGCACCTTCAGTTGACGCGAGAAATAGCCCAGTTCGTCGAGCGCAAGCTGCACGCTGGTCTGCGCCGGATGGCCCTCAATCTCGCAATAGAATTCCGCCACGCGGAAACCGTCGGTCATGTAGCTTTCCAGCTTCACCACGTTGACGCCATTGGTGGCAAAACCGCCCAGGGCTTTGTACAGCGCCGCCGGCACGCTGCGCACCTTGAACATCAGGCTGGTGAGGCAGATGCCGGGCGCCGCCATGTCCGGGTCTTTGCGCTCACGTTCCAGCTTAACAAAGCGCGTGGTGTTGGTGGCGTTATCCTCGATATCGGGGCGCAACACCTGCAAACCATACAGTTCGCCGGCAATTGTGGAGGCAATGGCGGCGGCGCCAGGATCGCCGCGTTCGGCCACTTCCTTGGCCGAGCCGGCCGTGTCGGTGGAAACAATCGCTTCCAGGCCCAATTCGCGGATCACATTGCGGCATTGCGACAAAGCCTGCACATGGCTGTAGACGCGCTTGACGCTGGCCAGACTGGCGTTTTGCGGCGCCAGCAACTGATGCCGCACGCGCAGGAAATGCTCGGCGGTGATGTAAAGCCCGCCTTCCGGCAGCAGATGATGAATATCAGCCACCCGGCCGGCGGTGGAATTCTCGATCGGGATCAGGCCGCAGGCCGCCCGGCCCTCACGCACCGCCGCAAAGGCATCCTCAAAGGTGGCGCAGGGCAGCGGTGCCAGATCAGGCAAAGCCTCGCGGCAGGCCAGATGCGAATAGGCACCGGCCGCGCCCTGGAAGGCAACAACCTGTGCGGGATCGGTGGCGGGGCTGGCAAGCGAGGCGGCGGGCGACATCTGCAATTTCCGAATTCTTGTTATTTCGCCATGACTTGGCGGATGCGTTCGAGGTCGCCGGGAGTATCGACGCCGAGCGGCAGGGTGTCAACGACAGCGGCTGCGATGCGCATGCCATTTTCCAGCGCGCGCAATTGCTCCAGCTTCTCGCGCTGCTCCAGCGGCGAAGGCTTGAGCGTGACAAACCGCGCCAGGGCGGCGCGGCGATAGGCATAGATGCCGATATGATGCCACAGCGGCCCCTCACCCGATGGCACCGGGCGGCGGCTGAAATACAAAGCCGGGCCGATACTGGCGCCGGGCGCCAGGCTGAGCACGGCCTTCACCACATTGGGATCGTCGATCTCATGCTGCTCAACGATTGGCGTTGCCAGGGTGGCGATATCCACCAGCGGATCGGCCAGTGGCGCCAGCGCAGCCCGCACCACTTTGGGATCAATCGCCGGCAGGTCGCCCTGCAAGTTGATCACCGCATCATGCGCGCCATCTGGATCAAGCCGGGTCAGCGCCTCGAAGATACGATCCGAACCCGAAGGATGCGCCGGATCGGTGAGCACCGCCTCGCCGCCCGCCGCGCGCACCGCCGCCGCGATGGCCGCATCACCGCAGGCCACGGCAACGCGGGCGAATCCGGCCTCACGCGCCCGCTCCAGGCAATGCACAATCATCGGCTTGCCATGGATATCGGCCAGCGGCTTATCCGGCAGCCGGGTGGAAGCCAGCCGCGAGGGGATCAGCACAATAGGATTGCGCGGCAGCGCAGGCTGGTCGTCAGAGGGGCGAGACGGAGAAGATTGGGTCATGTCTTTCAAGGGTTTGCGAATCAGCGGGGATGCGGCACTTCGCCGCAGGATGACGCCACCGCCGGCCCATCCAGCGGGCTTTATACGGGTTGCAGATGGCGGGGGGAAGCCGGTAATCTGCGCCCGATTTTCCGGCCCCGCCCCAAGAGTGGCGGCGCCGTAGGCTTGGGCCATGGGAGTTGCCGAATGAACAGTTTCGAGATCAACAAGATCGCTGGTGCCGTTCTTGCCTGCTTGCTGGTGATTACCGGCCTGAATCAGCTTGGCGGCATGTTGGTCAGTCCGAAGAAGCTGGCCGAGGCGGCCTACAAGATCGAAGTGGCCGAGGAAGCCCCGAAGGGTGGCGCCGCCCCGGTTGCCGCCGAGCCGGAAGTGGACGTCAAGACCCTGCTGGCCGCCGCCAGCATCGATGGCGGCAAGAAGTCGGCCGCCAAATGTGTTGCCTGCCACAGCTTTGAGAAGGGCGGCGCCAACAAGGTGGGTCCGAACCTGTTCGCCATCGTGGATGCCAAGAAGGGCCATGCCGACGGCTTCGCCTATTCCGACGCGATCAAGAAGACCGAAGGCCCCTGGACTTTTGAAAGCCTGTTCGCCTTCATCGGCAACCCGAAGGGCTATGCGCCGGGCACCAAGATGGCCTTCGCCGGCATCCGCAGCGCCAAGGAGCGCGCCGACCTGCTGGCCTATCTGAATTCGATGTCGGATAGCCCGAAGCCGCTGCAATAAGCCGCAGAACCGGGCAGATTGTGTAATGACCATCTGCCCGGCTGATCTTATCCGTTTTGCCGATCATCTGGCCGATCTGGCCGGCGACGCCATAAGGCCGCATTTCCGGCGCCGCTCAATGGCGGTGGAAAGCAAGGCCGATGCCTCGCCGGTGACCGTGGCCGACCGCGCCGCCGAAACCGCGATGCGCACCGCCATTGAGGCGGCCTATCCCGAGCATGGCATTTTTGGCGAGGAATTTGGCCATGCCAGACCGGAAGCGCCGTGGCAGTGGATTCTTGATCCGATTGACGGCACCAAAAGCTTCGTTACCGGCCTGCCGATTTTCGGCACCCTGATCGCCCTGACCCATAATGGCCGGCCTTTGCTCGGCGTCATCGACCAGCCGATCACCCGCGACCGCTGGATCGGCGCCAGCGGCCATGCCACGCGCTATAACGGCGCAGCCACCCAGGCCAATACCGGCAGCGATCTTGCCCAGGCCGCCGTGCTGACCACCTATGTGGATGGCTTCAGCGACAGCGAGGCCGCCGCCTTCACCCAGCTGCGCAAAGCCTGCCGGCTGAACCGCATGAGCGGCGATTGCATCGCCTATGCGCTGATTGCCAGCGGCTTTGCCGATATTGTGCTGGATGGCAAGGTGCAGCCTTATGATTATGCCGCGCTGATCCCGGTGATCGAAGGCGCTGGCGGCATCATCACAGATTGGGAAGGCCGGCCGCTGGATACCCGCAGCCCGGCCCGGGTGCTGGCCGCAGCCAACCCGGCTTTGCATGCCGCCGCAAAATCGCTACTGGCAGGCGCCTGAACCCGCCCCTATATACTATACAATGTGAGATTACCGCCCGAGGGAGATTGCGCCGATGCCGCGCCTTGCCGTGCTAGCCCTATGCGCCGTCCTGGCCGCACCGCTGCTTCCCGCCCCGCTTCAGGCACAAACCAGCAGCCATGCCCTGTCGCTGGTCGGCGCGCCGAAATACCCGGCCGATTTCAAGCAGCTTGATTTTGTCAATCCGAACGCCCCGAAAGGCGGCGAGGTCAAACTGGTGGCGGTGGGCGGCTTTGACAGCCTGAACCCCTTCATCCCCAAGGGCGATGAAGCCCCCGGCCTCGGCCTGATTTACGAGACACTGATGGGGTCGCCGATGGACGACATGTCGGCGGAATACGGCCTAATCGCCGAAAGTGTGGAAGTGCCGGCCGATCTGAGCTGGGTGACATTCAAACTACGGCCGGAAGCAAAATGGGCCGATGGCAACCCGATCACTGCCGAAGACGTGGCCTATACCTTCGCCCAGATCAAGGACAAGGGCGAACCGGCAATGCAGTATTACTATGCCAATGTCACGCGCGCCGAAGTGCTCGGCCCGCGTGCCGTGAAGTTCCATTTCTCCGGTCCGCCAAACCGCGAATTGCCGCAGATCATGGGCCAATTGCCGGTGATCCAGAAGGCGCAATGGGAAAAGCGCGATTTTGACAAGCCGACGCTGGAACCCTGGACCAGCTCGGGCCCCTACCGGATCAAGGAATTTGAGGCCAACCGCTTCATCGTGCTGGAACGCCGCGCCGATTGGTGGGGCAAGGATCTGCCGATCAACAAGGGGCGCTATAATTTTGACCGCATCCGCTACGATATCTACCGCGACAGCACGGTGACGCTGGAAGCCTTCAAATCCGGGCAATACGACTATCGCAGCGAAAACATCGCCCGTGTCTGGGCCACCGGCTATGATTTTCCGGCGCGCCAGAACGGCCAGGTGAAGCTGGAAAAGATCAAGCATGAACGCCCGGCCGGCCTGAGCGGCTTCATCTTCAACACGCGGCGCGACAAATTTGCCGATCCACTGCTGCGCGAAGCCCTAAGCTACAGCTTCGACTTTGAATGGGCCAACAAGAATTTCTTCTTCGGCGATTACAGCCGCACCCAGAGCTTCTTCGAGAATTCAGACTTCGCAGCGCGCGGCGCGCCGAGTGAGGCCGAATTGAAGCTGCTGGAGCCATTGCGCAGCCAGTTGCCGGCGCGCGTCTTCGGCCCGGCCTATGCGCCGCCGGTGAGCGATGGTAGCGGCAGCGACCGGGCGATGCTGCGCAAGGCGCGCGAATTGCTGACCCAGGCCGGCTATAGCGTGAAGGATGGCAAGCTGCTGGATAAGGCTGGCAAGCCGCTGGAAATCGAAATGCTGCTGGCCGATCCGTCGTTTGAGCGTATCGGTGCCGCCTGGGGCAAAAGCCTGGAGCGGCTCGGCATCAAGCTGAACCTGCGCGTGGTTGATAGCTCACAATATGTGAACCGCATCCGGGCCTTCGATTTTGACGTGATCTCGGCCGGCTGGGGCCAATCGGATTCGCCGGGCAACGAGCAGCGCAGCTTCTGGAGCAGCGCGGCGGCCGACAACCCGGCCAACCGCAATTATGCCGGCATCAAAAACCCGGCCATCGACACGCTGATCGATGCCGTGATCTACGCCAAGAACCGCGACGAACTGGTGAGCGCCACCCGCGCCCTGGACCGCGCCCTGACCTGGAATTTCTACGTCATCCCGGGCTGGACCTTCGGCTATGACCGCATCGCCTATTGGGACAAGTTCGGCAAGACCGGCAAGACGCCGAAATACGGCAACGACTTCCTGTCCTGGTGGATCGACCCGGCCAAGGACGCCAAATTGCGCGAGACGAAGCGCTGAGCTGTATCAGGGCGTCCAGCGCGCATGCAGCGCGGTGGATACCAGCCGGTTGCCGGCTTCCTCGCGCAAAGCCAGTTCGCCGCAGGCGATATTGCCCGGGCCGATATGCTCATGCAGCAGGGCATGCAGCGATAGCGGCGACAGCCGCGCGGCATAGGCGGTGAGGATCACAAAAAGCGGTGTATCCGACAGCACGGTGCGGATTTCGCGCAGCAATTCCGGCAGGTGTTCAAACACTTTCCACACTTCGCCCTTGGGGCCGCGGCCGAATTTTGGCGGATCGAGAATGATGCCATCATAGCGGCTGCCGCGCCGCGCCTCGCGGGCGACAAATTTGCGTGCATCATCCATGATCCAGCGGATCGGCGCCTGTTGCAGCCCGGCCAGTTCCTGGTTCTCGCGGGCATAGGCGATTGCCTTCTTGGAGGCATCAACATGCGTCACCCGCGCCCCGGCCTGCGCCGCCACCAGCGACACCACGCCGGTATACCCGAACAGGTTGAGGATACGCGGCTCGCCACCGGCCTGGCGCACGGCATTAGCCACCCAATCCCATTGCGTCATCTGCTCCGGGAAAAAGCCGAGATGGCGGAACGGCGTGAAGCGGCCATAAAAGCGCAGGTCGCGGTAGCTGACCGGCCAGGTTTCCGGCAAATCGCGGCGGAAACGCCAATTGCCGGCATCCTCCTCGCTTTTTTCATTCGGGCCGAAGCTGGCATCGGCCTTGTCCCATTGCGCCTCGGGCAGTTTGGGCGACCACATTGCCTGCGGCTCGGGCCGGATCACCCGGATACGGCCAAGCTGCTCCAGCCGGCGGCCATGGCCGCTATCGAGCAGGCGATATTCCGGCCAGCCCTCGGCGATCAGCACATCGGGCACCGGATCCGGCAGGCGGGAGGTCGGCAAATCTTGGCGCGGCATGGCAAAGCCTCGCATGAATGAGGATGCCGGTCTGACCATGCAGAAACCGGAATTGGTGCCCCAGGCCCGACTTGAACGGGCACGTCCTTGCGGACAACGGATTTTGAGTCCGTCGCGTCTACCGATTCCACCACTGGGGCATCGCGCGCGGCGGGATATTACCCAAGGCGAGCCGGTAATCAACCCCGGGCCGGGCTAATTCGGTCCAGGCCATGGACAAAACCAGCGCCGCCCGCTATCAGCCAGGGCCATGAAAAAGCTCTATGACTGGACCATGCGCCAAGCTGCCAGCCCCCGGGCCGGCCGCTGGCTCGGCTTCATCTCCTTCCTGGAGAGTTCGGTCTTTCCGATTCCGCCCGATGTGATGCTGGTGCCGATGTGCCTGGCGCAGCGTGAGAAGGCTTTCCACTATGCCCTGATCTGCACCATCGCCTCGGTGCTGGGCGGCCTGCTGGGCTATGCCATCGGCTATTTCCTGATCGAAACCATGGGTGAATGGATCATCCGGGTCTATGGCTATGGCGACAAGCTGCATGCCTTCCAGGAAGCCTATCAGGAATGGGGCGTGTGGATCATCCTGGTGAAGGGGCTGACGCCGATCCCCTACAAGCTGGTGACCATTGCCAGCGGCGCGGCGCATTTCAGCCTGCTGGTTTTCACCCTCGCCTCGATTGCCACCCGGGGCCTGCGGTTTTTCCTGATCGCCGCGCTGCTATGGCGCTTTGGTGCACCGATCCGTGATTTCATCGAACGCCGCCTGACCCTGCTGACCTGGATTTTCTTCATCGGCCTGATCGGCGGCTTTGTGGTGGTGCGCTTCCTGCTTTAGGAAATACCGCCGGGCCGGATATTGCTCCGGCCCGGCGGCAAAGCCCGGCTTAATGCGCCGTGTGGTGCATCATGCGATGCGGCGCCGGTGGCGGCAGGCGCAACGGCAGCGGCGGCAATTCAGCGAATTGTGTGCGCTGCTCGGCGCTGAGTTGCGGCAACAGCTTTTCCAAGGCGCCGCGCTGCAACTTCAGGCTTTCCAGATTGGCCGCCGTGGCAGCCTCGGCAGCCCGCACCCGCACCAGCGGATCAGGCTTGGCGCCCGGCTCGCCCGGCTTGGCGGCATCAGCCACGGCCGGAAGCTGCTGGCATTTTGCCTGCAAGGGCTCGGCGCTGGCGCGCAGGTCGCGGCCGAAATTGTCCCAGGCCGCGCGCTGCGCCGGGCTGATCACCAGCTTGGTATCGGCAAAGGCCAGCCAGCCGGCCAGCCGCGCCGGCGCATCGGCACAGGCGCGCTCGGCATGGCGCCGCATCATCTCGCCGCGTTCGGCCCGATCCGCACGCGGCCCGCCGCGTTCGCCCGGCGCGGCCGAGGCCAGCAGCGGTGTGCCGAGCAGGCCGGCCACCAGAATGCCGGCGATGGCAAGGGAATATTTGCTCTTGGTCATGATCTACCTCCGATTTGCCGATACCGGTGCATCCGATATCCGTTGCCTAAGCTATAACGGCCGGAATGTGGAAGTTTGACGGCAAGAAGACGGTTGGTAACCGACTGTTACAAAGGAATCCTTGCTCCTGCGCGGCACGGCGCCATGATAGGGGCATCGGTTTTTGCCAATGAAATGACCCCAGCCATGGCTCGTAGCCCGCATATCCTGATTGTTGATGACGACCGCGAAATCCGCACGCTGTTGCAACATTTCCTTACCGAACACGGCTTCCGTGTCACCCCCGCCGCCGATGGCAAGGGCATGATGGCGGCGCTGAAGACCGGGCGGTTTGACCTGATCGTGCTGGACCTGATGCTGCCGGGCGAAGACGGCTTGCAGCTTTGCCGCAAGCTGCGCCAGGAAATGGCGCTGCCGGTGCTGATGCTCACCGCCATGTCGGCCGAGACCGACCGTATCCTCGGGCTGGAACTCGGCGCCGACGATTACATGACCAAACCCTTCAGCCCGCGCGAATTGGTGGCGCGGATCAAGGCCATCCTGCGCCGCGCCGGCAGCAGCGCCGAACGCGAGGCCGAGCGGCCATCCGCTTACAGCTTTGCCGGCTGGACATTGGAAATCGGCAAACGCCAGCTCTGCTCGGCGGAAGGCGCACTGCTGCCGCTGACCTCGGGCGAATTTGATCTGCTGCTGGCCTTTGCCGAACATCCGCAGCGCATCCTGAGCCGCGAGCAATTGCTGGATATCACACGCGGCCGTTCCAGCCTGCTGTTTGATCGCAGCGTGGATGTGCAGGTCAGCCGCTTGCGGCGCAAGATCGAAACCGATCCCAATCTGCCGGAACTGATCAAGACGGTGCGCAGCGGCGGCTATATCTTCACGCCGGCCGTGCAGGCCCTGGCCACCGCATGACGGCGCTGCTTGCCGGTTTGTGGCGCCGCCTGGGCGGCGACCGCATCGCCTGGCGCATTGCCGCCACGGTGTTGCTCGGCATCCTGTGCACGCAGGTGGCCACAATCCTGCTGCTATATCTGGTGCTGCCCGGCGAAACCCCGCGCCATAGTGTGCGCAGCCTGGTGACGGAATTGGTCAGTGATAGCCGCGATATTGCTGCTGCTTTGGCAAAATCCGACGCAGCCGGCGAATTGAGCTGGGAGAGAGCGCCCCAGCCACCCCGGGAAATGGACCGCAACGAGCCGCGCCCGCGCCCGCCCTGGCCGTTCTCGGAACTGGAACGCGAATTGCGCGCCGCCTTATCGGAAAGTGCCTATCCGGAAATCCAGGTGCGGCCCTGGCGCCCGCGCCGCCCGCAGGCCGGGCTGGATATCGGGCCGGGGCTTTCCATCGTCATTCCGTGGCAGACCGGGCCAGGGCCAGGACCCGGGCCAGGGCCGCCAGGGCCAGGGCCGGAGCGGCACGACGACATGCAGCCGGGCGAAATCCGCCTGCCGCCAATCTTTGCCGTGTGGCTGCGTGATGCCGGCGGGCAATGGTATAGCGTGAAGCCGCGCCAGGCCGAGCCATTGGTGCCGCGCTGGCTGTTCACCACACTTTGGCTGCTGACCACGGCGGCGATCATCGCCGGCCTGACCCTGTGGACCACGGTGCGGCTGCTGCGGCCGTTGCGCGCCATGGCTGATACCGCGCGCGACTGGCAGGCCGAAACGCCGCCGCGCCATCTGCCGGAAACCGGGCCGATGGAATTCCGCGCCATCGCGCAAGCCATGAATGCCATGCAAGGCCGCATCCACCGCTTTGTGCGCGACCGCGCCGCGCTGGTGGCTGCCCTGTCGCATGATCTGCGCACGCCGCTGACCCGCTTGCGGCTGCGGCTGGAAAGCCCGGAAAGCCCGGAGCGGCGCCAGCGCATGCAGGATGACATCGATTTCATGCAGCGCCTGACCGAGCAGCTGCTTGGCTTTTCGGCACTTGATGCACGCGGCGAGCCAGAACAGCGCGTGGATATTGCCGTGCTGCTGGCCAGCCTGTGCGACGATGCCAGCGATGCCGGCAGCGATGCGCTGTATGACGGCCCGGTGCATGTGGTGACGGTGTGCCGGCCCACAGCGATGAAACGCGCGCTGATGAACCTGATCGACAATGCAATCAAATATGGCCATCTGGCCCGGGTTGGGCTGACCTTGCAGGGCGATAGCGTGGCGATCCGCGTGCGCGATGCCGGGCCCGGCATTCCAGAGGCTGAATTCGAGAATGTGCTGGCGCCGTTTTATCGCCTGGATACAGCACGCGGCCAGGAGACTGGTGGCCAAGGTGCAGGCTTGGGCATGGGCCTGGCCGTGGCGGCATCCATCCTGCGCGCCCATGGCGGCAGCCTGGCTTTCGCCCATCCACCCGAAGGCGGCTTTGAAGCGATTGCCATGCTGCCGCTCAGGCGCTGAAGCGTTACTTGCTGCGCAGCTTGGCCAGTTCGACCTCGGCCAGATCAACCCGCACCTTGCCCTGGCTCACCAGGGCGCGGGCGACGATCTCGATCTCCTCGCCCAGCGCACCGGCCATCATGGCGATGTTCTGCGCGTGCAGCGCCATATGGCCCTTCTGAATGCCGGTGGTGGCCAGGGCCTTGAGGGCCGAGAAATTCTGCGCCAGACCAACGGCGGCAATGATGCGCGCCAGTTCCTCGGCGGATTGCGCACCCAGGATTTTCAGCGCCACCTTGGCAGTGGGATGCAGCTTGGTGGCGCCGCCGATCAGGCCCACGGCCATCGGCATTTCCAGCATGCCGGCCAGGTCGCCCTCGGCCGTGCGTTCCCAATGGGTCAGGCTGCTGTAGCGGCCCAGCCGCGCGCCATAGGCATGGGCGCCGGATTCCACTGCGCGGGTATCGTTGCCGGTGGCCAGCACCACGGCGCTGACGCCATTCATGATGCCCTTGTTATGCGTGGCGGCACGATACGGATCGGCTTCGGCGAAATGATACGCCGCCAGCATGCCGTCGCGCACTTCGGCGCCGCCAATCGCTTCCGCCTTCCAAACACAGCGCGCCCGCGCCAGGCGGCGGTCGGCCAGATTGGACAGGATGCGCAGATAGGTGCGCCCGCCGGTCCAGGCGGCGATATACGGCGCCAGCTTTTCGGCCATGGTGTTGACCGCATTGGCGCCCATGGCATCGCGTGTATCCACGATCAGATGGGTGATCACCATATCGCCGCCGCGTGTGGCGATGATGCGCACTTCCAGATCGCGGAAACCGCCGCCCAGCTTCACCAGGATCGGATCGCATTCATCGCAGATCGCCTTGATCTCCTCGCGGCGCTCCAGAATCTTGATCCGCGCATGCTGCGGATCGGCGATATCCACCAGCTGCACCTGGGCGATCATCAGCGTGCCCGACATCGAGGTGATGAAGCCGCCATTGTCGTAACATTGCCGCGCCGCATTACACACCGCCGCCACCACCGAGGATTCCTCGGTGGCCATCGGGACCAGCCGGTCCTTGCCGTCGATCAGCATATTGGTGGCCACGCCAACCGGGATATTCATGGTGCCGATCACGTTTTCGATCAGATGATCGGCCACATGTTCATCCAGATTGCCGGTATTGGCGAGATGATCCATCTCGGCCGCGTCCAGGCCGGCAAAGGCGCCAACCAGTTCGATACGCTCACGGATACTCTTCTTGTGCAGCCCGGAAATACGCGAACTGCGATTCTTGCCATCCATAATCATGCTCCTTGTCTGGCGCTTACTTGCCAACCATCAGGCTGGGCAGATAGGTGATAACATCCGGGATCAGCGCGCAGATCAGCAGGCCGACGCCCTGTAGCAGGAAAAACGGGATGATGCCGCGATACACCTGGTTCATGCCGATATGCGGCGGCAATGTGCCCTTGATGTAAAACAGCGTGTAGCCAAAGGGCGGGCTGATATAGCCCATCTGAATGGTGATGGCGTAGAGCACACCGAACCACAATTCATCGAAGCCAAGCAGGCGCACAATCGGCAGGAATACCGGCACGGTGAGCAGGATGATGCCGATTTCATCCAGCACGGTGCCGAGGAAAATCAGGATCAGCATCATGCAGGCCAGCACCACCCAGCGATCCACCTGCAAATCACGGATGAAGTTCAGCAAAGTGTCGGCGCCGCCCAGGCCGGTGAAAATCGCCACATAGGCTTTGGCGCCAATGGTGATCCACATGATCATGGCAGTGGCTTTCAGCGCATCGATGCCGGCTTCGCGCAGCATGCCGGTATTGATACGCCGCGCCAGCGCCGCCGAAAGCAGCGCACCGGCCACACCCACTGCCGCCGATTCCGTTGGCGTGGCGATGCCGAAAAAGATCGAGCCAAGGATCATCACGATCAGCAAGGCCGGCAGCACCAGCGACTTGAGCGCCCGCAGCTTTTCGATCAGCGGCACACGCTCGATATCCTTTGGCGCCGGGGCCAGCTCCGGCTTGAGCCAGGAAGCGATCAGGATATAGAGGATGTAGAGCGACGCCAGGATGATGCCCGGCACCACACCGGCAATCAGCATCTTGCCGATCGATATCTGGGCGGTGACGGCATAAACGATGGTGAGCACCGAAGGCGGGATCAGGATACCGAGTGTGCCGGAAGCGCAGATGGTGCCAAGCGCCAGTTTCGGATCATAGCCGCGCCGCAGCATTTCCGGCAGCGCCAGGATGCCCATGGCGGTGACGGCAGCGCCCACCACGCCGGTCATCGCCGCCATGATGACACAGATCACCACGGTGCCAACCGCAAGGCCACCGCGCAAACGGCCGAACCATAATTCCATGGCGCGATACAGCGATTCGATGATGCCGGAGCGTTGCAGGATGCAGGCCATCAGGATGTAAAGCGGAATAGCCAGCAGCGCTTCCGATTTCATCGCATCAAAAATCTGCAACACCAGCACCACCACGGCGCTTTCGTTCCACAGCGTCACGGTGAATAGCAGCGACAGGCCGCCGAGCACAAAGGCAATCGGCAAGCCGGTGAGCATGAACACGGTCAGGCTGCCGAACATCAGGATCAGGATGGCAGAGGAACTCATAGCGCCACCTCGCCCTGTGCGATGCCGTCAATTTTATCAGCCGGGCGCTGGAACAGCACGCGCAGGAATTCTGCCGCTGCCTGCAACAGCATCAAAGCCAATGCCAGCGGCACGGCAATCTTCACCGGCCAGATCGGCGGGTTCCAGGCGGAGAAGCTGGTTTCGCGATATTCCCAGGCGCTCAAAGCCGGCGGCACCGAAAACACCAGCAGGATGGTGCAGAAGGCCATGATGATGGGGTAATTCAGCAGATCAAAAAACCGGTTCCAGCGTGCGTCAAGCCGCTGGCGCAGCAGATCAAGCGCCACATGGCCCTGCAAATGCAGCAGATAGGGTCCGCCCAGCAGGAAATACGGGCCGAAGATCAGCACCGCCAATTCCATGCCCCATACTGTTGGCGCGTTGAACACATACCGCGCCACCACTTCGTAGAGCATCACCGGCACCACCACGGCCATCAATGTGGCGGTGGCAAGAAAGACCCAGCGATTGACGGCGGTGATGGCGCCAATCAAGGCGGCAAGCCAGCGAGGCATCATAATCTCCTGCGGAAAGGAACCACCCGGCAGCACAATGACTGCCGGGTGATTGACGCGGCGGGTTAAAGGCCCGCGATCAGGCGAGCAGGCCGAGCTGCTTCATGAAAGCGGTCTGGCTTTCCAGAATCTTGCTGGCCAGGGCTTCGCCCTTGGTGGCAGTCTTCCAGGCATCCATCGCCTTCGGCCGCGCGGCATTCACTTCAGCCGTATCGAACATGATCACTTCACAGCCCTTGGCGCGATACTTGGCCAGCGAAGCCGTGTCGTTGACCAGGATATTCTGACGCAACGCACCCGAGACTTCGCGGGCGGCCACAGCCAAAGCGGCCTTGAAATCGGCCGGCAGTTTGTCATAGGCGCCGCGATTGGCGACATAGGACGTGGCGGTGGTCGGCTGATGGAAACCGGGCACGATCACATATTTCGCCACTTCAGCCAGACCGGCTTCAAAATTGGCGGTAAGGTCGCCACGATCCGCCATGTCGATGACGCCCTTATCCAGCGCCGAATAAACTTCGCCGGTGGGCAGCGGCGTGACCGATACACCAAAGGCGCCCATCACGGTGGAGGCCAGGCCAACGAAGCGGCCCTTCTTGCCGGCCAGATCGGCGATCTTGCGCACCGGCACCTTGGAATGCAGCGGCTCCTGGCCATAAACCGTGGGGGCGATGTAATGCAGGCCGGCCGGGGCATAGGCCTGGCGCGCCATCTCGATGCCACCCAGTTCGTAGAACCAGGCTTCCAGCTGATCACTTTCAGCAAAGCCGAACGGCACCGTGCTGGTGAAGGCGAAGGACGGAATCTTGCCGGCTTCATAGCCATCGAAGGTTTTCATCAATTCAAACGCGCCGCCGCGCACGGCATCAAATGCCTGCGCCGCCGGCACAATCTGGCCCGCCGCAAACAGCGTGATCTTGAACTTGCCGCCGGTCAGTTCCGCAACCCGGGCAACAAACTTTTCTTCATATTTCTGCGGCGTGGTGCCGCCATCCCACAAAGCCTGCATGCGCCATGTGACGGTGCCGGACTGGGCCAGCGCCGGGCGGGCAAAAGTGCTGGCGGCCATGGTGGCGCCAGCCGCAGCCACTGCGCCGAGCGCAGCACGGCGGGAAAGCTTGGAATTACGCATTATTTCCTCCTGGATTTGTTGCCTGGCGGCGCGGCCGGTTTTCCGGCCTTGGCAATACTGCCCGCCGCCGCTTTGGTTTCCGGCCCGAGAATGACAACGAACGCCTGTGCCGGATCGGCGCCCGCGGCTTCACCCCGATGATCCACGCTGGGGTCAAAATAAACGCAGTCGCCGGCATCAAGCAGATATTCGGCACTGCCATAGATGAAGCGGACCTTGCCGCTCATGACAAAAAATATTTCCTCGCCGCGATGGCGATAGAGCAGCTTGGGCGCCTTGATCGGCGGCAAGTGCAGCAGAAAGATTTCGGCGCGGCGGTCCTTCTTGCGATAGGACAATGATTCGAACACATAGCCCAATTCACTGCCATCGCGGTTGATGCGGCGGCGCTCGGTGGCGCGCACCAGGCAGAAGGGCGAGGCGGTTTCCTTGTCCTCAAAAATATCCGACAGCTTGAAGCGATAAACCTCGGCCAGCCGGCTCAGCACCGCAATCGACGGTGCCGCCGTGCCGGCTTCCACCTTGGACATATAGCCCTTGGTCACGCCGGCCTGCTTCGCAGCCTCTTGCTGCGTCAGGCCGCGCGTCATGCGCAGATTGCGCAATGTGCCGCCGAGATCGCCAAAGCTCTGCGGCTCGGCGGCTGACTTGGCCGATACGGGTGGCATGATTTCCCTGGTTTCCTCGCGCTGCGCCGCCGGATTGACTCGGCGACGCTGGTTTCCTGTAGGTTTCATATTTTTAAACCTCCTGTCAACAAGACTTCTTTGTGTGCGCCGCAGCATCACGCAAAAAAACGGCAGCGCCATGCCGAGCATGACGCTGCCAGTATTTCCTTGCCACAATCAGGCGGCAGTTATCATGCCGTCACTTGCAGCTTGAACAATTCAAGCAAGGCATTGCTTTCCTCGTCTTCCTCATCCGCGCTGCTCAATAGCCCGGCAGAATCATAGGCTGCGGCGCCCTGGCTTGGCGGCGGTGGCGGCGGCGGCCCGCCCTGGCCCTGCATCGCCACCAGTTGCGACTGCATCTGCTCGTCCAGCTTGGCAAAGCCGGAATCGAATTCGGTCTGGCTGATATTGCCATCGCCGTCACTGTCAAAATCCTGCATGAATTGCTCGGCCGATGGCGGCTGCCCGCCCTGCGGCCCGCCAACGCCACGCGCCGCGCCGGCTTCCGCCATCTTGGCGGCCTGTGCTTCCAGCTCGGTCTTGTCGATGCTGCCATCACCGTTGCTGTCGGTTTCCTGGAACATCTTCTGGCGCATCTGCTTGAGCAGATCGGCGGCGCCAGTGCCGCCATAACCACTTATGCTACTGACCATGTTACGTCTCCCATGCGATTGCGATGCTGAAGGCACGGCGCCTTCAGGCATGGGCATTTCAAGCCATGTGCCAGCCACCTCACGCGGGCAAGCCGATGATCCGGCAAAGTAATAGTGTTGCAGAAAAAACGCTGGGCAATTAACGCCGGGCATCAATTGCCGGATTTGTTTCCGGCGGTTACCTGCAACATATCGTCACAGTATTGTGAGGCCCTTTCCGAAGCGGCGATGGCGGCGCTACAATTGGCTCATGCAAGCCCGTCTCTCTGCCGTTTTCGCCGGTCCCGCCTTAGCCCTGCTCAGTGCCATCACGCTCGGCGCCGCCTTTGTGGCGCAATATGGTTTTGGCCTGACGCCGTGCCAGCTTTGCCTGTGGCAGCGCTGGCCCTATGCCGTTGCCATCCTGCTCGGCCTTCTGGCCTGGAAGTTGCCCCGGGCCCGGCCGTTGCTGCTGGCTTTGCTGGCGCTGGCCTTTGCCACCACTGCCGGCATCGCCCTGTTTCATACTGGCGTGGAGATGAAATGGTGGGCCGGGCTGGAAAGCTGCGGCGGCGGCGGCACTGCCACCACGCTGGAAGCCCTGCGCGCCCAGGTGCTGGCCGCGCCCATCGTGCGCTGCGATGAAGCCGCCTTCCGTTTCCTCGGCCTCAGCATGGCCGGCTGGAACATGCTCTGGGCCAGCCTGCTTGCCGTGCTGGCCCTGCTTTCGGCAAAAAAGGCGATGACGCCATGAGCAACAGCAAACCGCGCCTGCCCGGCGACCTGACCCCGGCCCAGATCATCGACCGCATCCTGCGGGTGGATCATGCCGGCGAATATGGCGCCAAGCGCATCTATGAAGGCCAGCTTGCGGTGCTGAAACATGCACCCTCGGCGCCCACTATCCGCCACATGGCCGAGCAGGAGCGCCAGCATCTTGCCGCCTTTGACCGCCTGCTGCCGCAGCGCCGCGCCCGGCCCACCTTGCTCGGCCCGCTCTGGCATGCTGCCGGCTTTGCGCTCGGCGCCGCCACTGCCCTGCTCGGCGAGAAGGCCGCCATGGCCTGCACCGAGGCGGTGGAGGAAGTGATCGACGCGCATTACACGCGCCAGCTTGAAACCCTGGAAGGCCTGGCCGCCGAGGGCAAGGCCGAGCCGGAACTGGTGGCGCTGATCGAGCAGTTCCGTGCCGAGGAAATTGAGCATCGCGACATCGCCCGCGCCGAGGGCGCAACTGAAGCCCCGGCCTATCCGGCGCTGAGCCAGGGTGTAAAAGCCGCCACCCGCGCCGCGATCTGGCTTTCCGAACGGGTCTAAGC